>JANNXP010000141.1:0-68967 GCA_031409615.1 Haliea sp. | reverse complement strand
ACCATTTTCGGCAGCCATTGGGCTTTCTGTTCTTCGGTACCAAAATGCTCGATGTACGGCGCTACGATATTGCTGTGAATGCTGTAGCCGGTGGCGATGCCACCAAAACCCATGCGCGACAGCTCTTCAATGATCGCGAAGGTGACCTGGGGTGTGGTGCCAGCGGCGCCGCACTCCTGGGGCATATCCGGACATAACAAACCGGCCTGTCCCAGCGTATGCCACAGTTGCCGTGGCACGCCGTGCTGGGCTTCCCACTCTTCTATGTGGGGTGCAATTTCCTGTTCGAGCGCGCGGCGCGTCATATCGCGAAACAGGGTCAACTCTTCGTTATCCATGATGTTCTTGCTCTGGTAGAGGGAGGCGATGGAAGACAATTTTGAGTGATTCGGTGGCCGGAAACAACGCCCGGTGACATCTAAATACAAAAACCGCCTGTTGCGCGGCTACGGCACTAGTCAGTGCGGCTGAGAGTGCTTAAACTCGACCTCTTTGGCCAACGCTAACCGGGAGAATCACAATGCGTGAGTACAAGCAGTTTTACATTAACGGCGCGTGGGTCGATCCAACCACCCCGCATGATTTCGACGTGATCAATCCGGCCAATGAGGAGGTTTGTGCTCAGATATCGATGGGCACCGAGGCGGATGTGAACAAGGCTGTTGCGGCAGCCAAGAACGCATTTGAGAGTTTTAGTCGCACCAGCAGGCAGGAGCGAATCGAGCTGTTGGAGTCGTGTATCGCGGTCTACAAGAAATATTACGTCGATATTGCCAACGCGATTCGCGAAGAGATGGGAGCACCCCAGAGCTTGGCTATGGGTGCGCAGGCCTATTGCGGCCAGGGGCATTTGCAGGAAGCGCTCAGGGTGCTGCGGACTTTTGAGTTTGAGGAGGATTTGGGTGAGCATCGTATCTTCAAGGAGCCCATCGGCGTGTGTGGGCTGATTACCCCTTGGAACTGGCCGGTCAATCAGATTTCCTGCAAGGTCGCACCCGCACTGGCGGTGGGTTGTACCATGGTACTCAAGCCCAGTGAGGTGGCACCCCTGTCGGGCTATCTATTCAGCCAGGTGATGCATGAGGCGGGCGTCCCGGCCGGTGTTTTCAATATGGTCAATGGCGATGGTCCGGTGGTTGGGACGGCGCTGTCCAGACACCCTGATGTGAACATGATGTCGTTTACGGGATCGACCCGTGCCGGTTCATTGGTCGCCCAGAACGCGGCGCCCACGGTCAAGCGCGTCACCCAGGAACTGGGTGGCAAGTCGCCCAATATTGTTCTGGATGACGCCGATCTGGAGGCGGCGGTGACCCGTGGCGTGATGCATATGTACCAGAATACCGGGCAATCCTGTAACGCGCCGTCGCGTATGCTGGTGCCAGCGGCCAAATTGGCGGAGGCCGAGGCCATTGCCGCAAAAGTAACTGAGTCGGTGGTGGTTGGTGATCCCGCCGCCGAGACCACCACGATGGGTCCGGTGGTGTCCGAGGTACAGTTCAACAAAATCCAGGCGTTGATTGAGGAGGGCATCAAGGAGGGCGCTAAAGTGGTCGCCGGTGGAGCGGGTCGTCCCAAGGGTCTGGACAAGGGCTACTTTATTCGCCCCACGATTTTTTCTCAGGTTAACAACGATATGATGATCGCCCGCGAAGAAATTTTTGGGCCGGTGCTCACTATGATTCCCTACACCACGCAAGAAGAGGCAATTGATATTGCCAACGACACGCCCTATGGATTGGCTGGCTATGTGCAGAGCGCCGATCTGGACCGCGCCCGGCAGGTGGCCTCGAGAATTCGCGCGGGTAACGTCCATATCAATGGCGCCTCCGGTGGCTTCGACGTGCCCTTTGGTGGGTTCAAGCAATCGGGCAATGGACGCGAGTGGGGCAGCCATGGTTTCACCGACTTTCTCGAGATAAAGGCGGTGGAAGGCTACGGCAAGTAGAAATGGGCAGTTTCATCCTCGCCATTGACCAGGGCACGACGGGTAGCACCGTCGCCCTGATGGATGCGCGCGGCAGGCTGCGCGCGAGCGTCAATGTCGAGTTCCGTCAGATCTATCCGCAGCCCGGTTGGGTGGAGCACAACCCAGCGGATATCTGGGCGTCGGTGAACAAGGGCATTCGTGCGATCCTGCGCAAAAACATCTGTAAGCCGCGCGAGATCGTGGCAATTGGCATTACCAATCAGCGCGAGACGGCGCTGTTATGGGATACCGATACGGGTGAGCCACTCAACAACGCCATTGTATGGCAGTGCAGGCGCACCACAGATTTCTGTGAGTCGCTGCGGGCTGCAGGCCATGAAAATACTGTCAGGCGCAAATCAGGTCTGGTGCTTGATCCGTATTTTTCCGCCAGTAAGTACCGCTGGTTGTTACGCAATACACCCGGCATCTCCCGCGCGCTGAAGAGCAAGCGCGTGGCGGGGGGAACCATAGACAGCTTCCTCATCTGGCAGTTGACGGGTGGCGATGTTCACGCGACTGATGTGTCCAACGCCTCTCGCACCTCTCTGATGAACTTGAAAACCGGTCGTTGGGACCAGCAATTGCTCGACCTGTTTGACGTGCCGCGGGAAATTTTGCCGACTATCGTACCGTCCAGCGCGATTCTCGGGCAAACCCGTGGCGTGGCGGGGCTGCCCGATGGCATTCCCATTTCCGGCGTGGCCGGAGATCAGCAGGCCGCTCTGTTTGGCCAGACCTGCTTCGACGTCGGCGATGCCAAGTGCACCTTTGGCACGGGCTCGTTCATTTTGATGAATACAGGCGCTGAACGCCTGCAGTCGCATGCGGGGTTGCTCACCACAGTGGCATGGCAGTTAGGTGAGAAGGCCAACCGCGTTTACGCTTTGGAGGGCGGCGCCTTTGTGTGTGGCGCGGCGGTGCAATGGTTGCGCGATGGCCTGAAAATGATTCGCAGCGCACCGGAGATCGAGAAACTGGCATTACAGGTTGCAGACCACAGTGGAGTGGAGTTCGTCCCGGCGTTGACGGGACTGGGCGCGCCGCATTGGGCACCTGCTGCGCGTGGAACACTGACGGGTATTACGCGAGGTACCGAGCGCGGACATATCGCCCGCGCTACGTTGGATGCGATGGCACTACAAAATGCCGACATCCTGAGGGCCATGGAGAGTGATCTTGGCAAACGTATGCGGCCGCTGCGGGTAGACGGCGGGGCGGCCGCGAACAACCTGTTGATGCAAATACAGGCCGATGTGCTGGGCCGTCGACTGATTCGGCCGCACGTGATCGAAACCACCGTCGCCGGCGCCTGCTATCTGGCGGGTCTGGGCGTGGGCTTGTGGCAGAGCCAGCGGGAGGTTAAGGACATTTGGCGGGCAGAGCGGGAATTCTCGGTTCAGATGAGTGCGAGTGCGCGCCGCCGCCGCATTTCCTCCTGGAACACAGCCGTGCAGCGCACCCTGCTCTAATGGTCGCGAGCAGTGTACATGTCTGAGGTCATTCCCTTTCGCAGACCCTCGCTGCAAGAGAAACACAAAGGGAACACCCTGTGTCGTCACGGCCATCATAAGTGGGTGGTGGACAAGGCGAAACAGTTTGACGTCAAACAGGGCAAGCTGGTGACGATCTATTCCTGCGCCCGCTGTGGTAAGCAAAAGGTCATGGCACATTGAGTGAGGCTTGCGAGTGGGTTGCTTGTTCACGGCAATGCTGTTGCGTATAGTCGCTGCGAGCGTATTGTGACCGTAGCAACAGACTAACATTGGCTAAACTTCCGGATGTCGATCGTGCCAGCAATAGCAGAACCCAGCGATGTTGAAATCCCACTGTGTGTCGATCTTGATGGCACGCTGGTCAACACCGATACCCTGGTTGAATCAGCGGTACTATTGGCAAAGATAAATCCGTTCTACATTTTTGCCATGATATTTTGGCTGCTTTCCGGGAAAGCAAATCTAAAGGAACACATTGCGTCGCGTACCACGCTGGACGTAACCACCTTGCCCTATCACCAGCCCTTACTCGAGTGGCTGCGGGTTCAGCGGGAAGCGGGCCGTAAACTGATTCTTGCTACTGCGGCCAATCACCGCATTGCCGACGCCATTGGCGAACACTTACACGTGTTTTCGGGAGTCGTCGCCAGTTCCAGTGAGCGCAATATGGGTGCGGGTACCAAGCGTGACGAATTGGACCTGCTGTTTGGAAAAGGGGGCTATGATTACGTAGGCAATAGCCGCGATGATCTGAAGGTCTGGTCACATTGCCGCCGAGCGGTAGTGGTCAACGCTAGCCCGGCTCTATCGAGGCGGGCGGCAAAGTGCGCGGACGTTGAAATCAGTTTTCGCAGCAGTCATAAGCCGCTCCGGTCCTTACTCAGGGCGATGCGTCCGCATCAATGGAGCAAGAATCTCCTGATTTTTGTCAGTATTCTTACGGCACACAAGTACACAGATACACCCCTGTTGATGTCGACCATTCTCGCGTTTATCGCTTTTTGCCTGTGTTCTTCTGCAGTTTATCTGATTAACGACTTGCTTGACCTGGAAGCCGATCGTAAGCACAAGGAAAAACATCAAAGGCCTTTTGCCAGTGGTCACGCACCTGTAATGCTGGGCATTCTGGCGACGCCTTTGCTGCTGACGGCATCCGCTGCAATTGCGTGGTATGCGGGCACACTCTTTTTTGGCGTTCTGGTGCTGTATTTTGGCGTGACACTTTGCTACTCCCTCTACCTGAAACGCCTGGTGTTGCTCGACGTATTGATACTGGCACTTCTCTATACTTTGCGCATCATCGCGGGGGCCGCCGTTGCAGGCGCCATGCCTTCGGTCTGGCTCATGTCGTTCTCGATGTTTATTTTTACCAGCCTGGCCATGGCCAAGCGCTACGCTGAACTCAAAGCGCTGGAGCTAGACTCGGGTGCCTGGGCCAGCGGCCGTGGATACCATGTCAGTGATATCAATATTATTGCCCAACTTGGTGCGGCATCAGGCTATATCTCCACCCTGGTATTGGCCTTGTATATTGATAGCGAGGATGTAGTGGGGTTGTATGACAATCACCGAATGATGTGGCTGCTCTGCCCATTGTTAATGTATTGGATCGGGCGTATATGGCTGGTGGCCAGTCGCGGCGAACTGAATCAGGACCCTGTTATCTTTGCCACGCGTGACCGCATCAGTTATCTCGTGTTTGGGCTCGGCCTGGTGACGGTCATGGCAGCGCTGTGATGAACACCAGCTGGGGTTGCCTGCCCATAGCGGGCGCTGACCGTATCCTAGAGCGGGACTGGCGCTTTGAGACCTTGCCTGCGTTTACCGGAACTGACACGGCACTCGCCTATGGGCGCGGCCGCAGTTACGGTGATAGTTGCATTAACAGCCATGCCACGCAGATAAGTACACGGCGGCTCAACCGCTTTATTCAATTTGATGCAGACCGGGGTATCCTGCATTGCGAGGCGGGGCTGACGCTGGATGAAATACTGCAAGTGATCATCCCCCGTGGATGGTTTCTCCCCGTCGTCCCCGGTACCCGGTTTGTCACCCTGGGCGGTGCTATTGCCAACGATGTGCACGGAAAGAACCATCACCACGCCGGTTCCTTCGGTTGTCATGTTCGCTCCCTGACGTTGCTGCGCAGCGATGGAGGGCGGCACCACTGCACACCTGGCGAAAATGGCCAGCTCTTTGCCGCTACCATTGGTGGGCTTGGACTCACCGGGCTCATCACCAGTGCCGAAGTGACCCTGATCCCCATCACCAGTGATGAACTCGTGGTAGAGGACCTGACCTTTTCCTGCGTCAAGGAGTTTATGGCGCTCAGTCGAGAGTCGGCCGATTGGGAGTATACGGTGTCATGGATTGACACGTTTGGCAGGAACGGTCAGGTTGGGCGAGGTATTTTTTCCCGCGCGCGACACACACAAAATCGCGGCAAACTGTTGCCTGGGCGTAGCAGTCCACGAGTGGCTGTGCCCTTTGCGCCGCCTGTCTCACTAGTGAATAAGTGGACGGTCGATTTTTTTAATCGCGCCTACTTCTGGTTAGGTAGTCGCAGGAGAGGGTTGCAACACCGGCACTACCAATCGTTTTTCTTTCCGCTGGATGCCATTGCCAACTGGAATCGAGTCTATGGGCGCGATGGTTTTTACCAGTACCAGTGTGTGGTGCCACATGAGGGCGCAGAGCAGGCAATAGAGAGATTGTTGCGCGAAATTGAGACTAGTGGGGAGGCCTCGTTCCTTGCTGTACTCAAGGAGTTCGGCGCTCAGCGATCTCCCGGACTACTGTCTTTCCCACGACCCGGTCTGACTCTGGCGCTCGATTTCCCCAACCGGGGCGAGAAGACGAAACACCTTCTGTCGTCATTTGATGAGACCGTCCTGTCAGTCGGTGGCGCCCTGTACCCGGCCAAAGATGCGAGAATGTCCGCCGAATTATTCGCGACAGGTTTCCCCGGAGTGGAGCTTTTTATGTCACAAATGGATCCCAAGTTCTCTTCAGCTTTTTGGCGCAGGGTGCAGGAATGAACACTGGGCCTCGTATATTTGTTTTTGGCGCCAATTCCGCAATTTGTCATGAGGTACTAAAACTCTACGCAGTTAAGGGGGCGCAGTTCTTTCTGGTGGGAAGAAATCACCAGAAACTGGCAGCGATTGCTGATGATCTCGTTGCTCGAGGCGGGGCGATTGGCGGCACCGCCAGCTACGACTTCAATGATTGGCAGCAACACGAGCCCTGTGTTATGCAGGGGCGTGAGTGCCTGGGTAACATCGATATTGCGATCGTGGCACACGGATCACTGCCTGATCAGGCTGAGTGCGAGACCTCCAGTGCTGCCGTAAAAGCCTGTATGGATGATAATTTCACCAGTACCGCTATAATCGTTCAGGCATGTGCACAGCAGTTGTCACTGCAGGGGCGTGGCACCCTCGCGGTCATATCGTCCGTGGCCGGTGATCGTGGGCGGAAAAGTAATTACGTGTACGGCGCAGCCAAAGCGGGTATTGACACACTGCTGCAGGGATTACAGGGTAGATTTTCTGGCAGTGCGGTGAGAGTCGTAAACATCAAGCCAGGTATGGTGATCAGCCCCATGACAGCAGACATGCAGCACAGCGCGATCTGGTCTACTCCGCCGGCAATTGCGCCTGCTATTTACCGGGCGATAGCACGCGGTAGTAGAGTGTGTTACGTGCCGGGCTACTGGCGCTTGATTATGTTGATAATCCGATCTTTGCCCACAGCCGTGTTAGCAAAGCTCCCAATCTAGATCGGCTCAGCTGGTGTTGATAGCGAGCTTATGTTTACGCACCATGCCACGCATTTGGTCATAACTCAGGCCCAGCGAGAGTGCGGCTCGACGTTGATTTTGTCCGCTTTTTGCCAGTGCATCGCGCAACAGCGTCGTCTCAAGTTGCTGCACCCGCGTTTGAAAATCAACGGCCGGTGTAGCGTCGACGGTGCCGGAATCTATGGGTTCAACATGCGCTGCAACGACGATCTCATCGGCGAAGGGCGAGAGAAAGGGGTCGATGACTACTGTGTCCACCTGACGCTCTGGATCGTCCCAGCGAAACAGGGAGCGCTCTACGGCGTTTTTTAACTCGCGTATGTTGCCGGGCCAGCTGTGTTGCTGCAGCGTGCGCAATGCCGCATCGGTGAATCCAGCGAACAGGCTCCAACCCAGTTCGGCGCTCATCTGCACCGCAAAATGCTGAGCCAACTCGGCGATATCCTCTACCCTATGGCGCAGCGCTGGCAGGTGTACAACGTCAAAACATAAACGGTCAAGAAGATCTGCTCGAAATCGATGTTCGGACACCTGTATCCTCAGGTCGATGTTGGTCGCCGCGATCACACGCACATCGACCTGCAGGGTTTCCTGCCCACCGAGTCGTTCAAATTCGCCATACTCCACCAGACGTAATAGCTTTTCCTGCAATCGCATGGACATGGTGCCCAGTTCGTCCAGGAATAGGGTGCCCCCGGCGGCGCGCTCAAAGCGCCCCTTCTGTAGACGTGTGGCCCCGGTAAACGCGCCCGGTTCGTGACCGAATAATTCCGATTCCAACAGGCTGTCGGCAAGGGCGGCGCAGTTAACCTTTAACAGGGGTGCCTGCCAACGTGCGGACAGAAAATGTAACCTCTGTGCCGCCAGTTCCTTGCCGGTGCCGCGCTCGCCCACTAGCAATATTGGCCGGTTGATCCGGGCCAGGTGGGAAAGGTGATCCAGAGCGCCCGCCAGGGCAGGGGAATTACCAATGATACTTTCCTGTGGCCTCATAAGGTTAAATCCGCCGATAAAGGAGTAGTTTGAACCGATGATGAGGTATATACCGCCCACAAACCATGGGAGGGCGCATTTAAAAGTACGCCTATTTAGCGAAATTATATACTTTTCAAAAAGATAGCAGAACTGGCACGCATCCTGTTAAGGACAGGTTGACGCGGGCCAGACTAGAGGAGAGACGGCATGGGTATATTTTCACGTATGACCGACATCATCAATTCCAATATCAATGCGATGCTGGATCAAGCCGAAGAGCCGGAGAAGATGGTGCGCTTGATCATTCAGGAGATGGAGGACACGCTGGTAGAGGTGCGCAGTTCTTCCGCCAGAGTGCTGGCAGACCGCAAGGAGGCGTCACGACGCCTGGAGCAAGTGCGGGTCGAAGCCGCGACCTGGGAAGAAAAGGCGCGACTGGCGATCGCCAAAGAGCGGGAGGACCTGGCGCGGGCGGCACTGCAGGAGAAGCGTGCCATTGAGGAAGAAGTGTCGGTCGTCGAAGCAGAGCTGAGGGCCACTGACGAGCATATCGCGCAGCTGACCAATGAGGTGGCCCAGTTGCAGTATAAGCTGGATGACGCGAGGGCCCGGCAAAAGGCGCTGACCATGCGCAGCAAGACCGTGGAGTCGCGTATTAAGGTGAAGCGGCAGATGCACCGGGAGGCTCTCGATGACGCCTTCCATCGCTTCGAGCGTTTCGAACGGCGCATGGATTCACTGGAAAGTCAGCTGGAGTCGATGGATTTGGGCAGGGAGGTACCGCCGGATCTCGCCGCGCAGATCAGCGCACTGCAGGACGATGAGCGGATTACGGATGAGCTGCAGCGCCTCAAAACTGAAATGAGCGACACGCGTGTTGGGTAGTCGATTCGCTGCTGCCGTACAGATGGATAGCGCCCATTATAATGACGACAAGATTTTTCTACGCCACTCATCCCAGGAAGAAAATCAATGGAATTCTGGAAATTCATGTTTGTCCCGACCATTCTATTTTTGGTTATTGTGGCGCCGATGTGGATCACCATGCACTACCGCAGCGTAAGTCGTTCCTCTCGGAGTCTTAACGTGGAGGACCAGGCGTCCATCGAGCATATGCTTGAAACAGTGGACAAACTTACGGCTCGTATTGGCGCATTGGAATCCATTCTGGATGCTGACCATCCGCAATGGCGGCAGCAGCTGAGCCGCCACGAACGGGCACCTGATAAGGAGTAATGCATGGCAGAGCAACAACGCTACCGCAGTCAACATAACGTCGACGGTTTCCGCAGTAGCTGGCAGCATTTCTATGCACGCCGGCGTGGTGGGTGGGGGCTAAACCTGTACCGTAATACACGCGACGGAAAAATTGGCGGTGTCGCCGCAGGCCTGGCAGATCACTGGGATATTGCGCCCTGGGTGATGCGACTCATGTGGGTGGGCGCGTTCCTGTTAACTGGCACGCTGGCCCTATGGGTGTATCTGGGGGCGTGGCTGGTTCTGGCGCGCAGACCTTCCAGAACCGACGCCGATGGACGCTCTTCCGGGGAATTGGAATTCGAGGCAGGCGAGATCGACATGGAATATGACGAACGACGCCACGATTATCGGCCACGTAAAGTATTTCGCTATAGCGACAGTGGCTCGGTGCGTTTACAGCGCGCTCGCGAACGTCTGGACGCGGCGCTCCTGCGCGTTGCGAACATGGAGTCCTATGTCACCTCGCGCCACTATGAGTTGAACAAGGAATTTTCCCGGCTTTAGCGGACCAGGTAACAAGGTCCTTGCCGGATCGTTGTCGGTGGGATGGCGCTAGTTGGGCGCGCCCGGTGCCCTAAAAAGGTCACTCGTTGGTCCGTCTGGCCGCAGTGCTGTAATAGAGCCGCAAAAATATTTCTGCAGCGACCTTGATATATCGTTAATACCGTCTATTTTTGTTTACAGCACGTCGCATTCCCTGCGCGTGCTGACACGTCCCCTGGCCGATGTTTCTGCCCCGAAGCATACGGCTATTTGGCCCGCTTTCATTTCATGAGATGCGGGCTTTTTTATATCTATTAACTTACTAACACTAGATGTTAAAGTCATTCCTCAAGATTAATGATGGCTATTATTATCATTAGTTGGCGCCTCGAAACGATTTTTGTCCTATGGCAGCCAAGCATTAAGCCCAAAGTCCAGGCCAGCCGGGTGTTGATTTCTGTCATATTTATGTCGTTCGAGGCGCGTAAACTGTCACGGGGTCTGCGCTACTCATTGAAGTCTTTTGAGCTGAACATTGACCAAATCTTGGTGACTGCATGCAAGTCTCAGGTCATTCTGTGTTGTCGTTGGAGTTGTTATGCCGAATATAATCAAGAAGCGTCTGGCGGATCTCCTCGATCACGATCTCTTTATGCCACGGGAGCTCAGCTGGCTCTCCTTCAATGCGCGCGTCCTGCAAGAAGCAGCGGACGAGTCGGTGCCAGTGATTGAGCGTCTGCGCTATCTGGGCATCTACTCCAATAATGCGGACGAGTTTTTTCGGGTCAGAGTGGCGGAAGTACGACGCCTGATGACAGTGTCTCCCGGCGAAATGAAGCAGCAGTCAAAGGATTTGCTGGTGGCCATTCAGAAACGTGTGCTGGAGCTGCAGAAAGAGTTCGACCGTATCTATATCGAGATCATGCATGCACTCGCAGAACATCGTATTTACCTGATAAACGAAACTCAGTTGGACGAGGGGCAGGCTGTATTTGTGCGCAACTACTTTGCCAGCAAGGTGCTGCCTGAGCTCGAGCCGATACTGCTGAGGGAGGAGTTTAAAATCCCTGTATTGACTGATGAGTCTATTTACCTTGCTGTTGATATCAGCTCGGGGGTTACCTATCACTCTGCCGTCGTGGAAGTTCCCACTGATCGTCTGTCTCGTTTTGTCGAGATCCCCCCCAGAAAAGGCAAGGGTGGCAAGGGTGGCAAGGTCTTTATAGTGTTGGACAATATTATCCGAGCCTGCCTGCCACAAGTGTTTCGTGGGGTTTTTCCGATTACCGCTGCCGAAGCGTATTGTTTCAAATTTTCGCGGGATGCGGAATTGGCAATTGATACCGGTATCACCCAGAGCCTGATAGATAAAATGGCCGTGAGTCTGAAGCAGCGACGCAAAGCGGAAACAGTACGCATGGTCTATGACGGAACGATGCCGCAACGCCTATTGGATCAGCTTTGTGGTCGCTTTGGCTTTGGCAAGCAAAATACGCTGATTGCTGGAGGACGTTACCACAATTCCAAAGACTTCATGAGTTTCCCCAATGTGGGATCCAAGTATCTGGAATTCAAGAAACTGCCCCCCTCGCGTATTGCGCATGTGGATCAAAGCAGTGCCATATTTGAGACGATTCGAAAAAAGGATGTTTTGCTCTATTTTCCCTACCATCGATATAGCAGCGTCATTGATCTGCTGAAAACCGCCGCTCTCGATCCCAATGTCGTGAGGATAAAAATCTGTTTGTACCGTGTCGCCAGAGACTCACGGGTGATCGACGCACTGGTGAATGCCGTACAAAATGGCAAGAAGGTGCTTGCCGTCGTGGAGTTAGCGGCGCGCTTTGATGAGGCTGCCAACATCAACTGGGCGCAAAGGCTGACAGAGAACGGTATCGACGTTATTTTTGGTATTCCAGGATTGAAAGTGCACAGTAAACTTTTGCTGATCGAGCGCAAGGAGGATCACGCAATTCGCTATTACAGCTATATCAGCAATGGCAACTTCAATGAGAAAACCGCCAAGCTGTACACGGATTTCAGTCTTGTCACCTACGACCAGAGTATTGGTAAGGACGTCAATAGTGTTTTCGAATTTCTCCAGTACAATTATAAGCGCCCCAATTATCGGCTGCTGCTCGTCTCGCCCCACAGCATTCGCAGCGGTCTACTTGAACTGATAAACCAGGAGATTGAGAACGTCCGTGCAGGGTATCGCGGTTCCATGATTCTTAAGTGCAACAATCTTGTGGATAAGGAACTGGTGATGAAACTCTATGAGGCCAGCCAGGCCGGTGTAACGATCCAGTTGATAGTTCGTGGGATGTGTTCCCTACTCGCCGGGGTAAAGGATCTGTCGGAAAATATACAGGGCATCAGCATCGTCGACAGATATCTTGAACATGCCAGGGTCTACGTCTTTCACAATCGCGGCGCGCCACGCTACCTGATTGGCTCGGCCGACCTGATGACGCGCAATCTGGACTTTCGTGTAGAGGTGCTTTGTCCGATCCTGGATGAGGATGCCAAGCGTATGATTCAGGATATTCTTGATCAGCAGTGGCATGACAATGTCAAAGCGCGATTACTGGACCGGCACCAAACCAATACCTATGTGCCGGTCAAAAAGAAGGCTGCCAGGATCCGCTCGCAGGAGAGCATCCACACCTACCTTACTACCGGAAAGTTGCCGCGCTATCCAAAGTCAAAAATGAACCAGCCAGCCCGTCGTCGACGACAGACAACGTCTTGAAGGGCTCTTGCTCAGAGTAATGAGGAGTGTACACTTCCGAGCTCGGTTGCCTTTCAGCTAACCGCACTTCCTGGCATCGAAAACTCAATTCGTATGGAGAAAAGACATGATTGCATACACCACTATTGGTACCGCCGATATAGCAAAGGCTAAGGCCTTCTATCTGGACCTGCTTCAGGATATGGGGGTGACAGTGTTCATGGATATTGGACGACTTGCGGCGCTCGGCTCCCCCTCAGGTGGGGCCATGCTCGCAGTGTGCACGCCGCATAATGGCGAGGCTCCCAGTCCTGGAAATGGCAATATGGTTGCCATTACACCCGGATCGAAGGAATTAGTGGACAAACTCCATGCCAAGGCCCTGACGCTTGGCGGCACCGATGAGGGTGCACCCGGACAGCGCATGGACGGGTTTTACGGCGGTTACTTTCGCGATGCCGATGGCAATAAGATTTGCTTTTGTCACTTTGGCTAGAACGTTTTCGCGGTCGGTCACATATCCATAAGCTGTTCCCGCCGCAACGCAATACGGTTTCAACTTATACCCTGCAGTATGCCGGTTTAGGTGACTGCTCTGGCGGGAGTATTTCTTAATGGCGGGCGGCAGTTTACTTCTACTGTTGGATGATATCGCTGCAGTGCTGGATGATGTCGCATTGATGACGAAGGTCGCGGCAAAAAAAACCGCCGGTGTGCTTGGCGATGATCTGGCGGTCAATGCCGAAAAAGCGAGTGGTGTGCGGGCTGAGCGAGAACTTCCCGTAGTCTGGGCCGTCGCAAAAGGTTCCTTTCGTAACAAATGTATTCTGGTGCCTGCGGCCTTGGCGATCTCTGTTGTAGCACCCTGGCTCATCACTCCTTTACTCATTCTCGGCGGCTTGTTCCTGTGTTACGAAGGCTTTGAAAAGGTCGCACACACATTCCTGCACACCGCTGCCGAGGAGGCCGCTCACCACGCAGAGCTGGTCGAGCATCTGGCAGATCCCGCGGTTGATCTGGTGCAATATGAGCAACAGAAGATCAAGGGTGCTGTGCGCACCGATTTTATACTGTCGGCGGAAATTATTGTGCTCACGCTGGGCATCGTCGCTGCAATGGATTTTTTGGGTAAGGTGCTGGTACTGTCAGGCATCAGCCTCATTATGACCGTGGGTGTCTATGGGTTGGTCGCGGTCATTGTAAAGCTGGACGATGCCGGATTGTATTTGATGCAGCAGAAGGGGCCGGGTGTATGGCCAAAGGCACTGCGCTGGTGTGGCGTGCGTTTGGTCTTATTTGCACCATGGCTGATGAAATTCCTGGCGGTGGTGGGGACCATCGCTATGTTTATGGTTGGTGGCGGAATTCTGGTGCATGGTTTCCATGTGTTGGACGAAGTAATCAGGTCGCTGGCAGCACAGTTGGGGGAGGTCGCCGCGATCGGTCCGGTGCTGGCAGCACTGACCCCAACGCTCGCTGCTATCGTGATAGGAATGGTTGCAGGCGCCGTTGTTTTGACGATTGTGGTGTTGTGGCAACGCCTGCGAGGCGGCTGACGCTCCACTTTTTTGCCTCTACTTCAGCAGCGATCCCAGTACGCCACGAAACAGTTTACGTCCCAGGCTACTGCCGGCAGCGCGAGCGACACTTTTAAGAAACGCCTCACCGGCACTTTCACGATTGCTCGCACGGGGTTTTGGCGTGTTCTCCGACTTGGCAGTGTGTTCAGCTATGTCTTTATCGTGCGCCTGTTTCTGCCTGGCGGCGGTGCGCTGCAGCAGTACCTCGTGGGCAGATTGAGGATCGACCGGTGTGGCATAGCGCTGTTGGTTGCTGTCTTTGTCCAGGACGGCTTGACGCTCGGCCATGGTGGCTGCGCCCATCCGTGACCGTGGTGGGCACACCATGACGCGCTGCACCGGCGCCGGTATGCCTTGGTCCTGCAGCATGGAGATCAGCGCTTCGCCCACGCCCAGTTCGGTGATGGCAGTGACGGTATCGAGCTCGGGGTTCACCCGGAATGACTGCGCCGCGACTTTGACAACCTTTTGTTCGTTGGGAGTGTAAGCGCGTAACGCGTGTTGTACGCGATTGCCCAACTGGGCCAGCACTGTGTCTGGAATATCGCCGGGGCTTTGGGAGATGAAATAAATGCCAACGCCCTTCGACCGTATCAGACGTACCACCTGTTCAATTTTCTCCAATAGCGCCTTGGGAGCATCCCGAAATAGCAGGTGCGCCTCGTCGAAGAAAAACACCAGCACGGGCAGTTCCGGATCGCCCAGCTCTGGCAGTTGTTCAAACAACTCCGATAGCAGCCATAGCAGGAAGGTGGCGTAAACCCGGGGACTGTTGATGAGTGTGTCGGCTGCCAGTATATTGATCATGCCGCGGCCGTCGACGCTGGTGCGCATAAAATCATGCAATTGCAGCGCGGGTTCCCCAAAGAACTGGTCGCCCCCTTCGCGTTCGAGCATGAGCAGGCGACGCAGGATGGCGTTAACCGAAGCCTTGGACACGCCAAACCCCGTACCCAGCTCCTTGCTGTTGTCGCCGAGGTATTCCAGAGTGGTACGCAGGTCCTTCAGGTCCACCAGCAACATGCCCTCGGTGTCCGCGAACTCAAAAACCAAGGTAATCACGCTTTCCTGGGTTTCATTGAGATCGAGTAGCCGCGAGATTAATTGTGGCCCCATCTCCGATATTGTCGAGCGAACCGGTGTGCCCTTTTGGCCGAATAGATCCCAGAAGGCGACTGGATAGGCCTTCTGACTGTAGTCCTTAATCCCTATTGCTTGCACCCTTTGATCCACCTTGGGGTGCGGCGTGCCGGGTTGGCACAATCCGGACAGGTCACCTTTGACATCCGCGAGGAAGACTGGCACTCCCAGATCGGAGAAGCCCTCGGCCAGGCACTGCAGGGTAATCGTTTTGCCAGTGCCGGTGGCGCCTGCCACGAGTCCGTGGCGGTTGGCGTAGCGCGGATTGAGGAAGACTTGGCCGGCTGGAGAGCCGCCTATGAGAATGCCGTCGGTCATGCTGCGATTGTCCTTGATTTGCATACTGCTGAACGTGATAGTGCATAGTATAATCAAGGCCCTACTGGGTATCGACAGGAATATATCATGCGCTGGCAAGGTGGAAGACGTAGCGATAACGTAGAGGACCGGCGCGGGATGGGCCCTGTTGTGGGAGCCGCAGCGGCGCTGCCGGTGATACTGCGGCTGGTACCCAACCTGATCCGTACCAAGGTGGGGCGTATTATTCTCATCACCGGTATCGTGGTGATATTCGGTGGGCGCATGCTGGGGTTCGATGTGCTGTCGCTGTTTGCAGGCGGTGGAGTCACTTCCGGCCAGTCTGCGGCGCCACTCAGTGAGGCCGACCAGCAGATGGCCGATTTCGTGTCGGTGGTGCTGGGCGACACTGAAGACACCTGGACCCCAATTTTTAGCCAGCTGGGTCGCGACTACCGTGAGCCCACGCTGGTGTTGTTTACGGGCAGTGTGAATTCCGCCTGTGGCAATGCCAGTGCTGCAGCGGGACCTTTTTATTGCCCTAGCGACCAAAAGCTCTATATTGACCTGTCATTTTTTCAGGATCTAAAGGCGCGGCACGGCGCCCCCGGCGACTTTGCCCAGGCTTACGTGATCGCCCATGAAGTGGGGCACCACGTGCAAACACTGTTGGGTATCAGCGAACAGGTGGCCGCTGCCCGCGAGGGAGCGAGCGAGGCCAAGGTGAATGCTATGTCCGTACTGCAGGAATTGCAGGCCGACTGTTTTGCTGGTGTATGGGGTCACGCCGCCAATAAGGAGCGCCAGCTGTTGGATCCGGGCGACCTCGAGGAGGCGTTGCAGGCGGCGACGGCGATTGGTGATGATCGTTTACAAAGTGAAGCGGGGCGCCAGATAGTCCCGGACAGTTTTACGCACGGAACCTCGGCGCAGCGGGTCAAGTGGTTCAAGGCTGGATTTGAATCGGGAAATGTCGATGCCTGCAATACGTTTGCCGCTGCTGGTCATGGTTAGGCTGCTGGTCATCGATAGTTAGGGGCATGCTACTGGTGGCTGTCTTTACCTCGCCCTTGTGCGTTGCCACAGGAGTAGAGCCCGCGGCGCCGACATAGGCAGCATACAGGGCCGCAACATCACCAACTCTTCCCAGAAACCCATTACTAACGCATCGACCAATGTGATCACACTGGTTTTACCGCGACGTTGTTTATCGCGGCCAGCAGCCGGACAGTTTCGACGCTCCTTGCCATGATTGTAACCTACCGGAAAGAGTGGCCGCCGGGATTCGTTTTACTGTAGTCATGGTTCCGTTTTGCACCTGTAGTGTTTCCGAACAGTTTGGAAAGTGGACAGATGGTGTGTTAGTCGCTGGGCAATGATGATGCAGCCATGATCTTCGGATTCGACAGGGAGTGGCACCATGACAGCGTCAAAGCATATTGAATATTGCATTACCCAGCAGATTCTGCAGCGCAGAGGGATGGTCGGCGAAGCGCAGGACGCGAACCTATGGGCAGACCGCTTGATCGCCATTCTGGCGGTTACGGCTGGTCTGTTTATCGTGGGTAGTTATCTGGAGGAACTGCTGTGGGCGGTACTCGCTGGCGCCACGCTATTTGCGCTTAGATAACAAATTCAGGATCATCCGGGCGCTATTGAAGACGCAAGTACTCGCTGCGCATTGCCGCGCAGCATTGCATAGCGCACGTCCGGTCGTCCCTCGGTAACGATCAACAGCTTGGCCAGGCTAGCCGCAAGGTGGTAGAAGGGCCAATCGGAGCCAAATAGCATCCGTTCGCCACCGGTGCGTTCGAGCATGTCGTGCAAGGTGCTGACACCCTGGCCGTGGGTGTCCAGCCACACATTGTCGTAGCGCTGTGCCAGCGGCACGGCTTCAGCCACGTCGCGCGCTCCAGAGTGACCGAGGATAAATTGCAATTTGGGGTAGGTCTTGAGTGCCGCCTCATAGTGACGAGGCAGGGCATAGCGGTGGGTCGACTCCGGCTCGATACCGGCGCGGCCGCAATGGAAGAAGACGATCAACCCCAGCCGCTCGCACTCGGCATACAGTTCCATCATCGCATCGGAATCAGGATAGGCGCGCTGCATGGTGGGATGAAACTTGATGATGCGCGCGCCGGCAGCTGCATAGCCGCGCAACCGGGTAAATCTTGCGGGGTCCTGCGGGTGCACCGAGCAGCCGGGTAGCAGTCGATCTCTGGCACCTGCTGTGTCTATCGCGCGTATCCAGCGCTCGGTCAGGTCGTCGCCAAAAGGCAGGTCGAAGGCAATCGGCATAATGCTGGCGCGCTCTACGCCGCAGGCATCCATCTCGTGTAACAGGTTAGGAATAGTCTGGGTTCTTGCGCTCTTGCTGCCCCATAATCCCGAGGCCGCCGACCCCCACCACAACGCATCGAGCGCCTCATCACTGAAGTTGCGGTTGATATAGACGTCAAGATCCAACTCGCAGCCCGGATTGGTCGCATCGCAATCCAGCAGATGCATGACGCGTCCGGTGCGTTGCTGTAAATCAATGTTGGGCGCCAGTAACAGCGACATACCCAAGTGGCAGTGCATATCGATCGCTTTGGGTAGATCAAGGGCGACCAGATAAAGTTCCCCATTTCGATCAAGTTCAAACCAGGGCAATTCAGCCAGACCGCGATAACCTTTGAATTGCAGTGGCCCAAACGGGCCCTGTCCGGAGTGAGCTCCCTCTGCAAGCCGTTGCTGCGCCAGCGCGGTGATATCCGTGCTGGTGTAACGAGTGTCAGGTTCGTCGCTATTGCAGGATGACAGGTGGGCGCCAGCGGTGGCCAGAGCTGCCAGTTGCAGGAATCTGCGTCGGTCTAGTGCGGCGGCCATGCGTTGCTACCTCAGAAAGTTCAGCGCTTAGTTAACCACTTTGTCGCTCAGGCTCCTATAGGCTCGATAGATGAACGCTCGATGGATAAAGGCCATGAAATAGTCCTTCGTCGCAGCGCCAGGCAGCAAAGACCTAGTCGCGCGAGGTGATTTTTTTCGTATCCGGCTCAACGTCTGAAAATTCCACATCCTGTGCCTCCTCGCCAAACCAGGCACGCATTCGCTTGGCGGTTTTGGCTCGCACATTGTCATTGATGTAACGGCTTACAGCGGCAATTGCCAGCACCAGAACACCCAGATCGTCGGCATAGCCGATTGCGGGCGCCAGGTCGGTGATGGCATCCAGTGGGACAATAAAGTAGCCCAAAGCGGCGGCGATGGTCGCCTTGGCCCAGGCGGGAGCTTTTTCTTCCTGCGCGGCGTAAAACAGCAGTAACGCTTTCTCCACGACTTCCCGACCGGCAGATTTGGCATAGCGCTTCAACTTGTCCCGAAACCGGTGGTCGGAATAGGCAGCCTCAAATTTGTTGTTTTCACTCATGCGCGTATCCACTCACCCGAATAACCATGGCGCCAGTGCACTGCGGTTCTCTACGACAATCTGCTGCCTCGTCGGGTCTTCCGCCAGTTCGTTTGGCTCGATGTGTAACAGTTGCAGCACGTACGGTACCAGTCTGGCGCGCGTAGAAATTTCCAACACACCATTCTCCATACCGTAGTCCATTTCGACCACTTCGCGCTGTTCCAGTGTGAGCCGTGGATCGGGCGCTATTCGAACAACGACGAGTGTATTCCACTGGGCATCGTTATCGACACCGTGCTCCGACCCGTCCATGATCTCCGGAATCCCCCGAAAACGACTCAGGACAAAGTCGCGGTACTCGCAGTTCTTCTCACACCAGGCGCGCACATGCCAGCGCAGGCCGCTATACACCAGTGTGTGAGGCACGATGATGCGCCCCTCGCGGTCGGGATGGTTGAGGGAGACATAGTCCACGTCCAGCCGCTTTTGCTGTCGGGCAGCTTGCATGATGGGGCGCAGCACTTCCGGTTTGACATCTCGCACCGGCAGCGACAGTACCTCGACATTGGCCACATTCAGTGACAGTGACTCGAACACATTCATCAGTTCATTGTTGCGCGCCATCAGGTGCAGGTACTCATCGGCAAGACCTTGCGTCACCCGGGGCTCGAAGGCAGGTGTCGGTTTGTAGCCTTTGAGAAACTTGTCGTACTGCAGGTTGCCTGGGCCGACATCGCGCATGTAATTGTTGATATCCTTGCTGGCTTGCTGCCGGCCAATGCCGAACGTGTCACACAGGTGGCGGGTGGTCAGGCGACCCTCCCACAGCGCGAGCGTTTCGATAAAGCGGTAGCGCAGGAGCAGATCCCAGCGGAAGGGCCATTGGGGACCGTGGCGGCTCGACATTTGTACTCATCCGGCAGTGGTTATCCCCATCAAGTATAGGTGGAGGCCATGGACAAGGGTACTGGTATATGTGGCACAACTTTGAACGATGGCGCGCGATCGGATCAGTGGTGGGGTTTTGCTGCAGGAAAAAAGCCAGAGCCTTCGGGGTCCGGTAGGGATAATTGGTGAGCACTGCGCTACACTCTTCTTCCGTGGTTATAATAGCCGTGATTAACGGCATGGAAGCAGGCCTAATGCAGTCATCTTTCAAGAAAATTGGATTGGCAGGGCGCAGTCGACAGCGGGGGCAGACGGGCGTATTGCGGCTATTGCTGGAGCTGTTGGAGGCCCGTGGTCTTGAAGTGGTGCTGGAAGACAAGCTCGGTGATGTGCTGCCTGACCATCAGCAACGTCTCGCCACGCTCGATGAGATCGGGCAGGAGGTTGATCTGGTTATTGTGGTAGGGGGCGATGGCAGCCTGCTCAGCGCCGCTCGCACCCTGGCGCAATATGATACGCCGGTGCTGGGGGTCAATCGCGGCCGTCTTGGGTTTCTCACAGATATTATGCCGGATGACATCGCCCAACAGATTCCCGCAGTTTTGGATGGTCAATTCGAGCGGGAAAGCCGCTTTCTGCTGTGTGTCGAAGTGCGGCGCGACAACCAGGTGTTGGGTCGCGGCGACGCGCTCAATGACGTCGTTGTTAACTCCGGAACCTCCGCGCAGATGATTGAGTTCGAGTTGTATATCAATGATACATTTGTGTACCGCCAGCGCGCAGACGGCTTGATCGTGTCAACCCCGACCGGTTCTACGGCTTATTCCCTGTCGGGAGGGGGACCTATCATGCACCCCACGCTCGACGCGATTGTGCTGGTGCCCATGTTCCCCCATGCACTCAGCAGTCGACCCATAGTGGTAGAGGGAGGCTCGGAGATTCGCCTGGATGTATTGGCGCGCAATCGTATCCACCCTCCGGTGACCTGTGACGGGCAAGTCAAGATGAAGGCGCGCCCCGGGGATTCGGTGTACATCTGTAAGCATCCGCATCGCCTTACGTTACTGCATCCACGAGGTCACAGCTTCTACGCCAGTTGCAGGGACAAGCTGCGCTGGAGCAATGCGCTGGTCAACTGATGGCAGACTCTCATCAGGCCCTCAGCGTCGCTGTTGAGGAGGACCTACTGCCGCTGAGTGCGCTGCTGCACCAGCGTGGTGTCGTGCATCGCATCTTTGAGGAGCGCGGTTGCCAGGTCGTCATGGTGGATCAGGCGTCACAGGTGCTCGAGGTTAAATCGCTCTACGAAGCTTGGCGCGCCGGCAAGGTGCAGATAGAGCTCGTTCGCAATGAGCGACCTGCTGCCCTCGGCTCTGCTGCGCTGCAGTGGCGTGCGGCGCCTGTTACTCTTAGCCTGATTCTATTGAGCATCTGCGGGTTTCTTATCATCTACCTATCGGCTCCAGTGGCCTGGGTCAGCTTGCTGACCTTCACCGCCTTTGGACTGGAGGGCGACCAACTGGTGTTCCAGGGCTTCGATGGCCAATATTGGCGCTTGGTAACTCCGGTCTTCCTGCATTTTGGTTGGTTGCATATTGTATTCAACAGTCTCTGGCTATGGGATCTGGGTGGGCGCATGGAGCGGATCCTGGGGCATTTCAATATGCTCATGCTGTTTCTCGCCATTGCCGTGGTGTCCAACGTCAGCCAGTTCGCATTCGGTGGTACGGGCCTGTTTGGGGGTATGTCCGGGGTGGTCTATGGTCTGCTGGGTTTTTCCTGGGTGGCTCCCCTGCTGCAACCGAGCTGGCGTATCCAACCCTCGTCAGCAATCATGTTGTTTATGGTGGGCTGGTTGGTGTTGTGCATGGCTGGTATGGTAGAGGTACTCGGTTTTGGCGCTATTGCCAACGCGGCCCATGTCGGTGGCCTGGTTTGCGGTGCGGTGCTGGGAGTGATATTTGGTGCGCTATCCAGAATGGGCGGCGACAAAACCTGAGCCGCAACGGTATAATCAAGCTCCCCTGCTGTCTGTAAAAACTGATGGATTATCTGCAACTGATCGAGACCATGTCACCACAAATCTACCAGAGCCTGTTGCGCTCGGTAGCATTGGGTAAGTGGCCCGATGGCAAAGTTCTGACGGCTGAGCAACGTGCAAACGCGATGCAGGCTATTATCGCCTGGGGGGAGCGGCATTTGGCGGAAAGCGATCGTGTGGGATATGTAGAAAAGAAGCAAAGAGTCGATGAACAGTGTGATGCGCCCGCTGCTACACCGTTGAAATGGTCAGAGTAGGAGAACTGTTTGGTCGACCTCGTGGCTACAGGCACTGTGCGCAAGATGAAAACGCTGCTGCAAAGTCCCGTGCAGTACACAATGTTGCTCGGAGAGCATGAAATTCCGCTAAACCACTATCTTGGTAAACAACTGCAACTGGATTTTCATGGCACGATCAGTTGCATTCACTGTGATCGCAAGACCAAAAAAAGTTTTAACCAAGGATACTGTTACCCCTGTTTTATGCGCCTGGCACAATGTGACAGTTGTATCATCAGCCCACAGAAATGCCATTTTAATGCGGGCACCTGTCGCGAGCCGGAGTGGGGCGAACAACACTGTATGATCGACCACATCGTGTATCTCGCCAATACCTCAGGGATCAAAGTCGGCATTACACGAGGATCACAAGTGCCGACACGCTGGATGGATCAGGGCGCGACTCAGGCACTACCGATTTTTCGTGTGGCCACGCGCTTTTACTCGGGGCTGGTGGAAGTTCTCTTTAAGGAACATGTTGCAGATAAGACCAACTGGCAGGCGATGCTGAAGGGGGCCACGCCGCCGTGTGACCTGGAGCAGGTGCGATGTCGGTTGATGGAAGCGTGTGCCGAGGAGCTGGCAGTGCTGACTAAGGAGCGCGGCCTACAGGCGATCACAGAGTTACCTGGCCAGTCGGAAGTTCAAATCAGTTACCCAGTGCTGGAGTATCCGGCTAAGGTTGCATCCTTTAATCTCGATAAAACGCCATCCATTGGTGGCACGCTGTTGGGCATGAAGGGCCAGTATTTGATATTTGATAGCGGTGTTATCAATATGCGCAAGTACGGTGGTTATCAATTGTCCCTGCACACCGCTGGTTAAAATCATGCGCGATGCCAAACCGAAGACGGTCTACCTTAAGGATTACAGGCCGCCAGCGTACCTGATCAATCGGACGGAACTGCGCTTTGAGCTGTACGAGGACTGTGCGATTGTCAGTTCGCGCCTCCATCTCTTGCGCGACGATTCGGTCGCGCAAAGCAACTCGCTTGAGTTACACGGACAGGAGCTGGAGCTGTTATCGGTGGCGGTAGATGGCTGCGAACTCACCGCGGGAGAGTATCTCGTCTCTGTGGATACGCTGCTCATCCACTGCGTGCCACAGCAGTGTGTCGTCGCGTGCCGCACGCGCATTCGCCCACAGGAAAATTCCTCACTTTCTGGACTGTACAAGTCACGCAATTTGTTTTGTACCCAGTGTGAGGCGGAAGGTTTTCGTAAGATCACCTACTACCTCGACCGACCCGACGTTATGGCGGTGTTCACTGTGACGGTAGAGGCTGACAGAAAGCGTTATCCGGTGCTGCTCAGCAATGGCAATCTCCATGACGAGCAAGAGCTGGCAGACGGACGCCATCAGGCGGTCTGGCACGATCCTTTTCCCAAGCCCGCGTATCTGTTTGCCCTCGTTGCCGGCGAGCTGGCTCATACCCAGGACAGCTTTATAACAGCCAGCGGGCGCCAGGTGACGTTGCGCATCTATGTCGAGAAAAGGGATATCGACAAGTGCGCGCACGCGATGCGTTCATTGCAACAAGCCATGCGCTGGGATGAGGACATCTACGGCCGTGAATACGACCTCGATATGTTTAATATTGTGGCCGTGGATGACTTCAACATGGGCGCGATGGAGAACAAGAGTCTTAACATTTTCAATACATCCTGCGTGCTGTGTAGTCCAGAGATCACCACCGATGTGGGTTTTCAACGGGTGCAAGCTATCGTCGCACACGAGTATTTCCACAACTGGAGTGGCAATCGGGTGACCTGTCGCGACTGGTTCCAGCTCAGTCTAAAGGAGGGCTTTACGGTCTTTAGAGACGCGCAGTTCTCTGCCGATATGGGCTCGCCGACGGTCAAGCGTGTGGAGGACGTTACGCTGCTGCGCACCGCCCAGTTCGCGGAGGATGCCGGCCCCATGGCGCACCCGGTGCGGCCTGAATCATTTATGGAGATCAACAATTTCTACACTTTGACGGTCTACGAAAAAGGTGCTGAAGTGGTGCGTATGATGCACACGCTGTTGGGTGCAGAGCGCTTTCGCCTCGGATCGGACCTGTATTTTAATAGGCATGACGGTCAGGCGGTGACCTGTGACGACTTTGTGCAAGCCATGGAGGATTCCAGCGGGGTGGATCTGCGCCAGTTTCGGCAATGGTACTCTCAGGCCGGCACCCCCCACCTTACCGTACGGGACGAGTATGACGAGGCGGGTCAGTCTTATACCCTGCATGTGCAGCAGTCCTGTCCGGTTACACCGGGCCAGTTGGAGAAGCTTCCCTTCGTAATCCCCTTGGCGATGGGCCTGCTGGGCGAGGCAGGGAATTTGCCCCTGCGGTGGTCCGGTAGCGCGCCGGATCCGGACACCAGTGACAATACCCACACGGTGCTAACGATTGACCAACCCGGACAAACATTTGTGTTTACGGGAGTGACGGAGCGCCCAGTACCGTCACTGCTGCGCGGATTCTCCGCGCCGGTGCGCTTGCATTATGACTATAGTAAGAGCGACCTCTGCGCTCTGATGCGCCGCGACGGCGATGGCTTTGTGCGCTGGGACAGTGCCCAGGCGTTCGCCACCCGGATTATCGGGGAGGTAGAGGTGCAACTTGCCAGCGGCACGCTGCCGGCAGTTGACCCGCTGTTCATCGAGGCGTGCGACGGTCTATTGCGCGATACATCACTGGATGCTGCCATGGTGGCTGAAATGTTGCGCCTCCCCAGCGAAGACTATTTGGCGGAGCTGGCGAGCCAGGCGGGCGGTGCCAACGTTGATACTATTCATCAGGCACGCAACCTCGTGCGCGCCGCGTTGGGTAGGGCTCTTGCGGAGCCGTTTCTTGCCCGCTATTGCGACCTGGAGACCCTGTTACCCTATGCGCCCGACGCGCAGCAGATTGCGAGGCGCAGTCTGCGCAATACATGTTTGGCCTATCTGGTTAGCGCCGATGCGCACAATCTTGAGCTCGCCTCAAGGCAGTATCGGCATGCCGGCAATATGACGGATCGACTGGCCGCACTGAAAGAGATCGCTTTTTATGGCGAGGGCAGTCTTCGTGATAGCACCCTCGACCAATTTTACCAGGACTGGCGACACGAGGCGCTGGTAGTCAACCAGTGGTTTCAGGTACAGGCAGCGATCCCCGATGTGGAGGGACTGTCGCGGGTGCAGACGTTGCTATCACACGGGGATTTTGAACTGCGTAATCCCAATAAGGTACGAGCACTGGTAGGCGGCTTCACCAACCAGAATCCAGTCAATTTTCACCGTGTTGATGGCGCGGGTTATCGCTTCCTCGGTGATATTGTTATCGAGTTAAACAGGCTCAACCCGCAAATTGCGTCGCGCCTGCTGACACCCCTGACCAAGTGGCGCAACTACACCGGCAGGGCAGAGTTGATGCGCGCTGAGCTGGAGCGCCTGGCGACAGTGCCGGCGCTCTCGCCTGATGTATTTGAAGTGGTAACCAAATCGCTGGAGTAAATGGACATTCCAGGGCGTGGCACACAGCAAGGCGGCCTGATAGCAGGCAGCATTTGCTTTACAGGTGTGTTAAATTCAGGCAGCGGGCGTCTCGCGGCCCAACCTTTCTAGAAGAGAACCCCGATGGCCAAACCTAACTACGCGTTTGAGAAAAGGCAAAAAGAGCTGGCAAAAAAGAAGAAAAAAGAAGAAAAACGCTTGAAAAAGTCTGAAGAGGGCGATTTTCTGCCACAAGATGCTAATATAACCGCTGAGGGGGAGGGTCGACCTTCCTCAGGCGACAACACGTAATGTGTTGATGTTGCGAAATTTCCACTTCGTACCGGTGAATGCGAATGTGGAAACTTACAATCATTCACCAATCATTTTGAGTATGTAATATGAGTAAAGGTACGGTTAAGTGGTTCAATGCAGACAAGGGTTTTGGTTTTATCACTCCTGAAGACGGTGGTAAGGATCTTTTCGTTCATCATTCAGAAATCAAGAGTGGCGGCGGTTACGCAACACTTAAAGATGGCCAGGCAGTGGAGTTTGAAGTAGGCCAGGGCCAGAAAGGTCCTTGCGCCAACAACGTCAAACCTCTCTAGGCCAGTAATCTAAGCCTCTAAAAAACTGCGGTGGCGGTGCCACCGCTCTTCTACTTCTCGCCCTCACAGACGGTGTTAGCGATACTGCGCTAGCCGGCTTCGCGTCGGTACTGGTCTTGGCAAGCCGTTTTATCGGTTGTCATTTGGGCGTCGGGTACAAGCGCAACTCTTCTTCCTTGTTAGCAGTGCCGCTGGCGTGTCCCCCGCGCAGCCTGCGTACGCCGTCGGCAAGTCCACTTCCCGTCCAGTGATCCTGCCCAGGACTGTAAAGCCGGGCATCAAGTCGCTCAAGCTCCCGCGTGAAGTCCACGTCCCCGAAATGCCTGGCCACTTGGTCGAGGGACACTGCGGTGGTGTCTGGACTCACAGCAGCGGTCCACGCGATAACAGCGCTGCGTGCACCTGCTGCATCACCGGCGGCGCATGCAGCCACCAGTGTTTTGAAAGCCTGCTTTTCCGACGTGCTGTCCTGGGGGGGCGACGGCTGTTGCAGGCGCTGACGGCCTCGCCGCCAAAGATACAGCAGGGTCAACAGCCAGCCCAGGGTGCTCACCGCACTGAGGACTTGCCACGCTGTGTTGGGTCCCCTTGCGAAGGCAGGGGCAGCAGCAAGCTCAGCGCCGCCAGCTGTGTCGATCGCTGCGGGGGAGGGTGCTGGAGTGTCAGTGGGGCTGTTGCCTGGCGCGGCTTCGGCCACGCTGATTTCCCGCTCGGGCAGCACCGCATAGCGTACCTGCTCAGTCTGCGTGTCCCACCAAGGGATACGAATTTGCGGAATTAAATAGGTGCCAGCGCGCGTGGGGACCACGGCAGCACTATCCTGTCGGATGCCCAGCAGACCGTTAGCGGTTTCCTGCTCACTGATCTGGGGTTGATCGGGGTAGAACTTCAGACCATCGATGGGAGCAAACAGGATCGGCGGCAGTTGGGCGCCCTGCAAACCTTCACCCTGAATCCGGATGGTGCGCGTGGCGGATTCGCCGACGTGCAGCTGTTCGGGCGGTGTTGACCAGGTTTCCTCCAGTGTCAGGCCCCGTGCTGGTAGCCAGGTGTCTGCGCTAAAACTGTCTGGCTTGGGCAGCACATTGATGGATACTGGCGCGGTGCTGCGGCGCAGCTGTCGCCCGCCACCGCCCAGATCAAAGAAGCTCCGCTGGCGTTGGTTGACGCGGCCGGAGAACACCTGGGCGGGAATCTCCAGCGTTCCGCTCTGCTCCGGGAAGATCGCGTAGCGCAGTTCATCGACCAGCCACTGGCGACCGTCAATAGTGCGTTGGAAGGAGTGCTGTTCCAGCGGCTTGACGAACGCGTTGTCCAGCTTCAGCTCGGAAATGCTGCGTCCTTCCAGATTCACCGACTGCTGCACACGCAGGGTTAAAATGACCTGGCCCTGCACGTAGACGTTCTGCTGATCCACCGTCGCCTCGAACACCACGGTTTCATCGTCTGCCGGGGTATCCTGGGCGACGCTGACCAGCACCGACAGACTTGACGTGGTGCTGTCTCCAAGGTGTAGCGGAGGTATCTGCAAGTTACCTTGCCTGGTTGGAGTCAGATCGATGATGATTTGCCGGACGCGTGACATGCGACCATTGACAATGCTCGTATTGCTGCTGGTCGAGCGCTGGAGAATCTCGAAATCATCCAGCAGCACGCGCAGGTCCGCATCATCGAGTTCTTCGTCTTCGGTCGCAGTCACGGTTAGCCGCAGCGTGTCACCCAGAGAGACCCGGTTGCGATCCAGGCTGGCTGATACTGCCGCCAGCGCCACAGTGCCGCCCATGGTCACCACCAGTAAGGCCAAAATGGCGAGCGTTTTACCAATAAGCTTCATCTTCCCTCCGGGCCCCCTGTTCCTGCCGTTGCCTACTTTCGTAGCGAAATTTTTCTCGTAACAGACCTGATGGATCGTCCGGTATGCGGCGCAGCCATTGCTCCATCGCCTGGTCGCGCTCTGCATCTCCCGCTTCGGCGCGAGCTGCCTGGCCCTGTGAATCTCTCTCGGTATCTTCCTCCCGGGGCTCTCCACCACTGGCCTCCTGAGCCTGTTGCTGCTCGTCGCCGTCTGCCTGCTGCTCCTGTGGTGTACTTGGGTCTTGCTGCGCTTGATCCTCGGTCTGCTGCTCACCATCTTGTGGTTGCTGCTGATCCTGGGCCTGGCTTTGGCCCTCTTGTTGGTCTTGTTGGCTCTGGTCCTGCTGTTGTTGTTGCTGCTGTTGGTTCTGGTTCTGGTTCTGTTGCTGGTCCTGTTGCTGGTCTTGCTGCTGATCCTGGTTCTGCTTTTGATCTTGCGGTTGTTCTTGCTCCTGCTGCTCTTTGAGCTTCTTCAGTAGTTCGAGGTTCTCCCGGGCGTCAGTCTGATCGGGCTGACGCTGCAGTGACTGCTCATAAGCGGCGATGGCTTCATCCATTTGTCCCGCCCGTGCCAGAGCGTTGCCCCGGTTGTAGAGGGTGTCGGCGTTATCCGGGTTGTTAAAGCGATCGATAGCCGATTCGTAGTCTTCGTTCTGATAGGCTGCCGTGCCGGCCCACTCGGGGTTTTCAAAAAGGGCCGCCGCGGCCGCATTGTCGCCCTGTTGCAATGCCCGCTGCCCCTGCTGATCCGGCGTGAGCCACAGGTCATCCCAGCTCTGCGCACTGGCGGGTTCGGGTTGCGC
Source organism: Haliea sp. (assembly GCA_031409615.1). Taxonomy (GTDB): domain Bacteria; phylum Pseudomonadota; class Gammaproteobacteria; order Pseudomonadales; family Halieaceae; genus Marimicrobium. Next base: position 39,905 of record JANNXP010000141.1, on the reverse strand, counting down.
CAGCAGCAACAGGGGTAGCAGGGTTAAGAGCCAGCCGCGCCGAAACAGTGCCAGCGCCAGCGGTAGCAGCGCCAGGAGCAGCCAGTAGCCCTGGTCCTCCCAGGTGTCAGCGGTCCTGTCCAGCGCCAGCGTCTCTTCAGTTTCGTTCAATGGGCTACCGGCCAGCAGGTAGGCGAGGTCGCTGTCGTCGAGTTGCATACGCCTGTAGTTGCCACCGACGGCACTGGCCAACTCGCGCAGGCCCTGCTCATCCAGCCCCGGCATAACAATGGTCCCTGCCCGGTCCTTGAGAAATCCACCGTTAGGCAGTGGGATCGGCGCGCCCGCAGGGGTGCCCACTCCCATGATAGTCAAATGCGAAGCGCTGCCCGACATCACCTGCTCAATACCCTGGCGATCCTTGGCGGACACACCGTCTGTCACCAGCAACAATTTGCCCTGGCGAATTCCCGCAGAACGCAGCAGCTCCAGCGCCTGGGTTACGGCGCTGACGGGTTCACTGCCGGGCAGGGGCATCATGTCCGGCTGCAGGGCAGGTAGCAGGTTGGCGATGGTCGGCGTGTCATCGGTGAGTGGCGTCACGATATGGGCATCGCCGGCGTAGGCGATGAGCCCCGTTTGTCCCTCCCGGCGCTGCTGCAATAGGTCCAGCAGTTTCTGCCGCGCCCGTTCCAGCCGCGAAGGGGCCAGATCCGCCGATTTCATGGAGTAGCTCAGATCCAGCATCACCACGAGGGCATCCTGTTTCTGGTGCACCGGTTGCGGAATCTTGTGCCAGCTGGGACCGCTGGCAGCCAGAGCGGCGAGCAGCCATCCCAGGAACACCAGAGGCAGAAAGTTGCGGCCTCTGGCGGCACCCGTGTCATCGACGAGATAACGCAGCAGCTCAGGTGCAATGACGGAATGCCAGCTGCCTTGGCGCCCGCGCTGGCGCCACAGTAGCAACAGCAGTAGCAGGGCGGGCAGCAGCGTCCACAGCCACAGAGGCCTTATCAGATGCAGTTCCATCAGCGCTCTTCCTGCGAGCTAAGAGCAGCGTCGGTGCCACGCCAATTAATAGTCTGCCAGCAGTGGCGCAGCGCCAGCACAAAGCTGAGCAACAGGGCGGCGAGCAGTGGTAGGTAGCCCAGCGCCTGTCGCGGCCGGTACACGGTGGTTTCCTGCTCTACCGGTTCCAGTTGATCCATGAGTTGATAGATAGTGGCCAGTTCCTGCGGATTACGGGCGCGGAAATATTCGCCTCCTGTAAGCTTTGCAATTTCCTGCAATCCGGCCTCGTCCAGTTCTACTGACGGGTTGACGCGACGGCTGCCGAAACTGGAGCCGAACAGGCCGGGCAGGGTCATAGCATCCGCGCCGATCCCAATGGTGTAAATACGGATACCCATCTGCGCCGCTAACTGCGCGGCCTCCAGCGGTTTGACCGAGCTGGCCGTGTCCTGTCCGTCGGTGAGCAAAATCAGTACACGGCTGTCGGCGGGGCGTTCCTTGAGGCGTTTGACCGCCAGACCGATAGCATCGCCGATAGCGGTTTCCGATCCCGCAAAGCCGATCTGGGCGTCCGCCAGGAAGCGCTTTACCGTGGCGGTATCGAAGCTCAACGGGGATTGCACATAGGCTTTGCTGCCAAAGAGGATCAGGCCCAGTCGGTCGCCGGTACGGTGGCTGATAAAGTCCGCACCCACCTGCCGCACAGCATCGACTCGCGCAACCAACGTCTCGCCCACCTGCATGTCCTCGACCTGCATGGAGCCGGAAATGTCCACCGCCATCATCAGGTCGCGCCCACTGTTGGGCAGTTCAACGGCCTCGCCAATCCAGGTGGGTCGCGCCGCAGCCAGCAGCAGTAGTAGCCACAACAACCACAGCGCTAAGGTAGCCACCAGGCCGCTGCGCGATGAACGGCCGACCTGGGCGTCACTCATCTGCTGCCATTCACGAAAAAACGGCGCGCGCACGGCAGGTTGCTCGCTATTCGCAGCGGGTAGCACCCGGCGGACCAGCCAAGGCAGGGGCGCCAACAGCAACATGCCAGGCCAGAGCCACTCAATCATGGCATCGCCCTATGGTGTTTGATCCAGTGTTGTGCGGCCTGCTGCACCTGCGTGACATCGATCTCGGGGCAGGTCTTTTGGTAGGCCGCATCGTCAAATGCAGGTGGTAGCTGTCTGTCGGGGGGCAGACTGCCGTTGAGAAATGCCCGCCAGTGTGCACCGTGCTGCGCCGCTATTGTGGGCGGCGGATAGGCCAGCAGGGCCACACTTTTTAGCAGGGCATTGAGCTGGCCGAGGAAGTGACTGACGTCCATTTTGGTCAGGTAATCCGCATGCAGTGCCTGCAACTGGCGCAGTGCTTGACGGCGGTAGATGTTGCGCCTGTAGCGTCTGTGCAACAGGTAGGCCAGGCCGCCCAGCACGATTATCCCGGCGAGCAACAACAGCCACCAGCCGGGCGCCAATGGCCACCATCCGATCAGCTGTGGTGCGCGCAGCGGGTGCAGATCAGCGAGGGGGTCCTGGGGGTTCACCGGCGTGTGTCCCCGTAGTAATTTTTTAGCAGGCTGAACGGTGGCTGGTCAGTAGACGCCTGCAGCAACGGCACACCCAGGCGCAGCAGGTCAGTGCGCAACAGGTCGCGCTGTTGCTGCAGCCGAAGGCGATAGTCGCGACGCAATTGGTGATCGCCAGTGTGCAATTCACTGCGTGCGCTGCCATTGGTCACGGCATAGGTGCCGGCCCTGGGAAGCTCGGACTCCAGCGGATCGTTGCAGGCGACCGCGGTCAGCTCGGTGTGTTTGGCCAGCTCGAACAGGTGTTCCCTGGCGCCGTCGTCGGACGCACCGCGAAAATCACTGATCATGAACAAGCTGCTGCCCGGACGCGCTATATGCCGCAGGTTGGACAACATATGAGCGAAGCTGTTCTGCTCAGCGGTGGCGTTCAGGGGTAGGGCCCGATTGTAAGTGGCGATCTGTGACAGCAGCGCCAGCACCGTTTTACGACTGCGCCGGGGCCGGATCTCCTGGTGAGAGTCCTCATTGAATACAAGTCCACCCACCCGGTCACCGCTGTGCAGGGCACTCCAGGCCAGCAGGCTGGCCAGCTGTGCTGCCAGTACCGATTTGAAGCAGTAGCTGGAGCCAAAAAACATGCTACTGCGCTGGTCGATGACCACCAGTACCGGGCGCTCCCGTTCTTCGCGAAACACCTTGGTATGGGCTTTTCCAGTGCGGGCGGTTACGCGCCAGTCTATCGTGCGAATATCGTCGCCGGGCTGGTAGCTGCGGACTTCTTCAAAATCGATGCCACGTCCGCGAAAGTTGGATTTAATGGGCCCCGCCAGGGTGTGCAGAGCCCTGTTTCTGCGCCCCAGCTTCAGTTGCGTGGCAGGAAAGCGCAGTGTGATCAGTTCGCTCAGGTCCGCATGGGCACCGCGGGCGGGAACAGTGATATCGGCGAGGTGCATACAGGTTCTCAGCCCACGGGAACAATTGACAGCAGTTCCTCAATCACCGTGTCTGGCGTAACACCATTGGCCTCGGCCTCAAAACTGAGTATGAGCCGATGGCGCAGTACATCGGCAGTCACGGCCTGGATATCATCCGGGCTGACAAAGTCCCGCCCCTTGAGCCATGCGTGCGCCCTGGCGCAGCGATCAATGGCGATGGTAGCGCGGGGGCTGCCGCCGTATTCAATCCAGCCCGCCAGTTTTTCGCTGTAGCGGGCGGGTGAGCGCGTCGCGATGACCAGCTGCACCATGTACTGTTCCACCGCCTCGGCCATATGCAGCGCCAGGATCTCCTGCCGTGCGGCGAAGACGCTCTCCTGCGGCAGGGGCGCCGACGGTTTGTCGCTACCACGGCTCGCTTCCGTGCGAGTGAGGCGCAGGATTTCGGTCTCGGCAGCGGTATCGGGATAATCGACGCTGACATGCATCAGGAAACGGTCCAGCTGTGCCTCGGGCAGGGGATAGGTGCCCTCCTGCTCTATCGGGTTCTGCGTGGCCATCACCAGGAACAGGTCGGGCAGCGGGTAAGTCTGGCTGCCCACACTGACCTGGCGTTCCGCCATGGCTTCAAGCAGGGCCGACTGCACCTTGGCCGGTGCACGGTTGACCTCGTCCGCTAGCACGAGGTTGTGAAAAATCGGACCTTTCTGGAAGTGAAAGCTGGCGTCCTGTGGTCGGTAGATCTCCGTACCCGTGATGTCGCCGGGCAATAAGTCAGGGGTAAACTGGACACGGTGAAAACTGCCTTCCAGACCCTCGGCCAGGGATTTAATGGCCCGCGTCTTGGCGAGCCCGGGAGCGCCCTCAACCAGCAGGTGTCCGTCGGCAAGCAGCGCGATAATGAGGCGCTGTACCAGATGGCTCTGGCCGATGATTTGCCCGCTAAGCCAGTGCTCAAGTGCTTGGATGTGTGTGTTAGCCACGCGTTCTCCTGTGGTGTTATTTATCAGTAACCGTTAGGGCAGCGAGGTTGCGCTGGTTCGACGCTGCCTCGCGAGAGCACCGCATTGTAGCCAAAGATGCCTGCCCGTCCAGTGTGTATTGGTAAGTCGCCCCGGCGAGCGACAGCTGTGACTTGCAGGCCGCTGAAAAGTTCCGTGCTGCAACATACCGCAAAGGCGCACGGCCTGCTTTTGCCTGACTGACAAAAAGTGTAGATAATGCGACAACAGGGAAGCCAGCAAAGCGGCAATGCCACGACTGCCTGGCGTCTTACGATGTGCACTGTGCTACCTGGTGTATTGAATAATTAGAACAATGACATGGCAGCGAGTGGCTCTGACCTCTGCTGCTGGAGCACCTATGCGGAAACTTTTTTTTACCTTGCTGCTGCTTGGTCTGGCGGCCTGTGGTGGCGCATCCAAAGAACAACACCTCGCCCGCGCGAAAGACTTTATAGCCCAGTCCGATTATCTGGCGGCTACCGTCGAGTTGGAGCGCGCGTTACAGCTGGACAGCAACGCAGCCGAGGTTCGCTGGCTCCTGGGCAGCGCGTACCTCGAGACGGGGAACGTCCAGGAGGCGCAGTTTGAGCTGCAGCAAGCTCAGGTCCTGGGCTGGACCCATAACGACATCAGCCCAGCGCTGGCGCAGGCCCTTTTGGCTCAGGGCAAGTTTCAGGCTGTCCTGGCGCTGGACTATCAGGATCTCAACGCCGCCGCCGCCGCACATTTGCTGTCGAGTCAGGCGCTGGCGGCGGTATCAGACCATCAAGCGGAAAAAGCCCACGCGCTGCTGGCACTGGCAGTGAGCAAAGCGCCGCAGTTGCTGCAGGCGAAATTGGCAGAGGCCACCCTTGTCGTCCACGAGGGTGACCTCGACCGTGCCACCGCCCTGCTAGACGCATTATTGGCAACGTCACCCGATAGTGGCGAAGCGTGGGGGCTCAAGGGGCACGTACTCGCCCAGCAGGGTAAGCCGGAGGAGGCTCGCGTCGCATTTGATCAAGCGATAGCGCACTCGCCGATAAACGTTCCCGAACGCCTTGCGCGGGCGCTTATCAACCTGCAGTTGCAGGACTATGCAGCCGCCCAGATCGATGCGGCGCTCCTGCTGGAGCACTCCCCTAAAGACCCCGCGGCCAACTATGTACAGGGCTTACTGGACTTTAAGAACAAACAGTATCGTAAGGCGATCACGGCTCTGACCTTGGCCGAACCGGCGGCCCGAGAATTTCCTTTGGTCCTGTACTACCTGAGTATGGGCTACCTGATCGACAAGGATCTGAAGCACGCCACAAAGTATGCGGATCTTTTTGTAAAGAACGCTCCCAACGATAGCAACGGTAGAAAGCTCCTGGCCGCCATTCTGATACTGCGGGACAAGCTGCAGGATGCCCGGGATATGCTGCAACCCGCGCTGGATAGCGATCCCGACGATGTGGCGGCGCTGAACATCATGGCGAATGCCCTGCTGTTGGATCACCACCCGGATGCGGGGTTTGAACTCTATGACCGGATAACGCAGCTGCAACCGGACTGGGATTTTGTCCCATTGCGGCGGGAGGCGGGGTTGGTGGTGCCAGACGCCAGCGACGAGGCGCCTTCGGTCCCCGCCGACGCAGCGGGTAAGACGGCAAACTTTCCGCAGTCCGATATTCTGGCGATAGTGAAATTGCTTGGTGAGAAGGATTTCCAGGGCGCCATCGAGGCCGCGAAATCCTACCAGTACAGGGACCTTAAAAGTCTCGGACCTTATGCTGTACTGGGCCGAGTCTACGTTGCCGCCGGTAAGACTGCAGAAGCACGCGACGTCTATGACAAGGCGCTGCGGCGCGACCCTGGAAACCCTGCCGCCAACCAGGGCCTGGCCCTGCTGGCGTTGGCGGCGCAGGATCCAGACACGGCACGGCGTTACTACCGGACGATACTGCAATACTATGCGGATGACCTGACCACGCTACTGGATCTGGCCACCCTTGAAGCTAGCCAGAACAATAGCGCGGCAACGGTCGCTGCGCTGAAGCTTGCTGTGGCAGCTCACCCCAAGGCACTGGAGCCACGCCTGCGCCTGGCAGGTCATTACGTCGGTGCGGGGCGTCCCGAAAAAGTTGTACCCTTGTTGGCTAAACTCTCTGCATTGCAACGACAATCTCCTCGCGTGCTGGAAATGACCGCCGTGGCCTACGTCGCGCAGCAACAGTACGCAAGCGCCCGGATAGTGCTGCAGCAGCTGGTAGACGCCAAACCTGAATCACCTCAATTTCACTACCTACTGGCGACGGTCGCCCGTGAGACGGGTGACAAACAAAAAGCTGAACAGGAGCTGATGGAGGTTATCAAGCACGACCCGCGGCACATGCCCGCCCTGATTGATCTGGCGAGAAGCGCGCACAGTGACGGCGCCTCTGAGCCGTTTGAGCAGTACCTGGCGACACTGGTCACTGTGGCTCCGGAGGCGCCCGCTGTGCTGCGTCTAAGAGCACTGTCAGCGAAGGCAAAGGGCAATCACGTCGAGGCTCTGGTCTTGGCACAACGCGCCTTTGAGCTCACGCCGACGGCCGAGATAATGCTGGAGCTGGCCGCCTACAAACAGGCGGCCGGGATAAAATGAGGCCGCCTGCAATAACCTGCAACAGCGTTGAAAAATTCAGATCGCGCGTAACTTATGCACCCCGGATACGCCGGTCAGGCCGTCCCACTGATCGCTGCGGCCTTCGCGCCATCCCGTCATCCAGTTTTGCCGATGCTCATCTTCTTCATGTGGGCATAAGTCGAGGCTGCGCCCAGCGAGGCCGACCTGGTAGCCTCGATTAAATGCTCTGGAATTCATATCGCGCTTCTGTCTTCTCATAGAGTATGCCTCCGAGGCAGATTGAGCCCCCGACAGGCCGCGTACACGTTGCGCTCGCGCCTGCTGGCGGCATGGGTAACTAACGATGTGATGCGTGTATAGGCTTGTCGTAAGGCGAAGCAATACAGCGAAGGGTGCCCAGAGGGCACGCTTCAATAAAACCAAAGTCGGGGTCGCAAGTCGACGATTGTTTTGTTCTGAACACGACTATTGATATAACTTGGTGGTGACGTATCGACCTACGGGTGCCCGTATCATTCCCGCCACAACCCATGCTCTCCAGGAGAAAGCCATGAGTAATCTACCCCAATGCCCACAGTGTGATTCCCCTTATACCTATGAGGACAGGAGCCTCTACGTGTGCCCCACGTGCGCGCACGAGTGGTCCGGGGATACGGTGACTGCAGCAGATGAAGTCCACGAGGTGCACGATGCCAATGGCAACACACTGTCTGATGGCGATACGGTTACCGTGATCAAGGATTTAAAGGTAAAGGGCTCCTCTGCGGTGCTTAAGGTGGGTACGCGCGTGAAAAATATCCGTCTCGTAGACGGTGATCACAATATCGATTGCAAAGTCGACGGCATTGGGGCGATGAAACTGAAATCAGAGTTCGTGAAGAAGGTCCAGATGTAGGGTGTTGATAGCGGCAGTAGGCGGGCCCCGTCAGGGTTTATCAAATAGCTCAATCCAGTGCACCACAGGAATGTACGCCGCCGATTGCAAATGCAGCTGGCAGCCAATATTGGCGGTGATAATCAGGTCGGGTTGAGCACTGGTGAGTGTGCTCAGTGTCGTTGCGAGCAGCCGTTCGCTGATGTCCGATTGCAGGATGGAGTAGGTGCCAGCCGAGCCGCAGCACAGGAGTTTTTGCGCGGTGGGCGCAATATCAAATCCCGCTCGCTGGAGCAGGGTGTGCAGCAGCTGCGGTTGCTGCAGTGCGTGTTGTAGGGTGCATGGCGTGTGAATCGCCACTGTGCCGACCTGCGTATTTATTGTCAGCGGATTCAGATCTTCCTGTAGCAGGATTTCCCCCAGGTCACGACACAGCTGTGATACACGTAGCGCCTTTTTCGCATAGGTCGGGTCGGTGGCAAGCAAGCGTCCGTAATCCACCAGCATGGCGCCGCAGCCGCTGGCGCTGCTGACGATAGCCTCAGCGCCGTTCTCAATGTAGGGCCACCAGGCATCGATATTGCGGCGCATATCAGCCAGGCCGTCGGCGTGTGCCGCCAAATGGTAATTGACTGCGCCGCAACAGCCCGCCTGTGGTGCGCTGATGAGCGTGATACCCAACCGGTTGAGTACGCGTCGCGCGGCGGCATTGGTATTGGGTGTGGCTGCGCGCTGCACGCAGCCTTCCAGTAGCAGCATGCTGCGCGCGTGTTGCCCACTCGGCACCGACCGGGGATGTTGGCGCACCGGAATGTTCCGGCGTAAGCGACCGGGCAGGAGTGGCCGCACGGTGTGTCCCAGGGCCAGTGCCGCAGCCAGCAGTGACGGCTTGGACAGCGTGAATCGCAGCAGCCAGCGTAGGCTTCTGGAAACAACCGGGCGGGGCACCTGCTGCTCCATCAGCCCGCGGCCGATGTCCAGTAACTCGCCATACTGCATACCGGAGGGGCAGGCAGTTTCGCAATTGCGACAGGTGAGACAGCGATCGAGGTGCAACTGGGTCTGCGCGCTTGCGGCACCGCTTTCCAGCAGGTGTTTGATCAGATAGATACGGCCGCGCGGGCTATCTCTTTCGTCGCGGCTATCGACGTACGTGGGGCAGGTGGTCAGGCAAAGCCCGCAGTGCACACAGGCGCTGGTTAGTGCCTTGGCGGTCTGGCCTGCAGCGGTGCCTTCAAAGCGCGGATGTAACTCTACGTGCATGGCGACGGCTCCTACAGCCAACTGTACAGACGGCCCGGATTGAGAATACGGTCCGGGTCGAAGGCGTGTTTAAGCCGTTGCTGCAAACCTTGTTCAACGGCGCTCAGCGGCGCACGCACCTCCGCGCTGCGGTCGCCACCGCGAAATGCGATGACATGGCCCCCGGCCTCGGCGGCGGCGCGTTGTAATATATCCAGGGAGTGGGCGCCGCGCACCCAGCGCTGGGCACCACACCAATCGATGAGGGCGGCTCCGAAGTCGGTCTTAACCGGTGCGGAAGGTTTAACGGAAAAACGCCACAACGGCGCATCACCGGCAAAAAACGGTAGCGTCATGTCGCGTAGGCTCTCCCAGATCTGAGCATCCTCCATAACGATGTCGCCGCCCCATTGCGTGGCAGTGCCCTCAACCGCACTGGCAGCACCAGACAGGCGCAGGTGTAAATGACCGTCGAGCCAGAAGGCGCCCGACAGTGGTTTTGGTTCACCGGCGCGGCGGTTCATGCACAGGACGGCGTCTGCAGCCGACATTGCATAGTGCAGGGTCAGCGTCTTTTCTGGCCGCGGCAGGACTTTCAGGGTCACTTCGGATAACACGCCCAGCGTGCCCAGGGCTCCGGCCTGCAGACGCGAAACATCATAGCCGGCCACATTCTTGATGACCCTGCCGCCGAAGTTAAGGCGTTCACACCTGCCGTTGATCAACTGTACGCCCAGCACCATGTCGCGGATCGAGCCGCCCCAGGGCCTGGCGGGTCCCGAGAGGTTGCACGCCAGTGTACCGCCCAGGGTGGCCTTGCCATCGAACAGCGGCGGTTCAAAGGACAGCACTTGCTGCTGCTCCTGCAGCGTTGCAATGATGTCAGTCAATGGTGTCCCGGCCCGTGCGGTGATCACCAGCTCTCGCGGTTCATAGTCGACGATGCCGCGGTGGCCGCCGACGTCCAGAGGCGCGTACTCGCACTCGCGACCTGCCAGATGACGCTTGCTGTTGCCGGCGCTGATCGTCACGGGGCGACGGTTTTCACGCGCCTGGCGCAGCGCCGCGATAATGGCTTCGCTGCGATCGGCGGCGATGTCGCGTGGCTCAGTCATGCTGGTGACGGGCGGGGAGGGCTCGGTATTCCTGGCAGCGTTTGAGGATGGGAATGCCTTTGCCTGGATTGAGGTTGAGTGCGGGGTCGAAGGCGTATTTGATGTCCTCCATTTGCAGCAGTTCCTGCGTACTGAATTGACTGGCCATCTTGCTTAGTTTCTCCACCCCCACACCGTGCTCGCCAGTGATGCAGCCGCCGACGCGCACTGATAAATCCAGAATGTCGGCGCCAAATTTTTCCGCTTTGTGGACTTCCTTCGGGTCACTGGCGTCGAACAGGATGAGGGGGTGTAAATTGCCGTCTCCGGCGTGAAACACATTGGCGACGCGCAAGCCGTAGTGCGCCGACAGGCGGTAGATCTCACTGAGCATGTAGGAGACCTGGCCGCGTGGAATGGTGCCGTCCATGCAGTAGTAATCCGGTGCCAGTCGTCCCACGGCGGGAAAGGCTGACTTGCGCCCCTTCCACAGCAGCGCACGTTGGGCTTCATCGTGTGACGTCACCAGTGAGGTCGCCCCCATGCTGGTGAACAGGTGTGCTACTGCCGCCACGTGTTGCGCCACTTCCTCACGGCTCCCATCCACCTCGCACAGCAGAATGGCTGCAGCATCTCGCGGGTAGCCCGCATGGGCGAAGTCTTCCGCCGCCTGTATCGCCAGCCGGTCCATCATTTCCAGACCGGCGGGGATAATGCCGGCAGCGATGACGGCGCCCACCGCATCCCCGGCTGCGCTGACGGTGTCAAAGCCGCCCATGATGACCCGGGCCAGCTCAGGCGCAGGCAGCAGGCGCACCGTGATTTCTGTGACGATGCCCAACAAGCCTTCTGAGCCTGTCAACAGCGCCAGCAGATCGTAGCCTGGACTGTCCAGGCCCAGGCTGCCGATGGTCAGGGCATCTCCCGCCACGGTGAGTATGTTCAGCGATAGAATATTGTGCACGGTCAGCCCGTATTTGAGGCAGTGCACGCCGCCGGAATTTTCCGCCACGTTGCCGCCGATAGTGCAGGCAACTTGGGATGACGGATCGGGGCCATAATACAGGTCGTGACAGGCGACGGCTTCAGAAATAGCCAAATTAGTGACCCCGGGCTGCACGCGGGCGGTGCGTGCCAGCGGGTCGATATCCAGAATGCGATCGAGCTTGCTCAGGACCAGCAACACACCGTCCGGGTGTGGCATGGCCCCCGCGCACAGGCCGGTGCCGGCACCCCTGGCGACTACCGGGACATTAAATTGGTGGCAAATGCGCAATGTCTGTTGCACCTGTTCCACCGTGGCGGGCAGCGCCACCGCCAGTGGCAGATCGCGATAGAGGGTCAGCGCATCACACTCAAAAGGGCGTTGCGATTCGGGCTCATCGATCACGCCATTGTCACCCAGACACTGGCGCAGGCTGCGCAGCAGATCGGTGCGGTCCGCGCCCGTTAGCGGCACAATCAAAACACTTCCCCCTGTCAGGTACGTTGCAGGCAACACCGGTCGCCGCATGGTGAAATTTATCCTACGTCATCTGCGCTGGTACATAAAGCAGCGAGCGGTTTGCCAAAGCATCCGCGCGGGCTGGAGTCACGCCAGAAACTATGGCATAAGACCTCTCTTCTCCTTCGCAGGACAACGAGCACAATGAAAGACTTCACAGGAAAAGTGGCAGTAGTGACGGGTGGAGCAAGCGGCATCGGTCGATCTCTGGTCAAGGAACTCCTGGTAGCAGGTGCCAGGGTGGTCGTTGGCGATGTCGAGCAAAAGGCTCTGGACCGGGTGTTGGCGGAATTTGCCGGCGCTGGCGAATTGCTGGGGGTCGTCACCGATGTATCCCGGGCGGACTCGGTCAATGCGCTGGCCGACACCGTGTTTCAGACATTCGGGGCCTGTCACCTGTTGTTCAACAATGCGGGCGTCGCGGCGCCCTCGGCCAACGTATGGGAAACCACTGACAACGACTGGAAATGGGTCCACGGGGTCAACGTCCTTGGTGTGGTGCACGGTATTCAGGCGTTCGTGCCGCGTATGATCGCCTCTGGCGAAGAGGGGCATGTGATTAATACGTCCTCCGGTGATGGCGGCATCTCACCGCTGCCGTACCAGTCGGTCTACGCATCGAGCAAGGCAGCCGTGTCCTGTATCAGCGAGTGCCTCGCCGCACAGTTACAAAGTGAGGGTACGCAGCTGGCAGCGTCGGTGTTTTATCCCTCCGGTGGCCTGCTGGACACCGGTATCTGGACCACCGACCGCAATCGTCCCAAGGATCTGGCCAGGGAGAAACCCTATGCGCCGGTACCGACCGTGCAGGACTTCAAGGTGGCCGCCGAAAAGGCGGGCTGGACGCTGGATTTCCAGGATCTGGATGAGTTGGCTCGCTACTGTCTGGACGGCGTGCGAGAGAAACGCTTTGTGATCATGATAAGGGTCGAGGAGGCCGAGGTCACACTGCGCGAACGCGCTGCGCGTATAGGGCGCAGTGAACTGCCCATCGACCTGGCGGAAATCCCCCAGTTATAGCGCATGCAGGCGCACTGGCAGCGCGGTAAAGCCGTGTACGAAGCTCGATACGGTGCGCTCGGGTGCGCCCATGACTTCGATACGCTCGAAGCGCTGCAGTAGTTCTTCCCACAGGATACGCAGCTGCATCTCCGCCAGCCGGTTGCCCATGCAGCGGTGGATGCCAAAACCAAAGGAGAGGTGCTGGCGTACATCGGGACGGTCGATGATGAACGCGTCCGGAGTTTGCATAAAGCGTTCATCACGGTTGCCAGAGACGTACCACATCACGACTTTGTCGCCGGCTTTGATCTGTTGTCCGCCCAGTTCAGTGTCTACCTTGCACATGCGACGCATATGCGCCAGCGGGGTCTGCCAGCGAATCGTTTCCGCGACCATGCTGTCGATCAGCTGCGGATTCGCCACCAGTTTTTGGAACTGATCCGGATTCTGGTGCAGGGCGAGCGCGCTGGCCGTCATCGTGCTGCGGGTGGTGTCATTGCCGCCCACGATAAGCAGTACCAGATTGCCCAGGTACTCAAGCGGTGGCATGTTGCGGGTCGCCTCGCCGTGGGCCAGCATGGACACCAGGTCATTGCCCGGCGGCTTTTTAACCCGCTCATTCCACAACCCCGTAAAATACTCCAGGCATCCCAGCAGTTCCTGCTGGCGCTGCTCCTCCGTGTCAATGATCTGCATGCCCGGAATCGCCGTTGCGACGTCCGACCAGCGCGTCAGTTTGCGGCGTTCGTCAAAGGGAAAATCAAACAGTGTGGCCAGCATCCGTGTGGTTAGCTCAACGGACACCTGTTCTACCCAGTCAAAGGTTTCGCCCACCGGTAGCTGATCAAGCACTTCAATCGTGCGCTGGCGAATAATCGGCTCGAAATTGCGCAGATTTTCGGCCCCGGTGACGGGGCTCACTACCTTGCGCTGCGCGTCGTGTTTTGGCCGGTCCATGGCGATAAACATGGGAAGATGGAAACTGTCTACGGTGTCACCGATGGTGATGGCCGGTTCGGAGGAGAAAATGTCGTGGGAGGTATCCACGGTAACAATGTCTTTATGCCGCGTAATCGACCAGTACGGACCGAAAAAACTGTCGGCGCAATAATGCACCGGCGCCTCGTCGCGCAAGCGCTTGAACCAGGGGCCGTGAATGTCGCGCGCGAAGAGAAAGGGATTGGCCACATTGATCTTGTCCAGTGGCAGCGAGTAGGGGTCCTGGTTGGCTCTTTCGGCGGCATCTGCCAATACATCGATTGCAGGCATTGTGGTGTGATCCTTTCGCATAGAATGCTTGCAGTCTAGGCTATGTCAGTCATTTTACCAACGGCGCCTGCAGCGGTGTTGGCAGTATGGGGCGTCGCCGCTCGCACTGCGGCGCGACAAATGTCAGTGCCGCTGGAAAAACTGGGTTACTCTGTGCAGCAGGCCGGACCGGGCCGGTTCAGGTCAAGGCACAACGTACATCGTACACCGTACACCGCCCGAGAGATTGAGGATGGATATTCGCAGCAAGGTCATGTCTGCTTTGCGCTGGAGTGCGGCAGCCCGATTTACCGGGCAAGCGGTGTCCTGGGGAATTACCATCATGGTGATTCGCCTGCTCTCGCCGGGCGACTACGGCCTGATGGCCATGGCCATGGTCGTGGTGTCACTGCTGGTGTTGCTCAATACCCTCGGGCTGGATGCTGTCCTGGTACAGGACAAGACTCTCGATGAGCAGATGACGCGGCAGATTTTTGGTGTCGTTATCGTCGTCAACATGTTTTTTTTCGCACTGTTACTGCTCGGCGCCGAGACTATCGCAACGTTTTACGGCGAACGGTCACTCAAACCCATTCTGCAGGTGTTGTCGGTACAGTTTCTGCTGCTGATTTTTGAGACCCTGCCGCAGTCCAAGCTGGAGCGGGAGATTGATTTCGCCCAGCGCTCTGTTGTGGATTTCGCCACGCTGGTGATCGGCAGTCTCACCACGCTGGTGCTGGCTCTGTTGGGTCTGGGCGTATGGGCGCTGATCTGGGGTACTCTGGCCACCAACGCGACGCGCATGTTGGGCCTTAACCTGATCACCAGGAATCTGGTCTGGCCGAGCTTTTCATTGCGCGGCATGCGCAAGCACCTGTCGTTCGGCGGTTTTGTCACCACAGACAGAGGCTTGTGGTTCGTGTTCAGTGAGTCCGACAAGTTTATCGGTGGGAAAGTGTTGGGCAATCAGCTGTTGGGCTACTACGCTGTCGCCAGCCAGTTGGCGTCGCTGCCCATTCACAAGATCAGCGGGCTGCTGAATGCCGTAGCGTTTCCTGCGTTTTCTCACGCTCATGCTACTGCCAGTGCTGCCACTGTGCAGGGTTATTTGCTCAAGGCGACTCGCGTTCTTGGCATCGCGGCGTTTCCTGTGTTCTTCGGCATCAGCTGCACAGCGGAGCCGCTTATTGCGTCCCTACTGGGCGAGAAATGGCTGCCCGCGGCGCCGCTGTTACAACTGCTGGGCGTGGTCATGCCCTTTCGGCTACTGAGCAATATTTTTCCACCACTGCTGTGGGGTGTAGGTCACCCCGACACCAGCGCTACCAACTTTCTGGTTGCGGCCATGCTGATGCCACTGGCGTTCTATGCCGGTACCCACTGGGGCGTGATTGGCCTTGCGTATGCCTGGCTGTGCACGTATCCGCTGGTATTTTTCATTACGGCGGTGCGCACTTGCAAGGTGGTTGGGCTCGACATCGTCGACTATCTCCTGCAAATGATCCGTCCCGTGGTGGCGGGGATAATAATGTATGCCACGGTGTATTTTCTGCAGTTTTTCGTTTATGGATCCAGCGGTGACTGGTTATATTTGCTGCAGCTGGTGGCGCTCGGCGCTGTTGCGTATGGCAGTGCGATGATGCTGATTGACCGGAACGGCCTGCGGGAAACCCTGGAGCTGGTCCGGCGCTAGCGACTCGATTACGCCTAAAGCCTCCTTTCTACTGACCTGCTGTTGGGAACACGGTACATCCATGAATATTCTGCAAATGTCTGATGCGAGCGAGCGCCATCTGGGGCGTGCCATACAACTGCAGGCGCAGCAGCACGGTGATCATCCCTATGTGTTGTTCGGGGAGACGGTATATACCTTTGCCGAGGTCAATCAGCGCGTCAACGAACTGGCAGCGGGCCTGGCCCGGGCCGGATTGCGTGCCGGCGAGCGACTCGCCTTCTATATGAGCAGCGCGCCCGAGGTGATTTTCCTGGTATTGGCGACGAACAAGCTCGGTGCGGTGTGGGTGCCGATCAATACCGATTACAAGGGCGCATGGCTGCTCGATACGATCAACGGCACCCGGCCTACGATCCTGGTCAGTGATGCGGCGCACCTGGACCGGTTGCAGGAGGTCATTGGTGCAGTGTCGGTTGACGTGCTGGTGATGCACGGTGGACATGAATCGCTGCCCGGTGCACTCAGTCTCGAGGAGTTGTATGTGGCCGGGGCAGGGGAGCCGGATATGTCTGCCCTGAGCTGCGGCGATACCTGCGCCGTGTTGTGGACCTCTGGCACCACCGGTAAGGCCAAGGGCGTGATGCAGAGCCACAACGTCTGGTTCAATGCCTCGTACGCCAATAATGAAGAAGGTCAGTACGGCATCGCTGCGGGAGACGTGATTTTTACCGTCCTGCCCATGTACAACACAGCGGTGTGGGTCACGGCAATTTTTCGCGCCCTGTTTGCCGGGGTGCCCCTGGCGATTGATCCCAGCTTCTCGGTCAGGACATTTTGGGAGCGCGTGGATTACTACAAAGCAACGCAGTGCTTCACCCTGGGAGCGATGCACATGTTCCTGTGGGATGCCCCGGCGAGAGAGGATGACGCCAACCACAGCCTGCGCAAATTGATGGCCGTGCCCATGCCGCCGGCGGTGGCGGAACCCTTCTGTAAACGTTTTGGTCTGGAACTCTTGCCGCAAGGTCTGGGCCAGAGCGAGGCCATGCGTCTTGTGGCCCCTGTTAGCGGTCGTACGCAACCCCCGGGTAGTTGCGGCAGTGTGGTGCCGGGCCTGGAGGCCAGGCTGGTGGGGGACGATGGACAGGACGTACCGCTGGGCGAGGCGGGCGAACTGTGGGTAAAGCCCCACTGGCCGCATTTCATCTTTAACGGCTATTTTGACAATCCCGAGGCGACGGCGGCGGCCTATGCAGGGGAGTGGTACAAGACCGGCGATATGCTCAAATGCGATGCGCAGGGGTACTACTTTTTCTCCGATCGCAAGAAGGACGCGGTGCGCTATAAGGGTCGGAATATCTCCACCTTCGAAGTCGAACTTGCCGCGCGCAGGCACCCTGCTATCGCTGATTGCGCAGCGTTTGGTGTGCCCAGTGAAGAACTGGAGTCGGAGCAGGAAGTGATGCTGGACGTCATCGTCAAGCCAGGTCAGGCGTTACAGGCTTTAGAGCTGGCCCAGTTCATCAACGACAATGCCCCCTATTTTTTCGTGCCGCGCTACATTCAATTCGTTGACTCCCTGCCGTATACACCCACCAACAAGGTGCAGAAGTTTCGCCTGCGCGAGCGGGGCGTTACGCCGACGACCTGGGATGCCCGCGCTGCGGGATTCAAGGCGCAGCGGTAACGGCTGTCGCCGGTTCCCTGCCAGATGCAGGAAAGCCCGACAGGCGCAAGACAGGCAAACCGGCACTCGAAGGGGCTAGTCGGAGGCTGTGCTCGGCAAACTATTGCCAATTGACAAGTTAACTAACGCCTAGTAGCCTCTAGGTTCAAGATCGAGCAGCTACCCTGGAGTGGATATCAATGAGTCAGTGCCCTTTTGCCAATTTCCCCAACCTGATTGACCCGGAAACCTACGTTAACGGCATGCCTTACGAGACGCTCGCGGCGATACGTGCCTCTGGCCCGGTGCACTACATGGACGGGTCCTACATGGGCGTCCCCTATTGGTTGGTAACGGGGCGCGATGAGATCGATTTCGTCTCCAAGAATCCGAAGCTGTTTTCCAGTGAGGCGCGCTCGGCCCTTGCGGAAGAGTATTCCGAAGATGACATGGTCCTGATCCACCGCAATATGACCATCAACCAGGACCCGCCGGGGCAGATGAAATCTCGCAAAATTGTCCGGGCGACCTTTACGCCCAGCGCCGTGAACTCCTATGAGGCCAGTTTCCGCCAGCATGCCCGCAATATTGTGGACCGGGTTGCCGGTCGCGGCGAGTGTGAGTTTGTGGAGGAAGTGGCGGCGGAGCTGCCGCTGCTGGCGATTCTGGAGTTGTGCGGGATCCCACCCGAAGACCGTAAGGATTTTTTCGAGTGGACCAACAAGATGATGTTCAACCAGGATCCGGAGATGTCTGCAGGCCAGGAGGAGGCGGAAGCTGCCTCCTTCAAAGTGATTGAATACGCCATGAAATTGATGGAGCAACACAAGACCAATCCAAAGAAAGACATCATCGGTGCCCTGCTCCAGGGTAACGGCAAGGATGAAGGTTTGAATGATGCCGAGTTCGTGTGGTTTTTTCTGATGTTGATCGCTGCGGGTAACGAGTCTACCCGTACGGTTACCACCCAGGGTATGCGCTTATTGATGGAAAATCCCGAGCAGTTGCAGTACCTGATAGATAACCCTGACAAGATACCGGGTGCCTGTGAAGAAATGCTGCGCTACAACACGGCCTTTACGCTGATGCGTCGCCAGTGCCTGGAAGACACTGAAGTCGGCGGGCACCTGATCAAGAAAGGCGACAAGGTTATCATGCACTACCACACGGTGAACCACGACGAGACTATTTTCGGTGCAGACGCGATGCAGTTCGATGTGCGTCGCGCCGAGCGCATGCCTAACTTGTACAACGAGCATCGCGCGTTCGGGGTTGGTCAGCATTTCTGTTTGGGTACGCACCTTGCGCGACTGGAAATGCGCGTGATGTTCGAAGAAATCATTCCCCGCATCCGCAACCCCAAACTGGTCGGTGATATCGCCTACACCCGTTCCAACCTGGTGAACGGCATCAAGCGCATGTACATTACCTTTGACCCGGAAGTGACCACGGCCGAAGAAGCCGCCTGATCGTTAGTGCAACGCTCACGCCCCCGGAGGATTCCCTCCGGGGGCGTTTTTGTATCAATCGGCGGCAGCTGCCTGTTCTTTTTCAAACTCCGCAATGGCCTGTTCCACCGGGCCCAACATGGCGGCCGCGCGGGGGTAACCGGAATACTGCGCGATAAACAGCAGGAACTCGCGGGCTTCTGCCGCATTGATCTCACCGCGCTTCAGCGATGCCTTGATCTGGATTTTGAACGTCATGGCCTCGCCCTTCTCGGCGATAATCCCCAGTAATAAGATACGTTTGTCGCGCATGGACAGCGTCTCGCGCGTCCACAGCTCCGCGAACAATTGCGTGAGCATGATGTCAGTGAACGCATAGCCCTCAGGCGGCACTACCACATCCCCGGCGTACACATCCTTGATGGTTTTCTCGCCCAGCGCGCGGCGTTCCTTAGTGTTCATACGTGCTCTCCAGTCGGTCTAATCGGTCTAATCGGTCTAATCGAGTGTGCCGAAAATTTTGTCGTAAAAGAGTGTAATGGTGGCGTAGTTGCCCTTGTGCATATTCTCGTGATGCACGTGATGCTTTGCCACGATCCAGTTCACGGTCTTGTAAGGGTAGTGCGGTAAGTCAAAGAAGATGTGATTGATCTGGTTGATTTGCGAGAAGATCAGAAAGGTCAAAACGATGGTGGCGATATGAAACGGCCCCATCAGTGCTGCCAACAGGACAATCGAGCCGATGTAGAGTGCCAGCCCGACGAACGTCTCGAACGGGTGCACATAGTGGGCGTCCAGGTAGCTGGGATTGCGCGCCTGGTGGTGCACGGCGTGGATCTTGCGCATGGCCCCCTGCCCATGAAACCAGAAGCGGTGCGATAAATAGTACAAGAAGTCGTAAAACATCAGGATGATGAACGTATCCAGTAAGACTTTCCACCACGGCTGCGCAGCAACCGTAATGCAAAACGGCAGCAGCACCAGGAAGAACACGATATTGCAGTACATGCCGACCCGATGCGTGGCGCGTACGATGGGCGGATACTTTTCCTGAACCCATCTCTCCTTATCCTTCGCTTTATTGAGCGCGCGCGTTTTCGCCAGGGCCGGCACCAGAAACAACAGGCGCTTACCCACGATTGTAATCACAGCAATCGCTGCCAGGGCCATCAATGAATACCCTATGTGGTAGTGTTGCCACAGATAAGACAGCCACTCGTTGTTCATCATCATTTACCTCTTGTTCCCGGACGGGATCAACAATAGCCTGGCCAGTGCCTGGCAGTCGTGATCGTCCAGTTGTTGCTGTAGTTGCAGGGCCAGGAGACTGATGTCCGCTGTGCTGTTTTTTTCAAAAATGTCCTGTTCCAGCCGCAGACCGCGATACAGATCATGCAGCGTGGTATTCATACGTTTGAGCGCGGCCCTGCCAACAATGGCAGCGAATTCCCGTTCCAGTTCTTCAACGCTGGCCACCGAGTCGGCGATGAGTGTCTCGCCCAGAGCAGTAAAATGCAGCACGATCTGGCGCGCATCCTGCGGTTGTGCCTGACGCTGCAGATAGCCCAGCCCTTCCAGTTCCGTAGTGATTGCGCTAATGGCCTGTTTGCTTATGTCGTGGATTGCCGCAATCTGTTGGATGCGTCCACCTGACGGCCCGATTAGCGTCAGTACCTGGCCGAAACGCAGCTGTAGCCCCGGGTGTCCTTTAGCGCGGGTCAATGCCATCAAACGCTGCAGGGTGTAGTCTGCCAAAGCGGGTAACAGAGCGCCCATTCCGACGTTGGGTGGCGGCGAGACGCGCTGTTGATTCGGCCCCAGGCCAAGGCGGTGATAGATTCTGCCCAAGGACACGCTGGCGTCAGCAATAGCCTCATCGCCTGCTATACGGCTGAATTCCTGGTCGAGCCTGGCCACGATGCGGATGCCATCGCGTCGTAGCTTTATGCCCTGGGGCGTCAGGGAGAGATTCTTGGCACGACCGTCCAGCGGGTCAGCGGTGCGAGCGATATAGCCTGCAGCCTCTATCGCTTTGGACGCCTGGTTGCAGGCCTGGCGGGAAATGCCCAGCACGGCGGCGATGTCAGCCAGACGTCGGCCGTGCTCGCCTATCAGTGTGATATACGGTGTGAATCCCAAGCGCAGATCATTGTGTCCACACTGCACCTGCAGCGTGTTCATCATGCTGGTCTGCAGATAGTGGGCAACGCCTAGCAGGTGGCGAGAGGAATTGTCCCGATACCTGTTCCAGACCAGCTCTGGTCCTGTTCTAAACGATCTGACTTGGCTCATGGGAAAAATAGTAAACCCTAATTGACTGTTAGTCAATTTATATTGACAGAATAGTGTTTGTGCGGCTACACTGCGGCGCTGTCAGTGATGGCCTGCTATGCCACCAGAACAATAATGGGGAGACCGCATGAGTGGGAAAATCAATGTCGGATACATTGGGCTGGGGAATATCGGCAAGCCTTCGGCGCACCGCCTGATTGGCGATTCCTTTAACGCGCATGTCTACGATGTCTATGCGCCGGCCGTGGAAGAATTGGTGGCGGCTGGTGCTATCGCCTGTGCCTCGATTGCTGAACTGGCCCAAGCCTGCTCACATATTGGCATCTGTGTGCGTGACGACGCTCAGGTAGAGGAGTTGCTGAATGGCGAGCAGGGAATCTTCGCGCATGCAACGCCGGGCGCGCTCGTGGCAATCCACAGCACCGTTACGCAGAGCAATCTGTTGCGCTGGGCGCAGCAGGCCTCTGCCGTTGGCCTCAACCTGATTGATGCGCCTATCACTGGCGGAGCGCATCGGGCGGCAGACGGTACCCTGTGCTATATGGTTGGTGGCAGTACCGAACAACTCGAGATGGCTGCTCCGGTGTTCACCACTTCTGCGGAAAAAATCGTGCACGCCGGGCCCATTGGCTCCGGCATCGCGCTCAAGTTGTGCAACAATTTTATTCAGTACACCGAATTTGTGGCGATGGTGGAGGCGACCCGCCTGGCCGAAGCGTGTGGTTTATCGGTGGATGTATTGCGTGCAGTTGGTCTGTCCAATGGTGTGGTGAATGAGCAAATGGCTATGTTCGCCAGCGGTCGCAATGCCGTGGCAAAAACGTCCACGGAGGAACAGATGGACCCGTATTTTGGTGCCATGGGCCGCTTGGGGCGCAAGGATCTGGAGTGTGCCATTAGTACCGCCGCAGCCAAGGGTGTGGTTATGCCCACCGCCGAATTTATACGTGACCGTATCGTGGATGTTTTCCTCGCGAAAGATGAATCCCGGCCCCCCGCGTAACAGGAGCGAACTGTATGAATCCCGAATCCAGACTGTTTATAAACGGTGAGTTGTGCGCCGCTGCCTCCGGTAAAACCTACGCCAATATCAATCCCGCCACGGAAGTAGTGATGGGGCAGGTGGCAGATGCCGGTATCGAGGATATGGAGCGGGCCATTGCCGCCGCCCGCTGCGCCTTTGATGAGACAGACTGGTCTACCAACCACGCCTTTCGCCTCAAGTGTCTGCAACAGTTGCAGCAGGGGCTACGCGCAGTAGAGGCAGACTTCAAGCTGCAGATTGCGGCAGAAACCGGTGCACCGCTGGGCATTTGCGGAGCGATGGGCCCGCAGTGTGAATTGCCCATAGGATTTATCGACTACACGCTGCAAACGCTTCCCGGTTACGAGTGGAGCCGCGATATTGGGATTTCTGAAATGATGGGCGGCAAGAGTCGGCGCCTGGTGGAGAAAGAGGCCATCGGCGTGGTGGCCTGTATCACCCCCTGGAACGTGCCGCTGCAGATCAATCTTGCCAAATGTGTGCCTGCGCTAGCTGCAGGCTGCACGGTGATACTGAAAGCCGCGCCTGATACGCCGTGGTCGGCGACGATGTTGGGCCGGGTGGTAAAGGAGTACACCGATATTCCTGCCGGTGTATTCAACGTGATTACATCGGAAGATCCCAAGGTAGTGGGAGACCAACTGGTGGGTGATCCGCGGGTAGATATGGTGTCCTTCACAGGTTCCACCGCCGTCGGCAAGCACATCATGGCGCGCGCCGCGCAGACGGTTAAGAAAGTGTTTCTGGAGCTGGGCGGGAAATCCGCCAATGTTATCCTCGACGACGCGGATCTGGGCACGAGCCTGCTCAGTTGTCTTGCCGTGTGTTTTCACGCGGGACAGGGTTGCGCGATACATACACGGTTACTGATTCCACGGTCGCGTCAGGCGGAGGTGGAAGCACTGCTGCCGACCTATTTCGGCTTTATCAAATACGGTGATCCCACGTCTGACAGCCAGATCATGGGTTCACTGGTGAATGCACGCCAGCGCGACCGGGTGCTCGCTTATATCGAGAAAGGGAAAGCACAGGGCGCCCGCCTGTTACTCGGTGGCGGCAGGCCCGCGCAGTTGGACAAGGGCTATTATGTGGAGCCTACGGTATTCATGGATGTGACCAATGACATGACCATTGCCCGTGAAGAGATTTTTGGTCCGGTGCTGGCCGTGATTGCCTACGATGATGAGAACGAGGCAGTGCGCATCGCCAACGATTCTGACTATGGGCTCTCGGCAGGCGTGTGGTCCGCGAGTGAAGAGCGCGCGCTGGGTGTGGCGCGCCGCATCCGTGCTGGCACCGTCAATGTCAACGGTGGGAATTTCTACGGGGCAGATGCGCCGTTTGGTGGCTACAAGCAGAGCGGTGTCGGCCGCGAGATGGGCCGTGAGGGTTTTGAGGAATACCTGGAAACCAAAACCATAGCGATTGCTTCGTGAGTGCCACGTTGCAAGACAAGGTTTATATCGTCACCGGGGGTTCCCGGGGATTTGGCCTGGCGATTGCCAAAAATCTGGTAGAGAACGGCGCGCGCGTCGGGCTGATCAGCCGCAGCCAGTCCGATCTGGATCAGGCGGTGACCGACATCGGCTCGGATCACGCATTTGGCGTGGCCGCCGATGTGGGTTCACGTGGGGCGATCGGTGTTGCATTCACGGCAATCAAGACACATTTCGGGCGGTTGGATGGGCTGATCAATAATGCCGGAATGGCCACCCCCAACAAGATTGAAGACCTGGTGGAAGAGGAGGTGTTGCTGCAGCTGCAAACCAACTTCCTCGGTACCGTGTTCTGCTCACAAGCCGCGATCCCCCTGCTGCGCGGCGGGGACAATCCCCGCATTATCAACATTTCCTCGGCCAGTGCCTGGCACTACGACGAGATCAGCCACCTGTCGATCTACGCTGCAACCAAGGCCGCGGTAGAACGTTTTACACGCGATCTGCGACTGGAATTGCAGGGCGATGGTATTGGCGTGACCTGTATCCGTCCCGGCGGCGCCTGGACCAGCTTCGCGGACGGCTGGAACAAGGCCGCATTTGCAGCGGCGATCGCCGCCTGGAAAGACGCAGGCACCCATCTGGATACCGGCATGGACGTCAGTCATGTGGCAGAGTCAGTGCGCTACGCACTGGCACAGCCCCCCGGCGTGGCGATTGATCTGCTGGAAATCCGCCCCAATGTACTAACATCCAAATCAATATTCTAACGAGGACACGCACATGGATTTTACGGGTAAAACGATCATTGTAACTGGCGCCGGCGGCGGCATTGGCGAAGGTTACGCCATGGCCTGTGCACAGCGCGGCATGAATGTGGTCATCGCCGAACTTAATTCCGAAGGTGGTCAGCGCGTGGCTGACGCCATCAACAAGAATGGCGGCAGCGCTCTGTTTGTGCAAACCGATGTGGGCTGCGAGGACTCCACCAAAGCCTGCGCCAAGGCGACCGTGGACACGTACGGCGCCATCAATTACCTGATCAACAATGCCGCTATTTTTGGTGATATGAAAATCGAAGGTTATCTGAACGTGGAGATGGATTACCTGGAGAAGTTCATGCGCATCAATGCGCACGGCTGTCTCATCATGACGCGCGCGGTGGTTGACGCTATGACTGCCGCGGGCGGTGGTGCCATCATCAATCAGTCCTCCACGGCAGCGTGGATGAGCACGGGTTTTTATGGCGTTGCCAAACTTGCGGTGAACGGTATTACCCAGAGCCTGGCCAATGAACTGGGCTGGCGCAAGATTCGAATCAATGCGATTGCGCCAGGGCCTACCGATACCGGTGCACTGACCAGGATCGCCGGTGATTACGCCCAGGAAATGATCAAGAGTATGCCCATCAAGCGCCTGGGTCAGCCCAAGGATCTGGCGGATGCCGCGCTATTTCTCTTGTCTGACGAGGCCAGCTGGATTACCGGTCACATCCTGAATGTGGACGGCGGCCAATTTATGCGCCCGTAGGGAACATCTGTCATGGCGAACATTCTGGTGGTAGGCGGTACCGGCCTTACGGGTGCTCACGCGGCATTGCACCTGCGCAAGGTCGGGCACAAGGTAACACTGATGTCGCGCTGTGCCCCTGTGCTCGACTGTTTGCGTGACTTTGCTCACCTTCCCGGCAACTACGTGGATGACGAAGTTCCCGTCGAGGCGCTCGCCGATTTCGATCAGATGGTCTTTGCCGCCGGTGCCGATATTCGTCAGTTGCCTCCGGGCGCAGACGACGCACTCTTTTTTGAGCGCGTGAATACGCAGGCGATACCGCGCTTCTTTGCACATGCGAAGGACGCGGGAATAGAGCGCGCTGTGTACGTGGGCACTTATTATCCCCAGGTAGTGCCCGAGAAAATCCACAGCAACCCCTACGTACGCTCCCGCCATCTGGCGGATGAAAGCCTGCGCGCGCTGAATAGCCCATCCTTCACGGTGTGCAGCCTTAACGCACCGTTTATCCTCGGGGTTGTCCCCGGGCTCGCGCTGCCTCATCTGCAAGCACTGGTGCAGTACGCCGCAGGGCGGCTGGAAGGTATGCCCGTGATTGCGCCTGCTGGCGGAGTGAACCATATCTCCAGTCAATCCATGTCTGAAGCGATTGCCGGTGCTCTGGAGCGCGGCATCGGCGGCAAGGCCTATCTGGTGGGCGATGAGAATCTCAGTTGGAAGGATTATCTGGAGATGTACTTTGAGGCTGTCGGCAACCCTGTCGTGCTCGACGTGTCGTACGCAGAGCATCCCTTGTTCCCCGATATGATTTTGTACGCCGGGCGCAACGCCGTTATCAGTTATGAGCCGGACAATGGGGAATTGGGCTACACTCGCAACAATGTGCGTGCTACCGTCGCCGCACTGGCGCAGGCCTATCTCTAGCAATCGATAAAAGAGTCTGACTACGCACCGAGAGATTTCAGGGACCACGTAATGAATGTATTGAGCAATGAGGTACTAAGGGCGACAGCAGATAAACTGATCGCCGCGCATGAGGAAGCCTCCCGCACCGACGACTGGGTATTCTTCGTGGATGAACTGTACGCCCGTGACTGTATCTATACCTGCCAGTACGCCGGGGTGATGGAGGTGACGGCCAACGGTATCGACGAGATCAAGGCTACGCACTATGGGCGCGACATGAAGGTGGGCTGGGACGGCTGGACGTTTCCCTACATGGGGATTTACACGGGTGCGGGCAACCAGCTGATTACCCACTGGATGAACCGGGGCCCCGGGACGCGTACTGATGGCAGCTATTTTGAAACGCCCGGTGTTTCGTTCTTGACCCTGAATGATAAGGCGCAGATTTGCCGCCAGTTTGACCTGTTCGATTTCACGCACCAGATGAAACTGTGCGATGACCTGGACGAGGTCGGCCTGTTATCAGCCCAGCTCAAGGCACAGTGGGTGTTGCCGATGAAAGCGAAGCTGGCTGCTCAGCTCGCCAGGCATTGCTGATGCGGCCTACTGTGATGCCGCCGCGCCGCAGTTGTCCCCTCGTCCTGTTGGCTGTTGTGTTGTCCGTGACAAGTGCCCCTGGCTTTGCTGCGGATACAGACAGGCAGTATCAGGTGCGAGCAATGAGCGCGGTAGAAAGTTGTGCAGGACTCAATGGCGCGTTAAGCAAGGCCAAGGACCAGGATAACTGGGGCACCCTCTACGAATTTTCGCTGTACACCATGGGCTATCTAACGGCCATCAACAGATTAGCGCCTAACACCTACGATATTGCCGGCAAAAAGAACACGAAAACGATCATGGTATGGCTGGAAAAGTATTGCAAAGAACATCCGGAGGATAGTTTCGACACCGCGCTCTACCGCCTGACCGCTGAATTGTATCCGCACCGTACTGTGCCTGCCCCTTAGCAGACACACGTTGTATACGGCGACTAGTTACAACTGCACGATGTGGTCACTGCACACGTGCAGGCAAATGTGTTGTTCGGATCGCAGCTACCCGCGACACAGGACGCTTGTTCGCCCGTCTCGCAACAAATATCGCAAGCACCGCCGCACTCTGGAACCCCTCTAGTATGACAACATTCGCCAGCGGGTTCCTTGGCCTCTGCTTTTTCCTGCTCAAAGGCATCGGTATCAGGAGCTACCAGAGTTGGCGTAGAGCCAGTAGTGCTACCGTCTTGTGCTACGGCTATGGACGCGGTTGCAAAGAAGACAGTGAGTAACGCAAAGCAACTAACGATTTTTCTGACGGTCATTTGAATAGCCTCGATGTGGACGTAGTTTGCCGCTCAGTAATAGCATAAATCATCGGGATTAGTTAGTCAGTGGGCCTTCACGCCGCTATTTGCGGCAACCGTAAGTTGTCCGCAACATGGTCTTGTTACATGCCCGCAGCAACCAAAGGCCCAACATGATGATCGGGACGATTTGCAGATAAATCATGAGTGGACTGAAGGTTAAGCCAAAACTCTGGAGTTGTACGCAATGCTTCAGAAAGAAGCCATGCTGTTTCTGGTGTAATGCCGCGCTTGCCACGAACAATTTCATTTACTCGTTGCACCGGGACGCCGACGTGTGCCGCCAATGCCGTTTGTGTCAATTCCAGTGGCTCAAGAAAGTCTTTGAGCAAAATGACTCCTGGATGTGTTGCTGTTCTATTGCTGGGAATCATATGATACCTCTCAAGTGCTAGTGATAGTCCAAAATTTGAACATCGGTGGCGCTACTGTCTATCCAGCGGAAAATGATACGCCACTGGGAATTAATGCGAATGCTGCAAAAGCCTTTAAGTTCACCCTTTAAAGTCTCGAGCCTATTTCCCGGAGGAGAGCGTAGGTCATCAAGGGCTTGAGCAGCATTCAGAACATCGAGCTTGTACAGCGCGAGTTCGTGTATTTGGCTTGGCAGCTTTCTGGCATAGCGGCTAGGTATGCCGTGAAATAGGTCAGATGTGCCCTGTTGCCAAATGATGTGATCATATGCCGAAAATACCGGATACACGGTATTCATGCAACATCTAGTAGATCTCACTATGAGAGAAACTTTCATTGTGAATCAACGCGGAGTACGTCTCTATGGAAGTAAATAGAGTGATCATCGTAGGCAATGAACTCAGCGGGTTGGGCGGCATGGAAACCGTCATCCTTAGATTCATTACGCTACTTAGAGCTAGTGAACCAACGATCAATATTTCATTAGTTTTTTTTAGAGCGGCAAAAACGAATAGGAAAGTTAGAAGGGAAGTGAACGATGACTGGCTGGCTGGCCAGGCTTACTGCAAAATTACCCCACCAGTCAGACACCGCAAATTAGGGCGTTTGTTTCTTGCAAATTCTCTACGCAAAATATTTCGTCATGAAAAACCAGACTTGATCCTTAGCTTGGATCCGATTCTTTGTTTTATTAGTGTTATGGCTCGCGAATTTTCATTTCATAAAACTGTTGTTCTTTCATGGGTCCATTTTTCTGTAACCAGCATGTCAAGGGCAAGATATCTATGTCGAGCGGATGGTCACCTTTCCATTAGTGACGGAATTACAAATCAGCTCATCGAAATGGGAGTTGATGGAAAGACGATATTTACAATTTACAATCCTGTACCCCGTCATGAAGTCATTATTCCAAGACCAGAAAAAACTAAACAATTCATATATGTTGGTCGCGTGATTGCCGATGGGCAGAAAAATATGCGCGAATTGTTTGAAGCGTTAGTCTTTGTCAAAGGCGATTGGATGCTCAATATTGTTGGTTCAGGCGAAGATGAATTTGAGTTAAAAGCACTTGCCAATAAACTAAATATTACAGGCCAGATCCGATGGCATGGTTGGCAAAATGACCCGTGGCACTATATTACGGAATCGCTGCGCGAGGTAACAAGCCTCATATTGACGTCCAAATACGAAGGGTTGGTAATGGCTCTGCTGGAGGCTAATTCATATGGAATTTATGCAATTAGTTCTGACTGTGAAACGGGGCCACTGGAAATTATTGCTGAGTCTGTTAATGGCAGCTTATATGCCTCAGGGCACAAAGAAAAGTTAGCCGAACTACTACAGCAAATAGTCGATGGAAAAACACTACCTGAAGGGAAGGCCGTTCAGCAAGCAATAGAAAAGTTTTACGTAGACAACTACCTACAACGCGTCACTCAGGCGTTCAATGCAATTGAGCGAAGGAAGTAATCATCTACCGCATGCAGCAGAGCATGAGTCGCCGAGGAAACTGCTGGGACAATGCGCCGATTGAGGATGACGAAGAATACGACCCGCTGGGATGATTGCGGTATTTGGCGCCCACTTTGAGTTGTCAGGATTCTTTACAACAACCCCGCCAAGTCGCGAGAGGTAGAGCCACAACCAACGTGTTTATTGACGTGGCTCGTATTTTGCCTGTCTAATTGATCGTGAATAGAATAATGGGGAATAAGGATGTTCAAGGCAATTGGTAGATCAATGGCCGCACTGGTGTTTAGCTTGGCTGGGGCTGCGAATGCCGGATTGATGCCGGCCGTTGCAGTGAATGGGCAGGAGTGGTTACAACCGAGAGATTTTGTAAATCTTAGCTGGAATGATATCGCCACTGCGTGTGACGCGAGCACAGGTATTTGCACCGGGGGTGCTGGCGGCAATGATTTAACGGGCTGGATGTGGGCGGGAATTCACGAGATCAACGGCTTATTTAATGTGTATCTCTCGGACGCAGGTTTTTCTCCCCTTTTGCATCCGTTCGTCCCGGGCAATCGCACGCAGCGTAATTCTTTGTGGGCCCCGGCGTTCTTTGAAGACTTCATCCCCTTGGACTGTGAGGCTGGCCCCTCGGGCCAGTGTCGTATGCGCGGCATTTTGCGCAACCTCAATGGGTCCGGGCTAGCCTACTCAACAAGCATACAAGACGGGACAGCGGAAACTCGGACGGACACCTTTTCGTCAGACCAGTTCACTGGGGTGGGCACTGTGTCTCCCACGCGCGGAGGCTGGTTTTTCCGTGACCAATCAGAACCACCAACAGAAGCCCCCGTCCCCGCAACCCTGCCCCTACTAGGCTTGGGCCTCGCTGCTCTTGGCTACACTCGCCGGAAGCAAAAGCAACACACCTAACCCCCCAACCGGGTTCAGGTATCCCACGCCACTAACAGCAATAGCCTTATCCACATCAATCCCAGCGGCCTTCGCCTTTGCCAGTGCTGTCATTGTTGGCTAATTGAAATTCTGGCAGTACATTTTGGAGTTTATATGGAGGTTTACACTGGGAGTATCTGGCCAAACATGAGCGGGCGGAAAACTCCAATTTGGGATTTCACTAAAATGGGGAGGTTTACACATGATCTTGTCCAGTCTTCCACTGCGTTGTCGTATAGTGCAGTATGGGAATGCAAGACGAACTGGCAGCTGACAGGACGAGGGAATTATTAATGATAAGAAAAACAGGTTTATTGGTTGTTTTGTTAATCTCTTTGACGGCCGGATCTGCAAGTGCCGCATTGCTGCCCCCCGTCACGGTGAGTGGGCTGGAATGGTTGCAACCGGTGGATTTCATTGGCTATAGCTGGAACGACATCAATACGGTTTGTGATGCCTCATCCGGGTCATGTAATGGCTCCCTGGGGGGCAACGATCTCACAGGTTGGACTTGGGCAAGTGTCGACAATGTGAATGGTCTCTTTAACTATTACCTGGGATCTACGGCGCTGGGCCCTGGGCCTGATAATCTAATTGAATTCGGCAATAGCTGGATTTTCAGCATGACTCACGACGGCTTTTTGCTCACGACGCCGCAGGAAGAGTTTTCGAGGAGCGCCGCTATTTCTGCGATCGTCCGTACTCTCGATTTCGATGGCAATCCGTACCTCACCCTAATGGTGGCGGCCTCCGCCCCACCCAGTACTTTCGTTCAGTGGGCATATACTGATCGTGGTACGCTTAAGGGTAATCAGGACGGGGTAACGGGATCGTGGTTCGTACGGAATGCCACTGCGTCATCGGTTCCGATTACCAACACCTTGGCACTTATGGCGCTGGGTCTGTGTGCACTGGGCATCACTACCCGCCATCGCATTCCTTCAACCGCAGTGGGTGTTCAGCTGTGCTGATCCGATCATCACTGGCGCAGCCGAGCAGGCAGGACAGCTAACTTATAAATCCCCTTACGGCCCGCTTACCTGAACCAGCCCAGTTTTCGGTCGTCGCCAGCAGCTTGCCTGTGCGACTCCACAGCCTTGCCTGCTGTCCTGAAGTCGATTGCTCACCGCGGGTGCCAATGGCCTCGTTAAGAATGAAGTCGGAACCTACTGGTTCAATGTCAGCCTGCGTTGCTCCATCTTTATATAATCCTGTGTGCTATCCATGCAGCGGTATCCTTAGTCCGGCGTGAACCAGTTTATCAGGCAGACACTGAACAATAACTACATCTTAAGTAGCATCGGCCAGTCGGAGTTCAAAGATGATACAACACTAATATCTCTAAGGTTGACCACGACGCAAACTGCTAGAATTTCAATAAGACGTTCGGTTTACTGGGTCGTCTGCTATTGAAATAAAGGCGAGCCTCACTTCAGGCAGTCTTCAGGCTTGCCGTTATTTAACTTTTGATTCATGCCGCTGGTAGATACTCTTTGGCTTGTTCTGTTCGCGATCGCAATTTGTGAATCTAACCTATATGTGCGACGCCTGAATCGAAGGAAGTGTGACCCGTTGCACTTACGAGGAGATTTACTCCAAATAACAATTCCACCAATTCAATATACAATGTTATATATCAGTATGTTAGTGGTCCGCCCTGCGAGATTCGAACACGCGGCCTTCCCCTTAGGAGAGCGATTCTGGGCTATTGTCTCATACTGCCCTAGTACCTTTCAGTACCCCGTAATACATTGATTATATTCAGTTAATATTTGATTGGATACAGGTTAATGGTTATGCAGGGGGTACTGAAGAATCCCTGAGAGTATGACTTAAGGACTTAATACGGACTTAAGTTTTGCTTCCATCTGAATGCAGTCCGTTCAGGTTTCCCACCTAGGTAGTTATTCGCATTTTGATGCCTTTAGCTACCCAGATATCAATGTCTTTCCTCCTTAGGCTGTTGATCCAGTTCAACAGACTAGAGAGGTTCCAATGAAAATCAAATTTACTGAAAAGAGCATTATTTCACTGATCCCCGAAGCCAAGCCCTATGAAGCAGTTGATATTCAGTTGCCAGGGTTTCTGTTGCGGATACAGCCCACCGGTAGACGGACTTACTATTTTAGCTATAAGTCTAATACGGGTAAACGGGTCAGGTTGAAACTAGGTAGGCATGGGGATGTGACTCTAACCCAAGCTCGGGAAATGGCAAAAGCCACGGCAGGGGATATTGCCACAGGTAAAGATCCCCAAGCGGAGAAGCAGATTAAGCGAGACAATGCGATTCGAAATCAAGCGATGACGTTGCGTGTATTTATTGAGGAGCACTACGAGCCATGGGTACTGAAGCACAACAAAAGAGGTAGCTCAAACATCTATGTGCTGAATCGTTATTTTGACCACTTGATGAGCAAGCCAATAGCCCTGATTACAGCTGCCGAGATCGAAAAGTGGCAGGTAGGGGAGTTGGCCCGGACCAACAAGCAGGGTAATCCAGTTAAGCCAGCAACAGTTAATCGCAATCTGACTTGCTTACGGGCTGTGTTCTCAAGAGCGATTGCAACAAAGCATATTGATACGAATCCGCTAGCCGAAGTGAAGAACCTCAGGCAGGAGGACGATGAGATGATCCGTTATCTGTCGAAGGTGGAGGAGGGGAGTCTCTATAAAGCCCTCCGGCTTCGTCACTGTGGGCTAGCAGAAGCTAGGGCCAGTGCCAACGACTGGCGTGCAGACCGAGGGTACGAATTGTATCCCGAATTCAAGGATGGGGAGTTTGTAGACCATATTGAACCTATGGTGCTATTAGCCATTAATACGGGTCTTCGAAAAGGAGAGATATTTTGCCTGAAATGGCATGACGTTAATTTCGATCAAAAAGTAATCACCGTACGGGCGGCTAATGCTAAATCCCGCAAGGTGCGCCATGTAAACCTGAACAAGCGGGCTATGGAGGTATTAACGAGTTGGAGTAAACAGCAATCACCCTGTTCTGGTTGGGTGTTCAAGAACCGAAACGAAAACCGGTTTGTGGATATCAAGACGGCGTGGCAGTCTGTATTGGCATCTGCTGGTATTACTGACTTCAGATTCCATGACTTACGGCATCACTTCGCTAGCAGGCTAGTGATGCTCGGTGTGCCTCTGAACACTATACGAGAGTTATTGGGACATTCGGATCTGGGAACCACGCTCCGGTATGCTCACTTGGCTCAGGACCACAAGGCAGGCGCTGTTGAGTTATTGGCGGACTAAATTAGCCTGGGTAGTTATGCGCGATTTTGATGTGTTTACTACCCGGCTACCTAGTTCGGTGATCGATATATTTCGTTCACAGTCAACCGAGTCAAATAGGCCAGACAATGAACGACATCATCGACATTTCAAAGATAGACAGTACACTTCAGGCGATTCTCAGCACGCTCAGATCGTCTTCCTTGGACCGCTCTGACAGGCTGGTACTGGATACCAGCGAGGCAGCGACCTACCTTGGCATGAGCGAGGAATGGCTCAAGAAGGTCAGAAAGACAGGAATTATTTCCGATGGTGGCGATCCACCCAAATTCATTAAGATTGGCAAGCCTGTGAAGTACCTGAAGACAGACCTCGATCATTTTTTAGCCACCCGACCTAAATATAAGCATCTGGCTGAGGTAGACACCATAAACACCCGTGCACGAGGAATGGACACCTAATGGCAAAAACAAAAAAGCCAGGTAAAGCGTTCAGTGTAACTGCCAGAGATCTACGCGATTTTGCTGCCACATTTTATGGAGGAGATCGACACGGCTACGAGCCTAAATCTTCTGACCGAACCATATTTACTACAGGAGAATATTTAAAGGACTACAGTGGGGGAGCACAGATATTTATGCACCGTCTAGATCCTATAGCGAGAAATATCAATGGTCGTGTTGTGGTGGTTCACCCGGACACTGGAGATATTTTGCCAGAGATCACAGCTGATGATTACGTAACGGTAAGTCAGTCTCACTATGACAAGATATGGAAGCCGAAAGTCATCGCGGCAAAAAAGTGCAAGGCATACGAGGAGCTGTTTAAGGATGCGCAAATTTCAGCGACTACCGAAAAGTATCTTCGTCACTTTGCTCCATTAGACCAAGCAAATTTTAAGAAACTGCATGAGGAACCATACCCGGAATTTTTCAGGATGGATGTTTATGCAAGCCTCGCTAGGGTGTTTGCTATGTATAAAGAAGATGAGGAGGTTATCAAAAAATCCGGCGGAATTGCCGGTTCGGTAATACAGCGAGATCTTGATGCTGAAAAAGAACAGATTGATAACACGATTAAGCACTTCCGACAGCTCTATACCTCCATCACTACGCCAATGGCAGAACGCTTGGAGCTAAGGTTTCTTGATGACATTTTCATTGAGAAGTTGGAGGCCACCATAGATGACTTACAGGCGAAACTTGATGATCTGAATTATTTTGAACGAGAAGTCGATGCTCGTTTGATTGCGCCAACTCTCTTGGCTGTGCGCCTGATTACCAATATATTGAACTTTGATGTTTATACTCAGTTTAGACGTCTGCCACAGGACACCGAAAAGGCTATTGATCGAGATGTAGAAGCACTGAAGAAAGGTGGCCAAGCTATACACAGTCGCTACAACTACATCTCTGCCGTTGCGGCGCAATCGAATGATATGTCCTTTGCAAAACGGCAGGGTTACACCTATGAACTTGAAGCAACGCCTATAGGGCTACCGACAAAAAACGGGAAATCTTCTGAGCTTCGAGATATTATTCGTTCCTGGTGTGAATGTGTTGCTGGTGAAAAAACACACAACATCATCGAAGCTAGGATCAAAACCCTCGTTGCACGACGATTTGGAACGCCTCCATAAAGTGCTGAGGTAAATGTAGAAAATCTATTCCGGGTAATTGTGAAACACCAGAGCGAATCCGACAGATAGTGTACTATCGGGCGTAGCTCTAGTAACCACTTTTCCCGGAAGCGGACCTTTTAAAAGGGCAATATCCGGAAGCAGGAGGTCTCTAATCGCACCTAGAAGCGGTCGTTTTGGCTATACTGGCCCTGAGTGCCGCAGCCGACTTATAGCGGTCATTCGCGCCAGTGAGCGCGGCTTCCCATGCCGCGCCTCAACACGGGAACATCCACAAAAGCCAAGTTACGATGCTGTGCATCGTATGCATTTGAGTTGCGCTTTTCGAGTTTGCGGCAGCGAACCTATCGAAGGAACTCCAAACGGTGGCATGGTTAACCGCTAGGTTACCAGGCGGACAGTAATTCAATCCGGAATCTCGAGCTATCGTGAACTGACCGGAATGGATCGCAGCATCCAGGTAGCCGGTATAATAAAGGCCTTCTGCTCCTTCATTAATAGATTTTTCAACGACAGTTTCGAGGGTGAATGCAGCGATAAATTCTTCTGCTTCTTTGTCGGAATTGTCTTGGGCACTGGCAGGCGCTACCAAGAAAAAAGTACAGAGCACCAGTATTTGACTTATCATGACGCGTTCTCTAATCTAAGACTAAGTAGCTGAGTTAATACCTTTGTTTTTTATCACAGCAAAATGTAGCGGCTGAAACTCGAGATGGGAGAGCTTTCATGCGCATCGCCAATTATACCAAATATATCCCCCTTCTTTTGGTCATTGCCTTTTTCCTTGGTGGGTGTGATAGCGCAAAGCAAAAGCTATGTATAAATAATGGAAGCTACTCATTCTGCGAGTCTTTAGAAGTTTACAAGATTCTCTCATGTAAGCCTTACAGAAAAAATAGGTGCGGTTCTTTAGAGGTTCACGTATTGAGGGGTAAGGAATACGCGATAGAGGGCGGTTTTATTGCCAACAAATATTTCTGCGGTATAAATCTGTTCGACACCGCCAGTGAGGGGTATACCACACATGTTGACTTTAGTGATGCCAATTACGCGATCATATATTTTGTTGACTGGAGAATATCGAACGATACTGGAATGGAGTTTCACATAAATAGGAAAAACTTAAGTGCCGTTTTGATGGAGAAGTACAGAGGTCGTCAACAAGGTCTGTATGAGCAGTATAGTTGCTCAGTAGACTCCTACTATAAAGACGAGTACTTCAATAGACCACTGGGGGGCAGAGAAGGGCCAGTGTCAAACCCAAGCGCGGGCAATAAATTTTGAACCGTAATTTCCTGATGAAAGCGGACACTAGGTCATGACTGCTGAAAGTACTGCTTTGACGTGGGAAAAGACAAAAATTACTCGTCGAAAACTCACCGGTGTACGTCCGCTTTACTACTCTATAGCGGCCTTAGCTGAGCCTGGAGCACGAACTCCCGCCTCGCACCTAAATGCGGCCCTTGGCGTTAGAGAGAATTAACCTTCCCTTCAGGGTATGCTGCCTCTTCTAGCTGTTGATTTGGGATCGACTGATCCAGTCAACTAAGGTAGTATCCTCAGCTCTGAAAGATGTAAGAACTTGCGTAATCTATCGGTTTCCAGTAAAAACATAGGGGTCTAACCTAGCATTATCGTTAGACACTTTAATGCTGACCGGGTGGTGCCGATGACTATGAAATACTGGGTTCCTGCGATTGGTGGCTCTCTAATCATTGGGGCGATGATGCTGTTAAGCGGATGCGACAAAATTATAGGTGTGATGATAGAAGGTGGCAATAAAGTGGACGAGGTTGCTGACAATGTGGACAAAATTGCCAACCGTGACCTAGATAATGCAATAGCGAGTTGTGTGAGTGCGGTCAGGTCCGCCTATCCAGATAGAGACCCGTATCTAAGCGGATATGGTTCTTACGCTTCACGTACCAATTTGCGTAACGAGGCGCGTGTCGTCGGGTATATGAAATACCAGATTTATCTCGCTGCGAAGGAGGTGCCTTTTAAACCAAAGGTTAGGAATCCAGGGGGCGGCTTTTTCGACAATCTCTCCTCAGGGGACACCACATACTACCAATCCGTCATCTGCAACACGGAGAATGGAGTCGTTACTGCTTTAAGATTGGATGACCCTCGGTAATTCCCCCATTTTTAGCAGCGGTCAGAAGTAGAGTGGTTTTAAAGTTGTCTCTTTCTAACCTAGCCATTAATCCAGAATTTTCAGTTCCTTTTGTCGGTCTTTGCGTTTTCACACAGCCTCGCCTAAAAGCGACCGTCTGAGCTGTGCTATCAAAAAGACCGAACCACTCGCATTCAGTTCAGCCGATCCTAACAGTGCCTGAGTAGTGGCAAAACCGACAAAGGTGCTGAAGGGTGTTATACGGCGAGAGCAGACTATCCTGACGGTATAACAATCGAGATTTTTAAGCTGTTGAGAAAAAATAGAAAAACCGTTCCTCCGGGATGCTCGTTCTGGTGTTAGGCGGCAACATGTTATACGGTTGGTGCCGTACACTTAACTGTTATCGGTTTATATGCTCAAGACCATCGGTATCATCATCGTTGTTGTGTTCGTTTGGACGATTTTCAAAATCGAACGCCGCGCTGCTCAAAAACCGCCTCAGCAAGTTGCAACTCTTCAAGATAAACAGCAAGCGGCAGCTAAATCGAATGTCGATTTGAATCTTGGGCTTCCGGCAATGCTGGACAGCCAGACGCAACTCACTAGAGTTGAGGCAAGCACAGCATCAACCATCTATCACATCAAGATGGTGAACTACCCATCCGCTCATCTTGATCAGAACTTTCTCGCTAAAGCGCAAGAACTTATAGGTCAGCGCAATTGCTCCGACAACGACATCAAGTGGTCATTTGATCAGGGTATGCATATGAAATACATCGTTTCCGGGTCTGACAATCAACAAGCAGGCTCGTTCATTATTTCAAAGGTCTATTGCCAGCGCTTTCGCTAAAAGCTAGGAGCATCCCAAATGCTATCTGATCAAGATATTTGCTCACACATCGAAGCTGCTTTTCCTCCGTATCGCTGCGCTGCCGAAATATGGGACTATGGGCAAAAGCTCCGATTCAGAGTCTTTGGGTCTAACGACGAGGCATTGATAACTATGGCAGAGGTCGTCGTCAGTTCGGTGCGAGATTCTGGGGCGCTTGAGTCGCTAATAGCTGACGCAAAGCATCGCCTTGATAGTCGACCCAATCCCTAACCCGGCAGTCCAGACGGACGCTGCGAGATAAAGCCGCGCAGCGCCGGTGACTTCTACGGTAGGACCGCTGTGAGGTGGCAGCGGCCCCTGCACTTATCCAGGCCAGAATGACCGCTATCGTGAGGTGGAGACACAAAAACTGGCACTGTATGTCTAATCGAGTCTGAATCATTTCAGGTTGTTATGTTTCAATTGCTACTACTTACTACCCAGTAGTCCAACCTAACGAAATTTAGAGTATCTCCATCGAACCAATGTCGGTTCGGTCATTTCAATTTGGAGATATTATTATGGAAGTTTCAGTTACCCTACCTGATGGCAATACAGTCCGTATCCAACAACCGGAAGGCTATGTCATCACCTCACATGGCATCTATGAACATAGTGTACACCCTGACAACCGAATCTGCGACCTGATCTGGTCTGATGCCAATATCCGATATCGTGATGATGATTCTCCAACCCTGGTACGCATCAAATTTCTGGATGTGGTTTCCGGGGAGGTACGTGATCATTATGCGCCTCGGTCCCAGCTAATAGCAGACAATGCAGTCAGCCTGATCAAGAAGCTGATGGACATTGGTGCCACTACCGTTCCGGGCAAGCAGGCTAGAGTCCTACACTACTTACAAAGCTTTCGTCATGTGGGAGCTGAGTATGCTGTGAAACGTATTGGTTGGTTTACGGACACCATGGGAGTACAGGGTTTTGCCCTGCCCACCCAGGTTGTTACTGAGGGTGAAAATACCATCCATCTCCCTGACTGCAAGTCACCTGTGCATCATTCGGTCTATGCCAGTTGCTCCATTGAAGAGGAGAAACGTCATGTAAGCGACAAATGCAAAGGCAATCCATACCTGATATTTGTCCGTGGCTTGGCCTGTTCCGCCCCATTCTTGAGCCCACTTGGTCTCACCGGTGGGGGATTCCACCTGTATGGACTCAGCAGCATGGGAAAGACTACCGCACTTCAGGTAGGGGCCAGTGTCTGGGGCAATGGTTCAGACCCTGAGGAGAATCCAACTGACACGATAATCCAACGCTGGAATACTACCGCTAACGCACTTGAGGGGCTCGCACAGAGCGCCAATGACATATTTTTGCCGCTGGATGAAGTGGGTACCAATAAAATGTCTGATCTGGGTAGCGTCATTTACAACCTCGCTGGTGGGGTTGGAAAATCCGCAATGACGGGTGACCGTCAAATGCGGGAGCGTTACCGTTGGAAGACCCAGATAGGCAGTACCGGTGAGTATCCTCTGGAATGGCAGGTTGAGAACTCCTCATCGAGTACCGGTACCACTGGTCAACGGGTACGTATACTGGATATTGCCCTACCCGCAGAAATGTTCCCTGAGACCGGAGGGCAGGATACCCAAGAATTTGTCGACCAGTTGAAAACAAGTTGTGGTTTATATTTTGGTGCCACCGGAGAAGCACTGATTAAGCACCTGGTATCAGTGGTCAGTGATCCTGAGCAACACCGGGATCTCTTTGCAGGGTTCTCGTATGCCCGTACTGGCCTAGATCGGCCCAATCTGAACCCGATACAGGTGCGTGCCAAGAAGCGCTTTGCGGTAGTACTGTTGCAGCAGCTCGCCGAG
>JANNXP010000140.1:0-6572 GCA_031409615.1 Haliea sp. | reverse complement strand
GGTAACGAATATAGCCGCAAACCTTGTTTGACTATGCTTTGTTCGGGAGCGGGTAGGGCGCTGCGGAAAATGAATAGTGAGGTGTTATGAGGCAGCGCGACAGGTTTGTTATCGCCGCGTTCTGTTCGTACCAGAAGTTGCTCTGGCAAGTTCCAGTTCTCGGAATGGATGGAAAGAGACTGCTCTGGTGATAAGCTCCAATTGTTGCCGAAGCGCGCTTCCAGATAGGCCGCGCAGAATTCCCAAAATGAGGCATACCAGGCCGTACTGTCACCGGCAACTTCATCCTGGCGTGAGGGGATATACCAGCCTTTCATGACTTCCCGGAGGAAGCCATTCTTAACAAGGCGCTCGCGGTGCGTTCTTGTGAATTGGCTAGAGCGGATGGCAACAATGCCCTGTTCCTGCAATGCCTGCAGGATCTCCAGTGAGGATGCCAGTTTTTCAGCGGGCGTGGCCATGATGTTTCCTTTCTCCGTCTTTTGGATTTTTGATCAGCTATTGCTAGGTTATTATGTTTTACTATTACTAGGTTATTGTGTCAACCTAGCACTAGGTTATTGTGTCATATGGTTGTCAGGTTCTTATGTTAAAAATAGTTATCTAATTGATATATAAGTATATTTATATGTCGCAAAAATTAATTTTTCCTCGAATTTTTGGTACGAATACCCGGGAGTGGCACGTGCTTTTTTTGCAAAATATGCGGAAATTAGAGACCGTATTATCCGTATCAGCATCAGGTCTGTGGTTGGCACGATGATCGACCAACGGCGTAACCTGCTTAAAATCAGGGTGGAACTTATCGGAATCTCGCCACCAATCCGGCGAGAGATTCTGGTGCCGGCCCGATACTCCTTCTGGGATTTACATGTGGCCATCCAGGATGCCATGGGTTGGCTGGATTACCACCTACACGAGTTTCGGATCGGCGGGCCCTCACGCGATGATGCGTTTCTCATCGGGATACCCTCAGACGATATCTGGGACGACTCCCTGGACGTGCAGCCTGGCTGGAACATCCCGGGCATCGATTTTCTATCCGAGTCCGGGGATAGTGCAGAGTACGAATATGATTTTGGTGATGGCTGGATCCACGAGATTACCCTGCTGGGTGTCGAGCCCAGGGAGAAAGGGCAGCGCTACCCGAAGTGTGTCGCTGGTGCGCGAGCCTGCCCACCGGAGGACTGTGGTGGGGTCCATGGCTACGAGTCATTATTAGAAGTCTTGTTTGATCCGTCCCATCCTGAACATGAATCCATGAGTCACTGGATTCCCGACGGCTGGCGGCCGGAGTTGTTCAAGCCGGACAAAGTGCGCTTCGATAATCCGCTGAAGCGATGGGAAAAGGCCTTTACAGCGGCGGACAGGTAGTCGTAATCCCACTGGTCGCCACTGCCGGACTTTTGCCGGGATCAGTTCTGCTTTGTTGTGCATTTCGGTGCAACGTGCAACGGGCGTCACCGATAAAAGTCAAATTTAAACATCTGGTTGGAAATTGGCGGGGCGACTTTTAACCAATTGGTCGTCTGGTTCAACCACTATTAGCCAGACTTCTTGATCGTGTCGTAGAGCGCTTGTGCTGAATCGATCCACGGCGGTGCTTGACCGAGGCCTAGAATAATTTCCAGTTCCGCCAGCGCTTCGCTCTCCCTGCCCAGATAATGTAGGGCAACCGCGAGGTGGTAGCGGATCAAGGGATTGCTGTCCCTCGTTATCGCTTCACGCAGGTATTTTAGTCCCTCTTCAGTTTCACCCGCCTGGACCAGAACCCATCCATAAGTATCCATGGCGACAGCCCAGTTGGGCGCTGCCTGCAAGGCGCGCTCCGCGAGAGCACGGGCATCAGGGTTGCCCTCCTGTAGATACAACTGGGCCAGGCTGGCCAAAACCAGGCTATCATTGGGCCGGGACTCAACCAGAGTCTCCAGCATCGCCTGGGCGTCGTCGCGTCTACCCGCTTTTAGGTACCCCAAGGCCAGAATGCGCTGGGCGATGCTGTCCTGGGGGTGCTTTTTGATCCATTCTTCAAGCAGTTGAAAGCCGTTTTGCCGGCGGCCGAGGCCGTCATACAGGGTGTACAGAGCTAGCAGGGCATCGCGATTCTCTTGCTTCTCGATGGCCTTTTGATACTGCAGTATCGCCTCCTCATAGTTGCCTTCGCTCTGAAAAATCCTTGCTTCCAACACATACCCCAAGGCGGAGTCCGGCTTGTCTTTACGGACATGCGCAGCCTGGATTCGAGCGTTTTTTACGTCGCCC
Source organism: Haliea sp. (assembly GCA_031409615.1). Taxonomy (GTDB): domain Bacteria; phylum Pseudomonadota; class Gammaproteobacteria; order Pseudomonadales; family Halieaceae; genus Marimicrobium. The sequence goes on along the minus strand of JANNXP010000140.1, from coordinate 4,310 downwards.
TGTCGTAAATAGAGTTGCACCAGTCGATCCTGGGCCATCATTCGTTGGTCCGTGGTCAGCGCCAACACCAGCGGTATCCTCGCGGTTTGGTAGTCCTCAAGCGCTGTGAGTTGATCGGCAATACGAATCTGCGTCTTGCCATCCGAGTCAGCGAGTTGCGAAGCATTGCGCAGGTAGCTTATAGCCTTCTCCCGGTTGCCCGCGGCGATTTCTACTTGCCCCAGAAGTTCGAGGATCTGTACGTTGTCCGGGTGCCTGCCGATTAGTATGGCGCCTTGCCGCTGCGCTTCTGGAAAATCACTGATTTGAAGCAGGATCTCAATCAGGCGCCGATGCGGTGCGATATCATCGCTCTTGGAGACCGTCGCCTTTTCCAGAAAAGCGACCGCATTCTGATAATTACCACGGGAGACATTTATTTCGGCAAGCGCGACTAGCGCTTTGGGCTGCTGTGGCTTCAATTGAACGATACGCTTAAACCAATCCTCGGCAGAGTCCAGGTTTTTAGCTTGCAGTTCCATCAAACCCCGATTGTACATGGCAGGAATAAAGGCTGGATCCGCCGCCAGTGCCTGCTCGAATGCCTTTTGGGCCTGCACTAACTCATTGCGGCCGAGTCGCACAATGCCCATCAGGTTATGCAAGATGGGATTGCGTGGCTGCCGCTCCAACAGCTCTTTTGTAATGGTAAGACCCTGGTCGTAGTCAGCGGCGCGCACCAGCATGATGGTCATGACAATGCCAGCGGTAACGGATGTTTCAGTCGAAGTTGAGTGAGCCGCAGAAAGGTCCTGCCAGACCCCATCGGCCTCGCCGCCGCCAATCTTGCTAAAGGCCAGGCGGGTATTCACTTGGGGAAAATCCGGTTGAAGTTGCGCTGCTTTCTCTAGCGCCATCTGTGCCTCATTGAAGCGACCACGCTCTAGATACGCCTCGCCTATCAGGCTAAACAGTTCCGCGTCCTGGGTGCCATTTTTGTAAAGTGGTTCGAGAACGCGTATGGCGCCGTCAACATCATGATTCTGGAGCTTCACGCGCGCCGAGATCGCGCGCATGCGCACCTCGTGTGGAACTAATTCCACGTAACGATCAAGATAAAAATTTGCCTTGTTTATAGCGCCCTGCTGCAGACTGATCAGAGCAGCAATGCGCAGCAGGCCCGGTTGCGCCAATATTTCCTTTTCGTCAATACGCGAGAGCATATCAGAGGCGGACTGTAATACTTTCTTAGCTTCGTCCAGCTTACCCAAACGGCCTAACGCCTGTGCGTATATCAGCGCTGCATCTGGGTCCTGACGGACGCGTTTATGAACATACTCAGAATCAGCTTTAGCTTGCTCGAAATCGCCTAAGCTAAGACTCAGTGAAGCACGGCCCAGTCGGGCGCGCATATGATCCGGGCTCGAAGCAAGCACCTTGTCATAGAGTTTCATTGCATCTTTGTCGTCGCCCTGTCGGCGCCGCAGATTGGCTTTTTCAAAAAGGAGTTCGTTCGAGGTGGGTTTACGGTCCAGTGCCATGTCGATCCACACATCGGCATTTATATAATCTCCCGCCGCTGAAAAAGTCCGGGACTTACCCAGATAGGCCTCCATCAACTTGTCGTTGTAGGCGATCGCTTGATCAAAGCTGCGATGCGCATTGTCCAGATCGCCCAGCTCCTGTTGGGCTCGTCCACGCAGCGTTAAGACCTCGTATCTGCCAGAGTTGGAGATGCCTTCAATGGTAATGCTTTCAAGTATGTCGCTGTATTTTCTCTGCAGGAGTAGTGCATTGCCCAGCGGGATAACCACCCGGTCCTTGGCTGCTCCCCGGCGCAGGGCAATGAGCAATTCTTTCTCCGCCTCAGGTGCCCGGCCCAATTTTAGCGCGGTTCGACCCAACAGTAGGCGTGATGGTAGGTGGTCCGGGTTTTTTTGTAGCGCGTTTTTAAGGTGAACATCCGCGGATGCATAGTCTTTTGCGTCAAATTCCGCCACGGCGGATTCGAAGTCGATCAGGTACCCACTGTCAGCATTGAGTGTAGCCCAGCATAAAGCGGGAACGAGCAGTAGCAGTAAGAGGGCAGATCTATGCGCCTTGTAACAAAAGGCCGGAATAAATTTGTTCGATCGCATGGCGAGGATCGCCTGCCTCACAAGAGGTATATCGGCCCACTTTATACGATAACAGTAGCGGACACCAAGAGTGCGTCTGGGATTGCTAACCAGATCACAGCAGTAGTCGCCTTACGGTGACTATGTTTTTGTTTTCCGCGGCTATATCCCTAAGATTTTCGGCGTTGCCGCCAGAGGAGTAGACCCCCAAGGCCAAGGAGTAAGGCAGTGGATGGGAGGGGTACGTCAGGGTCTGGGGGAGGTTCAACACCATTATTTCCCACATAAACCCATTCTTCAAAACCTGAGGTGGCTCCGCCGGTATCTTCATTGCTTTGCTGACATTTGCTGCGATCAATGCCACAGACGGAGTCGAGGTCTGCATCGGCAACTGGTACGCAGTTATTGCCACCGTTATTACATTTGAGCCATTGGCCAGGAACACCTACGTGTCCGCCAGACGCAACCAGCTCGTCAGCCTCGCCCATGAAATTATAAAGATACACGAATAAATCATCACCGCTGCGGGAATTAACAAAGTCTTGCAGTTCCATGGTTACCGGCACGCGCACTTTAACGTCGAAATCGCCACTGCCAGCACTGCCGCCGATGTTATCCATCAGCAGGCCAGCGTAAGCCTGATCCCAGTCTATATCCCAGAACTTGAATATTTGCTCGGACCCGGAGGCAATTAGAGGGTCATTGTTAAAGTCACCCATGGCTAATTCAGGGTCGCAGCTATTGTCTATGACAAGATCAGGAGCACAATCAACGCCGGGCACGTCAGGTGTGTAGAAACTCAACTGATCAGTGGTCGCGATAAAAAAGGATAGTTCGTCAAGGCGCAGGGTGCTGGTAATATCACAGGGGCCAGCTCTGCTACATTGGGTCCCCGGCTCATTGATATCCAGCATAAAGGTGAGCATGCCATCGTCGTCGATGAGCATCGTCTCCCACTGGATGGCATGATTGAAATCCCCATAGACGTTAGCACTACCGCCACCGGCGCCGGTATCCTTGACCTGGTTATCAACCTGGGAAATCTCTACGCCATCACCGCCAATATCGCCAATGCGCTGCAGGTCGTCGTTGTTGGTGTTATAGGCCAATTCGGTCTTACAGTTCCCGGTGCACTCACCCTCATTGTGTTGTAAGCGCTGGAACGGATCGATAAATCCGGACCCAGCCGGGGCCGTGTGGTCGATACTAAATTCGGCGTAGCCGTATCCGGTGCCATCGGCGGCGCCCGAGCAATTCTCGGTGCCGCACAACCAGATTGAATCCGTTGCACTGGTCAGGTCTCCCGTCAGGGAACCTGCTCCGTTGCCATAGGTAACGCTGTCCTCCCAAAGGTTGAAGTAATTGGGGTTAGGAGCGGGGTCTACTGGCTCGGAAAGCTCCGCTTTCGCAGTCAGGCTAACCAACCCCAATACCAGGCATAGCAACGGAGCGATGCCCTGGGTTCGGTTTTGATGATTACGTGGTGCGTTCACAGACATTATCCTCGGAAGGCCTCTGGGCCTCGTCTTTACTGTTTTTGATAGCGCAGAGTGATGACAGCACTTCTCGTGCCAAAAATATAAAATCTATATAAAACATTGGGTTGAATTTGGATAGTAAGTTCTAAAGAATGTGTTTTGTAAAAATTTCTGACAATGTACCGTGTTCACGCGGTGAGCTGGATAAGCAGCAAAGACCCTGTTAAACACAAGTTTATGTTCTACAGTCGGCCACAATAGGCATTTGGGCTATGCTCAAGTAAAGCGTTTCGTACAACCGGTACAACCGGTACAACCGGATGAAGTGGTCGAATCATCGCTATGGGCGGAGGAATACAATTGGCCAAGTTAATTGATTGCCATGGACTGCGAGCCGTCGTCACCGGCGCTTCCAGTGGTATCGGGCGTTGTATCGCATTGCGGCTGGCAGCCAGTGGTGCGGATGTGGCGTTGGTTGCTCGCCGGGAAGAGCCCCTACAGATGCTTGCGGCGGAAATTGAGTCATTGGGCGTCCGCGCCTTGATAGTTCCGTGTGACGTCAGCAATTTGACGCAGGTGAAATATGCCTGTGTGCGGGCCTGTAAATAATTCTGTGTAACCGCCCGGGTTAAACATAATTGATCAGCCGATCTTCGAAGTCGATCATAAACCGGTTGAGCGCTGCTTTCCAATTCCAAATCGGCATAGTCCATCTCTTGGACGCATCCATGATCGC
>JANNXP010000139.1:0-20408 GCA_031409615.1 Haliea sp. | reverse complement strand
CCCGGGCGAGATATTGGAGGAAGAATTCCTTAAGCCCATGGGGTTGAGTCAGTACCGCCTGGCCAAGGAAATTCATGTTCCCGCGCGCCGTATCAATGAAATAGTAAAAGGGAAACGAGCGATTACTGCAGATACCGCACTGCGGCTGGGACGGTATTTCGGGACCACCGCGCAATTGTGGGTGAATTTGCAGAGCACTTATGAATTGGAATGCACCGCGGAGGATCTTCAACCTGAACTGATTAAGATTGAGCCCCACGCTGCGTAAGTATTTTGTCCCTGGCGAGCTCATATTTCAGGCGGCGACTGGCAATTCAAATAGTCCATGGCAATTATGGCGTCCCAACCTGGGCGATGAGGGTGACAATTTACCGGGTATCGCCAAGTTAAACGGCCTTTCCGGCTAGAATCTGGCCATGAACACATACAAGCGCCACAGATTTCCACCCGATATCATCAGCTATGCTGTATGGCTCTACTACAGATTCAATCTAAGTCACCGGGACATCGAAGATCTATTGGCTGAACGCGGCATCACGGTTAGCCACGAGGCCATTCGACTGTGGTGCATCAAATTCGGCGCCTTATACTCACGAAGATTGAGGCGGAGACATCAGGGATATGGAGATACTTTTTTCATCGACGAGGTCTTCGTCAAAATCAATGGAAAACAACATTACTTGTGGCGGGCAATTGATCAGGACGGTGAAGTGGTCGATGTATTCCTGCAGGCTAGACGTGATGGATCTGCTGCAAAACGTTTCTTCAGACGTTTATTACGAAGTTATGGTGGCGAACCCAGGAAGATCGTGACCGACAAATTGCGAAGTTATGGCGTTGCCCGCCGGGAAGTGATCCCGGAAGCCATTCATGTGAATGACCAGTATGCCAACAATAGAGCCGAGCAATCCCATGAGCCTACAAGGGTTCGGGAGCGAGGAATGCGAAAATTCAAGTCGGTCCGGCAGGCTCAGAGATTTCTGGGTATCCATGCCACGGTTTACAATCTATTCAATCTCGGTCGTCACCTGGTATCTGCTGATCATTATAGAAATCTGAGGATAGGTGCGTTCAATGAATGGTCCCTGGCTGTGGCCTGAGTCTGGGTGATGATTTATCCGGGTCTGGAGAAGTTAATTTGTCAGAACCATCTTGTCGGTCTAGACACGTGGAATGGGCAACCGGTCTCTCCATCCAACATGCCCAGTGACGCTAACCGCAAGTTAGAAGCATCAATCAATTTCTACTTCGATCCGGGTTTCGTGCATGAGCTATTTTTTCAAATAGCTGACGTAATTACTACAGATGGGGCTTGGTGGTCCGGCACCGCGTTTACTAATGTATCTCAGACTGGGGTCAGGTTCACTCTACCCAGTGATAGGGATCTCGGATTACCTTCACTGGATGATCAATTTGCAAATCTGGGACAGGAGTTAAGATTCGGTCCGCCAACGGGCTCAAGCTCTCCTTTGGAAACAACGCCTGGATACGCGTTAACCGAACTTGCCAACAATGCGTATCTATTAGCAAACTCCAACGCTCCAGACTTTGCTTTCACAAGCTTGGGGAATATCAGTGGCGCGACGCGGATATATGGTGGAGGTATGTTTCGTCTAGCCTTTGATTCTACGGTCAATGTCCGACGAGACATTAACTTCGAGGAAATTGAGGCCTCATCAATCTACGGTTTGGGAAACCAAGAAATTGATGGGATCCTAACGTATAGCCGCCCCCCACAGCACGAAGTCCCAATTCCTACCACCCTTCCGCTGTTGGGACTGGGCCTCGCTGCTCTTGGCTACAGTCGCCGGAACCGTAAGCAATACATCTAGTCCACGCATCATCAAGCAGCGGCTCTTTCGGGAGTCGCTTTTGCTTATAAAGCGGATGAAATCTCTCTAACGGCGGCAACCCAGAAGCCCTAAAGCGCTAATATTTCCAGGGAGGCCTAAGCAGCCTCTGCTTCTTCCTGAACTTCTTCCTCAACCACAGGCTCCAACTCAGCAACCCTGGCTTCCAGCTCCGCGACCTTCTTCAGCAATTCCGCATTCTCAGTCTTGGTCTTGCCCAATGACTTCTGCAGCACCTCAGCCGCAGTGGTCTTCTCTGCCAGCCGCTTCTTATTATCATCCAGGCTTTTCTTCATCTTCACCGGATCATACTTTTTCAGTTCATTGACCTGATTGCGTTCTGCGGCCAGATCATTCTGCAGACCCTTGATGCGCAGCTTCAGGGTGCCCACTTCTTCCTTCATGTTCTCACTGCGGTTGTGCAGTTCGCGGTTCTGCTGTTCGAGCTTCTGGTTGACCGAGGCTTTTGCAGAGAGCTCAGTAATGGTCTGTAGCTGGGTGGCGACGGTGGCTTGTAGTTCTGCCACTTTCTTCGTGGCGCTTTCAATCTCTGCGGATTTGGTATCCAGCTTTGACTGGTACTCAGCGCGGAGGTTGGTTTCGAGTTCGATGATTTTTTCCAGTTGTTCGGCTGTCAGCATGAAGTTGTCCTGTATTGAGGTTGTTGATGGTTGATATTGATTGTGGGGATCTCGTCATACCCCCGGCTCCGGCTAATTATGGCTCTCACCCATTTCCCAGAGTCGGACGCTCTCAGTCATAGAATTCCGACACCGACCAACTCCATTCCGGCAGTCCCCGGGCGGGGTCCTTCATCAATACTGCGGGCGGTTGTGGTGGGCTAAATTATAACTAACTCTATGAATTATAACGAAAAGTGGTGGGCCTGCACAGACTTGAACTGTGGACCGATCGATTATGAGTCGATTGCTCTAACCAACTGAGCTACAGGCCCCGTAACTGTAAATACTGCTTTTTTCTACTTCTATAGGACACACCCTCCGATTATGAGTCGGATGCTCTAACCAACTGAGCTATGGGCCCCTCGTAAGCGAGCGTGATTATAAAGAAGAAAGCACTGATGTCACACCTCTTGTGCGGCACTTTTCCTGTTCCGGGCATGCTCACTGCAGCCAGCCGCCGGTGGCCTGCAGAGGCTGCTGCGTTTTCGGCCGTGTGATCCAGACAGCCAGCCCCAGTCTTTTGGCTGCGACAGGGCTGTCGGGAACGTTAAGTATCCATGTGTTGTGTTCGGACGATGCCGTGGTGTGCTCAAGGACCACAAACTGGTGGGTCAGGGCTTTGCCCCGGTTTTCTCCTGCGGCGACCTGGGTAGTCAAATCGAAGCCGAGCAGTGCAACCTGCAGTTCAAGCGGTTCGCCGGCGGTGTGTTCGTTTCGGTATGAGGCCCGTATCTGCCCGTTGGCGACATCTACAGTGAGGAGTCCGGCCGGTGTTGTGTTGGTGGGTAGGGGTTGCGCGGAAAACCAACCCCGCCACTCGCTCCCGTTCAGCACAAAGCCCGGGGTATAGACTGATTTCACGCCACCCTCATTCTGGTAGCGGCGCTGGCGCTGGCTGCTCTCGGCCGTGCTGAACGGATCTTGCCAGCCCAGGTCGTTCCAGTAATCGACATGAAATACGACCGGCACGATCCGGCGCCACAGATCCGGGTGCTCCAACAGGCCGCTAAACCATTTTTCAGCGGGTGGGCAACTGCTGCAGCCTTCTGACGTGTAGAGCTCGAGCAGGTCCACTTGCTGGTCGCCGCTGCTGAAGGTGTAGTGTGGTCCAGTCGCCTGATCAGCAGGCTCCGCGCCAGCGTGGGCGGTGCCAACCAGGAGTATCAGTATCAGTGTCAGTGCAAGCGGGTGCATGTTAATTTCCGGACGATCGGTATGTGGCTGTTGGACCAAACACTAGTGGCATAAGTTGCGCACGACTCTACTTATCGTCCGCCGCCAGCAAGTTATCCAGCGGTTTGTAGGAACTGCGCAAACGTTGAAAATCATCGCTTCTTACCAGCAACAGTTTGGTATCTTCCAGTGCCGTGATTTTTCCCTGCGTCAGACGGGCTTCTTTCAATGCCCGCGATCCCCAGCTATCACCCACGTGCAGCGTGCGCCGCAGGGGGTCACCTTCGGGTGTATCCAGTTGCTGTTCCACACTACCACTCACCACAATGTAAAAACCGGCAGGTAATTCATTGGCGTATTGCACCACTTCACCTTTGGAAAAAGACAGATAGCGTGTCGCCGGGCGATCACTCTCAGCCATGTAAACAATGGTGCGCGGCATAAAGAAATCAAACAACCAGTCGAGCCCTACCCGCAACCTTGTCGCGAGGCCAGGTAGCATGCCTATATAGGCGGCGCGCCACAGGATCCATGCGAGTAAGCCGGTGACACGTACGCCAAAAATTTCGGCCACGCCGCGGTAACCGCCCAGGGACGCCATGACCCCCGACGCATGGTAATCGAATGGCTGCAAGGGTTGGTCGTGAGAACGAGCAACGATGTTCTGCGCCAATACAGTGGCCTGTTGCGTCGCAAACTGCGCCGTAGGAGGCGCGTAGACCGGATCGGTTGTTGCGCCGGTGCGCAGCGGCACCAGGGCGGCATCTCCAATCGACCACACATTGTTAAGGCCGACCACTTCCAGTTCTGCGCTGACGGGAATACGTCCACGTTGCAGCGCTATCGGCAGAGACTTCACAAATTCCGAGGGGCCGTTACCGATGGTGGTGACGATTGTGCGAGTGGGTAGGGATCTGCCATCGCTGGTGTACACAGCCTGTTGTGTCGCCGATTGAATACCAGTGTTCAACCACACTTCGACACCGCGTTTCTCCAACTGCGCTAGCGCGTACTGGCTAAGGCGCTCGGGCATCTCCGGCAGCACCCGCCCTTCGCGCTGAATCAGCACCATGCGTATTTCGTGACGTGCGATACCGGGGTACTGGGGCAAAATGCGTTCAATCATTTCAGCCAATTCGCCCATCGTCTCCACGCCGGAAAAACCGCCGCCGGCTACAACGAAGGTCAGGGCGCGCTGTTTGATTTCTGCAAAGCGCGTGACGTCGGCCATTTCCATGCACTCAATCACACGGTTGCGCAGCCGATAGGCGTCAGATAAATCTTTCATGGTGAGGCTGTGATGATCAAAGCCAGGAAACATCGACAGGTTGGCAATTTGCCCGGTGGCGATCACCAGGTGGTCGTAATCCACCCGCTGCAGGATTTTCTTTTGGCCCTGCAGCAGCACGACCTGTCTCGCTTCAAGATCAATGCCGGTGACTTCGGCCAGACGTACGTGCACGCCTTTTAATAGCGTGCGCAGTGGAGTGACCGCGTCCTGGGGATTGAGGGTGCCGGCGGCGACTTCCGGCAGCAGGGGTTGATAGACAAAATAGTTGATCTTGCTGATCAGTTCGATTTCAAGCTCGCCGCGGCAGAGTTTCTGCAGCTTTTTGGCGGTGAACATGCCACCGAACCCACCGCCAATAATGACTACTTTTGTTTTCTGCACCGACTACCGTCAGCCTGTTGCCCTGTGATCAGTTCTCGTCGAGGAAGCTGCGCAGGTAATCCGAACGCGTCGGGTGACGCAGTTTGCGCAGTGCCTTGGCTTCAATTTGGCGAATGCGCTCGCGGGTCACATCGAACTGCTTGCCCACTTCCTCAAGGGTGTGGTCGGTGTTCATGTCGATACCGAAACGCATACGCAACACTTTGGCTTCCCTGGCGGTGAGTCCTGCCAGCACTTCTTTGGTAGCCTCCTGCAGACCCTGGCCGGTGGCGGCATCCACGGGGGAGTGGATGGTGTGGTCTTCGATGAAGTCGCCCAGATGGGAATCTTCATCATCGCCGATGGGCGTCTCCATAGAGATCGGTTCCTTGGCAATCTTCAGCACTTTGCGCACTTTGTCTTCCGGCATGTCCATACGCTCACCCAGCTCTTCCGGGGTGGGCTCGCGGCCCATCTCCTGCAACATCTGGCGCGAGATACGGTTGAGCTTGTTGATGGTCTCAATCATATGCACCGGAATACGAATGGTGCGCGCCTGGTCGGCGATGGAGCGGGTGATGGCCTGGCGAATCCACCACGTGGCGTACGTGGAGAACTTGTAGCCACGGCGATATTCGAATTTGTCCACGGCCTTCATCAGGCCGATGTTGCCCTCCTGAATGAGGTCGAGAAACTGCAGGCCGCGATTGGTGTATTTCTTGGCGATGGAAATAACGAGGCGCAAGTTGGCCTCCACCATTTCCTTTTTGGCGCGACGCGCTCGCGCCTCGCCCATCGACATATTGCGGTTGATTTCCTTGATCTCGGTAATGGTCAGGCCACTCTTGTCCTCGACCTGGGAGATGCGGCGCTGCAGACGCTGGAGTTCGTCCTTTTGATCCACCAGCTTGGGTCCGTAATCCTTTTTGCGACTGTGGCGGCCCACCCATCGGGCATCTGTCTCGGAACCCTGGAACGACGCAATAAAATCCTTGCGTGGCATGCCGCAAACTTTGACCGCAATCCGCATGATCTCGCGCTCATGGTCGCGCACAGCCACCAGGATGGTGCGCGGCGCCTCTGTCAGTGGATCTGAAATGCGCGGGGTAAATTTGAAGAACTTGAACAGCTCGCCCAGTTTCTCCATTTCTTTGATGGCGTTTTTGTCCAGGCGCCCTTTCTGGGAAATGATTTTCTCGGTTTTGTTGAATTGTCGCTTGAGGGCAGTAAATCGTTTTTTCGCCTCAATCGGGTCCGGTCCGGTTTCCGCTTCTTCTTCATCATCATCGACAGGCGGTGCGGCTTCTGCCGCTTCTGCAGCCTCTGCCGCAGAGGGCACATTCTCGGTGGGATCCAGGTAGCCCACCATAATATCCGCGAGGCGCTTTTCGTCCTTGGCGACAAGGTCATACTCATCAAGTACGCTCTTCACCGCGCCCGGAAACAGGGCCACAGCCGACAGCATCTCGCGTATACCTTCCTCGATGCGCTTGGCGATAACAATTTCACCCTCGCGGGTCAGCAGTTCCACGGTGCCCATCTCACGCATGTACATGCGCACCGGGTCCGTAGTGCGGCCCGCTTCCGTCTCAACTGCCGCCAGTGCGGCAGCGGCTTCCGCCGATGCGATATCGTCGGCGGAGGAGTCGCCCTCGGCCATCAACAGCTCATCGGCATCGGGCGCGGATTCAAACACCTGAATGCCCATGTCATTGATCATCTGGATGATATCCTCGACCTGATCCGGGTCGGAAATATCCTGTGGCAGATGATCATTCACCTCGGAGTAGGTCAGGTAGCCCTGTTCCTTGCCCTTGGCGATAAGATCCTTCAATCGGGACTGTTGATGCGTGACGTCTGTCATTGAGCGGAAACCCTAAAAAGTGGGGAAAAAATTAGCCGGCGATTATAACCACAAAACACTGACTTACCTACAGGAAAGTCTCGAAACTTCTCGGTTGTGTCAGCATTTGACCCACAGCGTTCGACACACAACGCCCCCAATAAGTTTCGTCTTGTTATATGGGGTTGAAGTCGGACAAATTCAACGTCTGCTCACGCCGTGAGGGGCGCGCATTGGCTGTCGGAGCGCGCTCGCAATTCACTCCCTGGGCTTGTTGCGCAGCGTGTCGCGCTGCAGTTTCTCCTGCAGCAGCTCCCTGAGTCGTTGCTTTTCCAATTCGCTCATCTCAGCGTAGTTGGTGAGTTTCAATTTGTCGACCTGCTCCGCTAATTTTGATTGGTGGGGCAGGTGCGCCAATGCCGTCATGGTGTCCACAAACTGTTGCTCAATGCCAGTGGCGGGAATAAGTCGCTCCTGCCCGGCCAGTCGGCTGAGCAGTTTGCCTTGCGCGGTACCGTACCAGTGGCCCAGAAGCATGGCCGTGCTGGAATCGGGCCGGCGGTGTAGCAATTGCAGCAGTTCCCGCAGCAATTGGCCATCGTCGCCATCTACGCCGTCCAACAATTCAAGCTTGACCAGTCGCGCGCTGTCGGGTTGGTGCAGCAGCAGTGCGATGGCAGCCTGGGCCAGATTCGAGTAGCCGCTGATGGGCGCCTGGTGCGTGAAGTGTTGGCTGCGACGGGGCGCTGGTCGCTCCTGATCGGGTCCGGGTGGTCCATCGTAGTCCGACAGTGGCCCATCGTCGGACCCCGGCCCGTAATCGGCCATGCTTTTTTCAGGTGGCGGCGCCTCCAGTAGCATCAGGCTGCTGAGCTCCAACCCCGTGCGCTCGGCCAGCGCCTGGAACATCAACTGCCTATAGACGCCCTCGGGCAGCTGTCGAATATAGGGCAGGGCCAGTTTGCTCATGCGCGCCCGACCATCCAGGCTGGTGATATCCAGCCCCTGCGCCACCGATTCAAACAGGACGTTCTCCAGCGGCACTGCCTTGCCCAGTAGTTGCTCGAAATGCGCCTGGCCGCCGCCGCGTACCGCGTCGTCCGGGTCCTGTCCCTCCGGCAGGAATAGAAATTTGGCCTGGCGGCCATCTTGCATGCAGGGTAGGGCGGCTTCCAGCGCGCGCAAGGCGGCCTTGCGTCCGGCGGCGTCCCCGTCAAAGCAGAACACCACCTCCGGGCACCAGCGGTACACCATTTCCAGGTGGGTGTTGCTGGTGGCAGTGCCCAGCGTGGCCGTGGCGTAGGTGATTCCGTGCTGCGCCAGAGCGATGACATCCATGTAGCCTTCGACCACCAGCAAGCGCTCCAGTTTGCGCGTGGTCTGGCGCGCCTGGTAGAGGCCATATAACTCGCGGCCCTTGTGAAAAATTTCGGTTTCCGGTGAGTTGAGATACTTGGGCTTGTCGTCACCCAGCACCCTGCCGCCGAAGGCGATGACGCGGCCCCGCCGGTCGTGGATGGGGAACACGACACGATCCCTGAAGCGGTCGTAGACCTTGCCGGTTTCGTTTTTCACCAACATACCGGTCTTGACCAGCAAGTCGCGCAGTGCATCGCCGCCGCCCAGGCCGCTGTGCAAACTGTCCCAGCCCGGCGGCGCAAAACCCAGATCAAACTGCTTGGCGATGGCACCCGACAGGCCGCGGGCTTTGAGATACTCCACCGCTCGCTGCGCCTGCGGGTGGCTGCGCAGTTGCTGCTGATAGAAGAGGGACACCTGTTCCATCAGGGCGTAGAGCGGCTTGTTGCTCTCTTCCCGGTGCCCGGAATCACTGCCGCTGCGATCCGGTTCCCGAGGCACGACCATGCCGGCACTGCTAGCCAGGTTGTCCACCGCCTGGGGAAACTCCAGGTTTTCATATTCCATGACGAAGGTCAGCGCATTGCCGCCGGCGCCACAGCCAAAGCAGTAGTAAAACTGTTTATCGGGATTGACGCTGAACGAAGGGCTGCGCTCTTCGTGGAAAGGGCAGCGGGCGGAGTAGTTCTTGCCGGATTTTTTGAGTTTGACGCGCCGGTCTATCACCTCGACGATGTCGACGCGGTCCAGCAGGTCATCCAGGAAGGCTTGTGGTATGCGACCGGGCATCTGTGTGGTTCGTGGCAGCGTGTGATTCGGCTATTGAACCACGCGGTGGGTTAAAAGTTTAGAATCGATTTTGACGTTGTTGAGTGATTGCGACCGGCTGGCAAGGGTAAGGCAGACCCCGTACGCTCAGAGGGCTGAGATATTCGCTTCGAGAGGCCTTCCACACCGGGCCGCTTGGGGCGCGTACCTATCTTGTTGAAACCGATCAGCCAGCGTTCAAGCGCTGCTTGACCAGTTTGCTCACCGCGCCGACATCGGCCCGGCCCTGCAGTTGGGGTTTGAGTTGCCCCATAACGGCGCCCATGGCGGCCATGCCGGTGGTGTCACTGGCGGCAATCGCCGCGTCCACCATGGCCAGCAATTCTGCTTCGCTGAGCTGCGCCGGCAGGAATTGCTGAATCACATCGATTTCAGCGTTTTCCACATCAGCGAGCTCCTGGCGGCCGGCATTGGCGTATTGTTCGGCGGAATCGCGGCGCTGCTTGACCATTCTATCCAGTACGGCAAGGGCGCGGGCATCATCAATTTCAATGCGCTCATCGACTTCAATACGTTTGAATTCTGACAGGATCAGGCGCAGGGTGAGCAGGCGATCCTTGTCTTTGCTTTTCATGGCGGCCTTCATGGCCGCCCTGATGGATTGCGCGAGTGTTGCTTCGCTCATTGGAGAGGGGTGGTTCTAGAAGAGGCGGACGCGCTTGCGGTTTTCGCGGGAGAGTTTCTTCAGGTGGCGTTTGACAGCGGCGGCACCGGCACGCTTGCGCACGGTCGTGGGCTTTTCGTAGTGTTCGCGTTTGCGCACTTCAGCGAGGACGCCGGCTTTTTCGACGGTGCGCTTGAAACGACGCAGCGCCACGTCGAAAGGCTCGTTTTCCTTGAGTTTGATATGGGGCATTTAGTCCTGACCTCAGTTCTTCAGTAGTTGGGCCCCAGGATCGTCAGCGACATCCGGCACCCGTAAAGGGCGGGCATTCTAGCCCGATACCGACTGTATTGCAAAGCCTCGCAAAGTGGTAATTTGGGGCCATGCCGCTGGTCTGGTGCTGGCCCTGCCAGTATCATGCGCCACTGCTTCGATAGGGTACCTGCGATGTTAGTTCTGGGCCTTGAAACCTCCTGCGACGAGACCGGCGTCGCGCTCTATGACACAGAGCGCGGGTTGCTGTCCCACGCCCTGTTCAGCCAGGTTGACGTCCATGTGGAATATGGCGGAGTGGTGCCGGAACTGGCCTCGCGGGACCATGTACGCAAGACGCTGCCACTGGTGGAGCAGGTGATACAAGACGCGGGCTGCGTGGCCACGGACATCGATGGCGTGGCTTATACGGCGGGCCCGGGACTGGCCGGTGCGCTGATGGTGGGCGCTACTCTGGCCCGGGCGCTGGCCTGGGGCTGGGGTATCCCGGTGCTGGGGGTGCATCATATGGAGGGGCACCTACTGGCGCCCATGCTGGAGGAGGACGCGCCGCAGTTTCCCTTTGTGGCGCTGTTGGTGTCTGGTGGCCATACCCAGCTGGTGCGGGTGGATGGCATCGGCCGCTATCGGTTGCTGGGGGAGTCTTTGGACGACGCGGCGGGTGAGGCCTTCGACAAGGCGGCGAAAATGCTCGGTCTTCCCTACCCGGGCGGACCCCATATTGCGCGCATGGCGCTGCATGGCGATGCGCAGCGCTTTGACTTCCCCCGGCCGATGGTGAATCGCCCCGGGCTGGATTTCAGCTTCAGCGGTCTCAAGACCTATACACTCAATACCATCGCTGACTGCCGCCGGACGGGTGCGCTCAGCGAGCAGGACCGCTGTGACATCGCCCGGGCGTTTGAAGAAGCGGTGGTGGCTACGCTGGTGATTAAATGTCGCCGGGCGCTGCGACAGGAACAGCTCAAAACCCTGGTGATCGCCGGGGGCGTCAGCGCCAATACCAACCTCAGGTCGACGCTCAAGGAAGCCCTGGCCAAAGAGGGTGCCCGGGTGTTCTATCCGGCACCTATGTTCTGCACCGACAACGGCGCGATGATTGCCTATGCCGGGGCCCAGCGGCTGCAGGCGGGGCAGGTGGATGACGCCGCTACCCGCGTGCGACCGCGCTGGCCGATGGAAGAACTGCCGCCCTTGCCGGTGCAAGATATCGGCGCGCAGACCGTGCGAGTACATACCGAGTGAATATCGTCTATATCCGTGGTCTGCGCGCGCAAGCGGTCATTGGTGTCTACGAATGGGAGCGCCACATTCGCCAGGCCGTGGTGCTGGACCTGGAACTGGCCAGCGACACGGCGCGCGCAGCGCGCACTGACCAGATTGCTGACGCACTCGACTACGCGGCGCTGTCTGCACGAGTCGTTGCCCTGGTTGAAGCGAGCGAGTACCAGTTGCTTGAGTCCCTTGCTGACGCAGTGGCCGGCATGATCATGCAGGATTTCGGGGTGCCCTGGCTGCGCCTGCGCTTGAGTAAACCCGGGGCGGTGGCGGCCGCCGACGACGTGGGTGTCATTATTGAAGTCGGCGAGGCGCCCTGAGCATGGCGCGGGTCTACCTCGGAATTGGCAGCAATATAGAGCGCGAGCGCTATATCACGGCCGGCCTGGACGCACTGCAAGGTTTGTTTCATGAATTGGCGTTGTCCTCGGTCTATAACAGCGTTGCTATCGGTTTTGCGGGCCACCCCTTTTTGAACCTGGTGGCGGCGGTGCACACCGATTTCCCATTGGCTGAACTGGCGGCGAGAACGCGCCACATTGAAGTCGAACACGGGCGCACCGCTAATGCCACCCGCTTCAGTGCTCGACATCTGGATATCGATATCCTGACCTATGATGATGACGTGGGCACATTCAATGGCGTGCAACTGCCACGGGACGAAATCCTCGAGAATGCTTTTGTGCTGTGCCCGCTCGCCGAACTGGCGCCGGACATGTTGCACCCGGTCGCCAAGCGCAGTTATCTGTCGTTGTGGCAGGCCTACGACCAGCTATCGCAGCCGTTGACCAGGGTAGATTTTAGTTGGCGGGGCCGCTCGATCTCGCACGCGGGGTAGCGCGGCAGCCACGCGGTGTCAGCCGGGGCGCAAACTCTCCAGCACCCTGATGCGTTCTGCACTGATGGCCTCGCCTAATTCTTTGCCGCTCAACCCGGTGTCTTTGAACTGTTGCGCGCTGACGCCCTGCGCGGCGGCCAGGGCCTGGCGCAAGTAATTCGCCTGAGGATAGTCGCGCTGCTCCAGGCCAAGTCGGCCCCGCGCATCGGCTTCACATGCCAGAAGAAACGCTTCGAAGCGGTCCGGCCGGCGCAGGGCATCTGTCGCGGTGAGTAATGTCAGTAGTGTTTTCCCGCGCAGTTCCAGTGCCCGGTGACAGTCGGTGTGATGCAGGCAGACAGCTCGCGCCAGCTCACTGTGGCGCCTTGGTACCCGCAGTCGTTGACAGATCTGCTCGATCAATCGCACCCCGCGCTGTTCGTGGCGAATATGGCGAGGCCATTCGGATTGCGGTGTGGTGCCCTTGCCCAGGTCGTGCAGCAGTACGGCGAAGCGCACGTCGGTATCGGTGCCCAGTGCCACGGCCTGTTGCAATGCCATGAGCACATGAACGCCGGTATCAATTTCCGGGTGGTGCACGGCTGGCTGCGGCACGCCGAACAAGGCCGCCACTTCCGGCAGCAGTTTTTCCAGCGCGCCGCAGTCGCGCAGCACCTGCACAAACACTTCCGGGTGGCGTTCGCGCAGCGCTTTCTCCAGTTCCACCCAGATCCGCTCGGCCGGTAAGTGCGCCAGCTCGCCCTGCGCGACGATCTCCGCCATCAGGGCCATGGTTTGCGGTGCGACGGTAAATTGCAGATGGGCGTAACGGGCGGCAAAGCGCGCGGTGCGCAGCACCCGCAGCGGGTCCTCCACAAACGCCTCTGACACATGGCGCAATACCCGCTGTTCCAGATCAGCACGGCCCCCGTAGGGATCGATGAGATTGCCGTCGGCATCCTGTGCCATGGCATTGATGGTGAGATCGCGCCGCAGCAAATCTTCTTCCAGGCTTACCGACGGGTCACAGTCCACGACAAAGCCGGTATAGCCGTGTCCGCGCTTGCGCTCAGTGCGCGCCAGCGCGTACTCCTCTTTAGTGCGCGGGTGCAGGAACACGGGGAAATCCTTGCCCACCTGTTGATAACCCTGCTGCAGCAGATCTGCGGGCTGGGCGCCAACAACGACCCAATCGCGCTCAGCGCTCGGGTAGTCAAGCAGTCTATCGCGCACCGCGCCGCCAACCAGGTAGATGTCCATCACGCCAGTGTACCGCCCCAAAGAGATCGCGTCATGAGCGGGAGGTAACCGGCTTCCCGCGGCACTTGCCTGCACTGCAGGCACAGCGCGTCCACTGGCCGCTCTCCAGATGATAAAGCGACAACGCGCCATTCCAGACGCACCCGGTGTCCAGGGCGATGGCACCGGGAGTATCCGTGCGTCCAGCGATGGTGGCCCAATGACCGAACAGAATCCGCTCGTCTGCCGTTTTCCGTTCCCTGTGGCTGAACCAGGCGGCGACTTTTTCGTGGCCGAGGTTAGGCACTGTGGGTAGCGGGCTGCTGCCCTTGCTTTGCAGATCCAGTGTCCCCGTTTTTGTGCAGAAACGCATACGGGTGAGGTAATTGGTAATGACGCGCAGGCGCGCCATGCCGGTCAGGTCATCGGACCACAGCGCCGGTTCGTTGCCGTACATGGCACCCAGAAACGTGTCACGGTCGGGGCCGCGCAATACGGCCTCTACTTCGCGCGCGTAGCCGATGGCCTGTGGCACACTCCATTGGGGAGGAATGCCCGCGTGCACCAGAGTGTAGCCGTGCTCATGATGGATCAGCGGCTGTTGCGCCAGCCAGTGGAGCAGTTCTTTGCGGTCCGGTGCCTGGAGAATTTTGTTGAGGGTATCCGAGCGACTGGGCGGGCGCACGCCCGCCGCTACCGCCAGTAGGTGCAGGTCGTGGTTGCCCAGCACCACGACCAGGTTGTCGCGCATTTTATACAGGAAGCGCAGGGCATTCAGGGATTTGGGGCCGCGGTTGACGATATCGCCGACCGACCACAGCATGTCGTTGTCGGGATTGAACTGCACCGCGCGCAGCAGGCATTTGAGCGGCTGCAGGCAGCCCTGGATATCACCCACCACATAGGTGCTCATAACAGCGACCTAGTTGAGCGCCGTAGGGGTATGGAGGGAAAATGCGCGAATGGGCACCTCAAAGGTGGGCAGCTCATAGGGGTCCATATCCATCGGCTCGCGCACCACCATGAAGTAGCTGCCCTCCATGCAGCCCACCGGCGTAGCGAGCGTTGCGCCGCTGGTGTAGCGAAACGAAGCCTGTGGCGGTATGAGCGGTTGTTCTCCTACCACGCCATCGCCCCGGACCTCCTGCACTTCGTTGTCGGCGTCAGTGATAATCCAGTGCCGTGACAGCAACTGTACGGGCATGTCTGATCCGTTACTGATGGTGATGGTATACGCGAAGGTGTATTGGCTATCGTCCGGGCTGGAGTGACCGGGAAGATAAGCGGTGACCACGTTGATCCCGACCAGGGACGGGTTAAATGGGATTCTGGGCATGGAGGGCGTTGGTAATCTCAATAAATTGTGTCAGTTGCAGGGTCTCTGCCCGCGCGCCAGGGTCTATCCCCAGCGCTTCCAATTGCGTGCTATCTATAATCTCTTTCAGGTTGTTGCGCAAGGTTTTGCGGCGCTGGGCGAAAGCCGCTTTCACCAACGCGCGCAACTGCGGCTCGTGGCATGGCAGCCAGGGCGATTGTGGCCAGGGCGTCAAGCGCACAATGGCCGACTGTACTTTTGGCGCCGGCTTGAACGCGTGGGGCGGTACGTCGAACAGGTGCTCCACCTGGCACTGGTACTGGGCCATGATGCCGA
Source organism: Haliea sp. (assembly GCA_031409615.1). Classification (GTDB taxonomy): domain Bacteria; phylum Pseudomonadota; class Gammaproteobacteria; order Pseudomonadales; family Halieaceae; genus Marimicrobium. Next base: position 5,159 of record JANNXP010000139.1, on the reverse strand, counting down.
GTCGGCCCCAATTCTTGTTACCCGGCACGGCCGCCAGGCGTTCCACCACCTCCAGTTGCAGCATGAAGTGCATGTCCCGAATGATGGAGCAGTTCTCCAGCAACTTGAAAATGAGCGGGGTAGAAATATTGTAGGGCAGGTTGCCCACCACGCGCAGGCGCGTGTCGCGGTTGTCTGACTCAGCTGAGCGGTGCTTAACGAGTGAGGCGAAATCAAAGTTGAGCGCATCGGCGCTGTGTAACGTAAAGCCCGGCTTGAGGCTGAAGGATGCTAACAATCCCGGCACCAGGTCGCGATCCAGCTCGATCACATCCAGCGTGCAGTCGCTCTCGAGCAGCGCTGCCGTCAGCGCGCCCTGACCTGGTCCGATCTCCACCAGGTGCTCATCGCTTTGTGGGTAAACGGCGGCGTTGATGCGATCGATGACCGACGCATCCTGCAGGAAGTTCTGGCCAAAGCGCTTGCGCGGCTGGTGAGGTGAGTGCTGACGATGCATAGGCGTCATTGTAACGGGTATGGCTGCTATTTATACCGCAGACTGGTTCATTCGCCAGGGTTTTTGATACACTCACTGTTTACGCCAACAATAATTGCAGGCCCGCGTTAGATGCCGTTCTCACAATATTTTCGCCTGATTGATATTATGGCGCGCATGGCCCTGCGCGCCGACGCCACCCGATTCTTTCTCGGCTATGTCTGGTGGGTGCTGGAGCCGCTGCTGTGGGTGGCCGTGTTTTATGTGGTTTTCGTGACAATCCTGAAGCAGGCCCAACCTGAATTTATCGTGTTTTTGATGACGGGCCAGCTCGTTTTTGTGTGGTTTTCCAAATCTGTGACGCAGGCGTCGAGCAGCATTGTTGGTGGCAAGGGTCTGGTCGGCAAGATCAACGTTCCCAAGACACTGTTTCCCATGGCCATCATCCAGGAGGGGCTGTATCGGCAGGTCGCGGTCTTTACCGTGCTGTTTTGCTTTCTATTGTTTAGTGGTTATGCGGTCACCTCCACCTGGTGGTATCTGGTGCCAGTGATCCTTGTGACGTATGTGACCATCGTGGCCTGTGCGTTTGTCGGTGCCTGCCTCGTGTGTCTGGCGCGCGACTTCAATCACGTGATTACACTGGGAATGATGTTTCTGATGTTTGTCTCGGGTGTTTTTTGGGACGTACGGCAACTCAGTGACCCCGCCATCTCCAAGCTGGTTATGGCCTGGAATCCACTGGCTTTTCTGGTGGACTGCTACCGCCAGATCATGATGTATAACACGCCTCCGGACATGGTGCATTTGCTCGCTATCGCTGTGGGTTTTGGCGCATTGCTCTGTGCCATGGTGTTGCTCATGCGCCGCGGCAGCCAGTATCTGGCCCTGAAGGCGATAACCGCATGAGTGACCACAACAAGCGCGTTATGCTCGAACTGGACAGTGTGTCGCACAACTACCATTCCGGTAGAAAGGCCTTCGATCCCAATACCCAATATGTGTTGAACCAGGTTTCCCTGCAGCTCTATGAAGGTGAGACGCTCGGTATTATCGGTCGCAACGGCGTTGGCAAGACCACCATGTTGCGGTTGATGGCAGGTATTCTGGCGCCGACCAGTGGTACGGTGCGGATACATCCGGGCAAGTCGGTCTCATTGCTGACGCTCGGGCTGGGATTCATAGCGGATCTGTCGGGCCGCGACAATGCGTTGCTAGCGGCGATCCTGCAGGGTTCCTCCCGTAAACAGGCAGAGTCCTATCTTGACGAAATAGAAGAGTTTTCCGAACTGGGCGATTCGTTTAATAAGCCCGTGAAGAACTATTCGTCGGGCATGGTCGCACGCCTGTCCTTCACCACCGCGCTGATGACCCATGTGGATGTGTTGCTGATCGATGAAATTCTTGCCGTTGGCGATGCCCACTTCCGCGGGAAGGCGCAGGCCGCGATGAATAACCGCATCACTGGTGGACAGACGGTGGTTTTTGTTTCTCACATGGCGGATCAGGTCAAGGAAGTGTGTGATCGCGTGATCTGGCTCGAGAAAGGCAAGATCCGTGCCCAGGGCAGCGCCGGCGAAGTCACGGATGCCTATTCAGAAGATGTTGAGCTGACGCACGCCGGTGTCGAAAACAACGCCTAGCCGCTAGCCCCTAGCCGATTAGCGCGCACCCTCGGCTTTTCCCAGCAATTGACAGGCGCTGTTCAGCGCCTGTTCCAGGCTGCGCCAGTCGGCCTTGCCGGTTCCCGCCAGATCCAGTGCAGTACCATGATCCACAGAAGTGCGAATAATGGGCAGGCCCAGGGTGATATTGATCGCCCGGCCGAAGCCCGAGTACTTCAGTACGGGCAGACCCTGGTCGTGATACATGGCAAACACTGCGTCGCACTGTTTCAGCACTTTGGGATTGAACGCGGTATCGGCGGGTAGCGGCCCCAGCAGGTCCATGCCGCTGGCACGCAACTCCTCTAACACCGGAATGATCGTGTCGATTTCCTCCCGACCCATGTGACCACCTTCGCCCGCGTGCGGGTTCAGGCCCAGCACGGCAATGCGCGGTGCTGCTATGCGGAATTTGCTTTGCAGGTCACGATACACAATGCCCAGGGTCTGGTGCAGCAGCGCGGGGGTGATGGCCGCCGGTACGTCTTTCAGCGCCAGGTGTGTGGTAGCCAGCGCCACGCGCAGCTCCTCGGTCGCCAGCATCATGACGACGTGTGCGGTGCCGGTCGCGGCCGCCAGAAATTCGGTGTGTCCACTGAATGGAATGCCGGCGTCGTTAATGACGGATTTTTGCACTGGCCCGGTGACCATCGCCTGAAAGGTGTCGCTGAGGCAGCCCTGCACTGCCTGGTGCAGGGACTCGATCACATAGGCGGCGTTCGCCGGATTGAGTGTCCCCGCTACAGTTGGCGCAGCCAGTGCCACCGGCTGAATATTCAGCGTGCCAGCGCGCTGTGCCTGTGGTGCGGTATCTGCCGTCCAGGTTTGCAGCGTGATCGGCAGCTGCAGTGCCTGCGCCCGTTGTTGCAGCAGTGCGGGGTCGGCGAGCACGACCAATTCAACAGGCCAGGCGCGCTGTGCGGCCATCAACACGATGTCTGGCCCGATACCCGCGGGCTCACCTGCGGTGATGGCTATCCGGGCAACCGCCATACTGGGAGACCTACTTTATGTCGACAAACGCTTCATCGCGAATTTGCCGCAGCCAGGCGTCGAGCTCTTCCTGGTATTTGCGGTTGTGCACATAGTCTGTGGCTTTGGCGCGGGTCGCCTCATCCTTCATATCCGCCTCGCGGCGACCCTCTACCTGCACAATATGCCAGCCGAACTGCGTCTTTACCGGTGCCGAAATCTGGTCCACGGCGGTGCTGGTCATGGCGGCCTCGAACGCCGGCACCATCTGCCCGGGGCTGGTCCAGCCCAGTTCACCGCCTTCCTGGGCAGAGCCGATATCCTGGGAGTACTGTCGGGCCAAATCGGCGAAGTCTTCTCCGGCGAGGGCGCGAGACCGCAGGCTAGCCACCAGATCGCGGGCCTGGTCGTCGGTCATTATTTCCGAGGGCTTGACCAGAATATGGCGCGCTTTGGTCTGGGCCACCACCTGATCAGGGCCGCGCACGGCCTCCAAAAAGAGCAAATGCAAACCATTTTCTGAGCGAATCGGATCGGCCGTTTGACCGGGCGACAGCTGCGGGGCGATCTCGGTGAACAGTGAGGGCAGGTCTTCCAGCTTGCGCCAACCCAGATCGCCGCCGGTGAAGGCGTAGGGCGACGTACTGGCACGAACGGCCTGCTCAAAGGATTCGCCGGCACGAATACGCTGCACTACCGCATCGACCTGCGCGGTGGCGGCTGCAACCTCGCTGTCGGGAGCGCCGGGCGCTATCGGCAACAGCGCGTGGAGCAGGTGGAATTCAGACTGTGAGAGTGCCTGGCCTTCCTGTGTGGCCATGAAGTTGCCCACCTCCTGATCGCTGATCTGGATACGCTGATTGACGTTACCGGCCTGCACCCGCTGAATGATCATTTCCCTGCGCACCTGTTCGCGCATAGCGTCATAGGACTGGCCCTGCTGCTCGAGGGCCTGGCGAAACTGGTCAAGCGTCATACGATTCTGGGCGGCGATGCGCTGCACCGCGCCATTGAGCTGTTCGTCGGTGATGCGCACGCCCGCACGTGTGCCTTTCTGGATCTGGATGCTCTCGAGAATCAGTCGATCCAAGGTTTCCCGGACCAGTTCATCCTCCGCGGGCATCTTAATACCCCGCGCTTGGAGGTTCGCCGTCACGCCGGTAACGCGCTCGCGCAGCTCACTGGCCATGATAACGTCGTCATCGACGATGGCCACCACCTGATCGACGACTTGGGTTACGGCCTGCACCGGGGCTCCGGTGAAGAGGGTGCCGCTCAGGCTTGCTGCCAGTAGTAGAGTCTTAATATTCACGTTCGTCGAAACCTCGAATCATGTCCTGCATGATATTGGTAATCCGGTTGCCGAAACCACCCATGCCCTTGAGCAGAAATTGAAACTGCACGGTACTGTCGCGTTCAAGATCGGGATTGCTGAAATCGGTCACCACGCCGGATACGTTGTTGTAGTAACGCAACTGCAGCAGGCGCACGGTCCAGCAGCAGGTATCATATTCGACACCGACCATATCTTCCACGCTGATATTGTCTTCCAAGGAGTAGTTGATGGCGGCGAACACGCTCCAGTTGTTGTCCAGCGGCAGGTAACCCGAAGCACTGGCTTGCTCGGTCAATGCTTCGGTATTGACGACGGTGAGCGGGCGGCGGTAGGCGTAGCCCAGGTTAAAGATACTGCCGTAATCCGTTTTGTAACTGGCCGCAACAAAGCCGGCGTTGAGATTGTCAGCGAAGGGATCCCACACCATACTGCCGAGCAGGCCCACCTTTTCGTTGGGTGTAAATTCCAGATCCCCGGCGATTTCCGAGCCCCAATCCTCCTGCGGTGGCTCCCCCTGTAGCAGTTGTACCTCGCGGTCCTTGAGGTAGTAAATCTGGCCGACACCGCCACTGAGCAGGGTGCGGCCGGTAGCGTCATCGATAAACCGGCTGAAGTTACACACATTCGTGTTACCGAAAATCAACCTAAAACGATTGATAAAAACTTACTTGACCAACTGACCGAAAAAGGTCTTTGGCCGCGTGATAAAAAG
>JANNXP010000138.1:0-11957 GCA_031409615.1 Haliea sp. | reverse complement strand
AATCCGCGCGCGCATCGACCCTGATGCAGCCGGTGATCCAGACCCTGCCATCGAGGCTCGCGGGCTGGTTTTCGTGACGCGCTTCGTCAGTCGTGCGAAACAGGGTATGGCCGAATCCGATCGATCCATCTATCCACACCTGTTGACGATCGGGTCCACGAAAGTAGAGCGACGCGGTCAATGTCTCGAGCAACGCCTGGTCAACCGGTTTGCCGTCAGTATTGACGACAGCGATGAAGCCGCTCATCGCCCCGTGCCGCTCTGTTCTCTCGAGGCAGACGTGAATGGCGCATGTGCGCGCACCTGCTCAAAATCAGCCAGCAACATGTCGCGTAGCAGCGGTATCCTTGCGATGTCATCGACAGGGTATAGTTTCCTGACCTTCACCGTCGCAGCAAGTGTGCTCAGGAAATAGAACTCCTGCCGGCGCATGTCCGCACTCAGTAACTCGTTGCGGTAGGTATTGGCTGCCAACACGGCTATCGCCTCGGTGACGCCTAGCGGGGCGATGGCAGGGGACGGTGTTGGGCTGTCTCCCCAGTCAATAACATAGATCACCTGCAGCGGGGCACACGCCCCATGGAACGTGTAGTTCCCTGCAGTGAGGTCAAGGAAGCATTTATCCCAGCCCGGGGCCAACGGGGGCAGTTCATCGGGAAGCCCCGCCAGGTTTTTGAACGAGTTGGGGAACAGACGCAGCCTGCCGTAACCCGACTGCGTATGGATCTGGCCATTGATAGTGGTCAGTGGCAACACATCGTCAGTCAGGATGGGATAGCCGACCGCTGCAAACGATGCCGCCAGCGTCGATTTGCCTGCGCCGGATGCACCGCTAATGACCAGTGCGTTGCCCTGCACCAGAACGCCGCTCGCGTGCAGGCAGGTAGTGCCGCTCCAGCGCAACATGAATCCTATGATGGGACCCAGCAGGTAGAGGGCTGCGTCTGCCAGCGTCAGCGGTGCCTGCCATCGACACCAGACGCTTGCGTGCTGTGTGTCCACCAGGAACTCCACGCCCTCCCCATACATGAAGTGATAATACTGTTCACCCGGTACGCTACTGACGATCACGTGCGCCGGATCGCCCACTTCATAGCCGGGCTCACGGTAGTACGTGGTGGCATGGCGCTCGATGAGGTGTTGGAGGCCGCGGGGAATACATCCCATGCTGATGCGGATGTCGGGAGTATCTGCGTGCGCGACCGTTGCCGCCTCCAGTCCAGGTAGCGCTGTGTCACAGGCCAATGTAATACCGTACACCCTATAGTGATGAGGCATATTGCGATAGGCTGAAGACTGCACTCTATTGAACATCCTGCTCAAGCGTCGGCGTATTATGGGCTACAATAGAGCGCACCGGCCACCGGCTTGTGTTTCGCGTCAGGGCACCATCATTGACACACCTGCACAAACCCAACACGTTAAAAATGCATGATTGACCTGCACTGCCACCTGCTGCCGGGTATCGATGACGGCCCCAGTACGCTGGAAGAATCTCTCGCACTGTGCCGATTGGCGGTGGCAGACGGTATTACGCGCGCGATAGTTACGCCGCACATTCATCCCGGCCGTTGGGACAACAACCGCATATCGATTGGCGCGGCCTGCGACAACCTGCAGCAGTCCCTTGATGAACACGAAATTCCACTGCAGTTGGGCTATGCCGCAGAAGTGCGCCTGACCGAGCTGATTCCCGATCAGGTTGGCCGCAATGACATTCCTTTTTACGGGACAGTGGATGGCTACCGGATCATGCTGCTGGAGTTTCCCCATGGCCACATTATTCCGGGTAGCCACGAGCTGGTGGAGTGGCTGTTGGGTCGCGGTATCCGGCCGCTGATCGCGCACCCGGAGCGCAACCGGCAGATCATGACGGATGTTAACCAGCTGCAGCCGTTCATTGAAGCGGGCTGCTGGTTACAGCTTACGGCTGGTTCAGTGATCGGCCAGTTCGGCGCGAATAGTCAGTTCGTTGCCCAGCAGTTGCTGGCCCACGATATGGTAACGGTACTGGCCAGTGACGGCCATAATGCCAAAGCCAGGCCCCCGGTGCTGCGCCAGGTATTCGACAGCATTGTGCGGCAGTTCGGCGCACAGCGGGCGCAGCGACTGATGCTGGAGGCGCCGGCTGCAATGGTGGCAGGCCAGTTCGCTGATCGCACCGTGGCCCCATGCTGAACTGGTACGCGGTACATACTAAAACTCGGCAGGAAGTCGCAGCCCAGCACCACCTGCAGCGCCAGGGCTTTGAGACCTATGCACCCAAGGTGCTACTGCGCAAGCGCAAGCGAGACAAGTGGGCCAAGGTGGTGGAGCCCCTATTCCCGCGCTATGTATTCATTCGTGTCGATCCGGACCAGACTAGCCTTGCGCCAGTGCGCTCCACCCTCGGGGTGTCAGGCCTGGTGCGCTTTGGCTACCAGTTGCTGCCGGTACCCGACAGCGTGATTGCCTACCTGCAACAGTTGGAGGACCCCGTGACCCGCCAGCATCACGCAGACCAGTGGCCACATCGCCCCGGCGATGCCGTGGAACTATTGGACGGACCATTTGCCGGTCTTACCGGCGTGTTACAGGCAGTGACCGGCGCGGGTCGCGCTTCGTTGCTGATAGAGCTGCTGGGTCGCCACAACAGTGTCGATGTGTCAATGGATTCCCTCGCAGAAGCCCGTTGAACGATTGATCCGACAGTGCTTTCCCGAGTCAGCGTATTTCACTACTATCAAACACACAATGTCGTGAGGGTAGCAAAACGTTATGCATTTGAGAAAACGGATACTGGTTACGGGCGGCGCTGGCTTTCTGGGTTCGCACCTCTGTCGGCGCCTGGTGGAGCAGGGGCATGATGTGATTTGTGTGGACAATCTGTTCACTGGCGTGAAAGACAATATTGCCGATCTTCTGGGCAAGCCTAATTTTGAATTAATGCGTCACGATGTCACTTTCCCGCTGTATGTTGAAGTGGATGAAATCTACAATCTTGCCTGTCCGGCGTCGCCAGTCCACTACCAGCATGATCCGGTACAAACCACCAAGACCAGTGTACATGGCGCGATCAACATGCTCGGCCTGGCCAAGCGTACGCGTGCCAAGATATTCCAGGCGTCCACCAGCGAGGTCTACGGTGACCCGCAAGTCCATCCGCAGCACGAGAGCTATTGGGGGCACGTTAATCCCATCGGTGAGCGCTCCTGCTATGACGAAGGTAAGCGTTGTGCTGAAACCCTGTTCTTCGATTACTACAGGCAGCATCAACTGCGGATCAAGGTAGCCCGTATTTTCAATACCTATGGGCCCAATATGCATCCCAACGATGGCCGGGTTGTGTCGAATTTCATCATGCAGGCTCTGCGGGGGGAGCCTATTACCCTCTTTGGTGACGGCTCGCAGACGCGATCTTTTTGTTATGTGGACGACCTGATCGAGGGCTTTGTCAGGTTGATGGCTACCGACGATGACGTTACTGGACCGATAAATTTGGGCAACCCGAACGAATTTACGATACGGGAGCTCGCCGAAAAAGTGATTGAACTCACCCATTCCAAATCCAGCATAGAGTTTCGCCCCCTGCCCAGTGACGATCCCTTGCAGCGCCAGCCCAACATCGATGTGGCCAAATCGAGGTTGCATTGGGAGCCCAGTATCCAACTGGACGAGGGATTGCGCAAAACGATCCGGTATTTTGAGGGATTGCTCTAGCGTCGTTGTTGAATGAATCGAATGAATCGACCTGCCAGCAGTGGTGAATTTCCGTAGATGTGGACAGTAACAATTACCTGAGTTCGCTATAATGCGACCTCTCCCAACGGACACCGTCCCTGAACCTGACGCCGTGCTGATACTGCAAATCCTTGTCGCTGCCCTGGTGATTATGCGCATCACAGTGAGCCTCGGCGCCCGCAAGGGACTGGTGGATCAGCCGGATGAGCGCAAGCAACATGTGGGAGCAGTGCCCCTTGCTGGCGGCATTGCGATATTTGTCACGTTGCTGTTCGGCACCTTTGCCCTGGATATTGCGCCCTATACCTACCCGATGCTGGTTATCGCTTCTGTCGTGTTCCTCGTGGGAGTGTTTGACGATTTTCGCCATATCAGTGCCAGCGCTCGGCTTCTCATCGGATTTACCAGCGGAATCCTGCTCGCGACCTACGGCAACATCGCGATCACCAATGTGGGCAGCCTGCTCGCCATGGGTGATATTCCACTGCTGCTGCTCACTGTGCCGCTCACCGCACTGGCAGTGACTGGGCTGAGCAATGCCTACAATATGATCGACGGGATCGACGGACTGGCCGCGGGTACCCTGGCCATGCCACTGTTGGTTTTGTATCTGCTGGCGGTGCAGGCCGGTCACCCTATGGCCAATGCCCTGCTGTTGCTGTGGGTGCCCTTGGGGGTGTTCCTGTTGTTTAACATTGGCCCCAACAACCGTGTGTTGCCAAAAATGTTCCTTGGTGATGCCGGCAGTGTGACCCTCGGCTTTTTAGTGACCGCATCGCTGGTGTTTTTTTCCCAGGGCAATGACGCGCTGATCCGGCCGGTAACGGCCCTGTGGTTGGTGACGGTCCCGCTGATGGATATGCTGGCCACGATGCTGCGCCGCTTCAGGCAGGGCCATAAAGTGATGAAGGCGGATCGCTCCCACTTGCACTACACCCTGATCGATAGGGGTCTGGGGCGCCGCCAAACGCTAAGGCTAATGCTTGGCTACGCCGCCATCTGCGCCTTCCTGGGTCTGGCCCTGGAGGGCCTTCCCGAGTATCTGAGCCTGCTGGCCTACTTTCTACTGTTCTGCGGCCACTGCCTGTTCGTGATCAAGTGTGCCGCGACGGGCGGCAACAGAGGTCGGCGCGACGGCCAGGACGCACCCGGGCCCACTGCATAGCATTGAACACGACCGACAACGTCTGTGTGCAAACTGTGACGTAGTTGCCATTAAATTTTTTCCCCGCCAAATCCCCTATGCTAAGCTCGACCGACGTCATGGATGCCGGTCTGTAACGGTGAGCCTTGGATCAAAATCTCTGCGCCTTATGCGGGTGCATACAATCCCGGACGTTACGTATTGGCCGATTTAGTGTTGGGGTATCAGGTGGACGAAAAAGTACTCACCGAGCGTTTTTGCAAGCTGTGGCAGTCATGTGGCGGCGCGCACGTCGAGCCGGTGTGGCAGAAACTGCAGCGGCATTATACGGAGCCACATCGCCACTACCATACCCTCGGGCACCTGAATCACTGCCTGCGCGAACTGGATGCCGCCAAAGATCATCTGGCGGAACTGCAGGCCACTGAGATGGCGATCTGGTTCCACGATATCATTTATCATTATGGAGCCAGGGACAACGAAATTCTCAGCGCCGCCTATTTCCGGGAGGTTGCCGGGCCGACCATGCCGGCACCGTTCATTGACCGGGTTTGCGAATTCATTGTTGCGACGCAACACGCCGGAGCGGCCAAGGATGCGGCGATTGCATTTGTTGTGGACATAGACCTGTCCGGCTTTGGTCTGCCCTGGCAGGGCTATCTGGCCGACTCAAACGCACTCAGGATGGAGGCGCAAAGCGTTAGTGATGACCAGTATTATCAGGGAAAACTGCGCTTCCTGAGTGAGTTGCAGAGCTGGCCCAGCCTGTTCCAGTCGCCGTTTTTCAAAAATCGCCTGGAAACTGCCGCTCAGACCAATATTGCCCGCTACACGGCCGACTTGCGCAAGCAGGGTTTCGGGGGCTACGCTATTTGCCAAGCCTAGAGAGCAATCGACGCACGTGATCCATCAGGGTAAGCGATTTCATATCCGTTAGTTCGCCCGCATCCAGAAAGACACCATCGCAGTCGGGGCAACTGTCCAGCGTAATATGCACCTGTTCACTATCCTTGACGCGAGCCATCGTGGCGCCGCACTCGGGACAGGCAATATCCCGCAATGCATTGTGCTGGGCTCCCACTGCCGGGCTGCCCTTATCCAGCACGCTATCAGAGAGCCATTCTTCCCGCAGCTGCGTCAACATTTGCCACCTGCAGAAGAGACCGTAGCATCCAGTGCAGCGCATGACCTTGATATCGGTGCCAAACTCTACGGCTTCCATCGACATGAAACACTTTGGGCAATCCATAATGTACGTTCCTTTGTTCCTGATGTTGTCAGGTCAGTACCGCCTGCAATGTGGTTGTCGTTAATTGCAGTCGACGGGTAATTATGCGGATCATGAACTTGTGCAGAGCGGCCGCAATGTGGGGGTGCTCCTGCTCCAGCCGGGTGTTGGCGGCCTGGCTCAATACAAACAACTCGCCAGGGGTATCGACAATGACCGAGGCAGTGCGTGGCGTGCCCAGATAGAAGCCCACCTCCCCGAATACGGTTCCGGCGCCGGCCCGGCGAATCCGGTGCTTCCTGCCCGAACTGGTATCCAGGTAAACCGAGGCAGTGCAGCTTTGCAGTAGAAACATTTCATCGGACGGGTCACCCTGCTGGGCCAGCTGATCGCCGCATTCAACATTCCGTTGCTCCAGGTAGCTCTCCAGAATTTTGTGGTCATCAGGCCCGGGCAGGTACCGCAAAAGCTGCTGCAGAATACCCTCATGCGTCTCGCTTATGGACAGTTGTTTCAGAATGCGCTCTTCGCACCATTCGATCCCCCGATCGAGATCCGGCATGATCTGCAGATAGGTCGTGCTTTCATTTTCAAACCAGCTACCCATCAAGCGCTCGTGCATCGTTGGAGTAAGGCCGGTCAACAGGAGAAAAAAATCGTGTTGGGATGCGTCCTGTGCCAATTTCATGAAACTCAGTGCGGCGGAGGAATCCATCTCCGTGACCTGGGCGAAATCCAGTGCGGCGTAACGCAGCGGTGGTTGTTCTTTGTCAGCGAGGCGCTCCTCAATGCGACGAGCCAGGGCGGCGGCGGTGCCGAAAAACAGGTAACCCTGCAATTTCAGAATCAGTGTTTGGGCGCCATTTTCGCGCAGAAACTTTTCCTCTGTGCTGTTGCGCTCCACGTTACTGCCGCGCTCTTTGCCGGTCAGTGCGTAGCGCACCACATTGATTCGGCTGTAGTTGATAACGAAGAGTATGATGGCGCACAACAGGCCTACCATAACGCCCTCCAGGAATCCTACCGTCGCTACGACAAGTACGATAACCACGACCACCAGATACTCCAGTCGCGGCAACTGCTTGCGAGCCTCGATCAGCCATCGCTCCAGCAGCGATACGCCCAGGAAAATCAACAGGCCGGCCAGGACGATCTTGGGAAACCAGGCAATAAGGGACATGCCGTAGAACAGCATGAGTGCGCAAAACAGGGCCACCACCAGGCCGACCAGCCGACTCTTGGGAGCGCCCACGGTCATGGCCAGCTCGGTCAGGGACATAGAGGGCAGGGCAATGAGTCCGCCACCCATGCCACTGACGGTATTGGCGAAGCCGGCCACCATCAGCTCGCGGTTGATATCGAAGTTGTTGTGTTGCAGTACCGACAGCCCACTGGCGGTTAACATCAGCGAAACGGCGCTGAGCATGATAATCGTGCCGATACTGCTCAGGTGCCCGACCACCAGCGTCCAGTCGAGGTCGGCTGAGCGCTGGAACAATACGGGATCAAACAGGGTGGGCTCGATCTGGGAAAAAGGCCCCACCAGCCAGCCATCGTCCATCAGCTCAGCGGGGGCCATTCCAGCCAGTGCCGCCACCCCAAAAAAAAGTGTGATCAGCAGAAACATGCTCGCTGGCATGGCCAGTGACTGGTGCCAGCGGCGTACCGTCCAGCGGATGCCGCCCGCTGCCAGCAATGCGGGCAGCCAGCGCAGCACACTCTCGGCGTCAAGCAGAGCCAGAAAATCCTGCGCGGATGCCAGCGGGCGATCGCTGACGACGCGCAGCGCTCCCTGTATAAGCAACCATCCCGCTCCGGCAAAGTAACCGCCCATCACCGAATAGGGAAGATAGCGGACCAGTGAACCCAGTTTGAAGTAGCCCAGTGCGGTCAGCACTATACCGGTAAGCAATGCAGCGCAGGCCAGGGCGCCAAATGCCGTTACGAACAGTACGTCTCCCGGGGTGCCTTCGGGAAAGCCGGCGATGATCATGGTGACCATCAACGCCAGCACGGGTGCGGTGTCATCGTCCGGCAACGCTACCACGGGTCGCGCGGCGCTCAGCAGGCTGTACACCGACCCGGTGACGACTGCGGTGGCGATGAGTATGGTGATGCCCGAGGCGATGTACGGTGTCAGCGCGCCGTTGAAGATCAGAGCGGCGAAACTTACGCTGGAAATCAGTGTGACGATACCTGCGATGACCCCTGACAGCAGGATCGATATGACGCGATCAGCGGTCAACTCCCGCAGTGAGTGCCTGAATGTTTCAGTACGGCGCTGAATGTTACTTCTCCGCAAGTACAATAGTGGAGGACAGGATCCCGGTGATGATTCTATCGTAGTGCAGCGTTACCAAGGCATCATCGGGAAAGTCTGCCTTGAGCGCGGTGAACAGTTCTATGGCGCCGGAATCTGCCTGCCTCAATAGTGCAAACGCCTCCAGATATCTGGCCGTGAGCGGCGTCCGCGACGCGGCTTCCGTCATCGGTTCGAACGCCTCTATACCTTCTGTTTTGCCTTTAAGAATCAAGGCGCCAACCGGCCTGAAAAAATGCTTGGGGCATTGCGCGACCGTGGTCCCTGAGATGCAAATCTGGGTACCAAGGTGTTTGTTGACACCCTCCATGCGCGCGGCAGTATTAATGGCATCACCGTGTGCCGTATAGTCAAAGCGCCCGCTGCCACCGAAATTCCCCACGATGGCACGCCCGGTATTGACGCCGATCCGGGTAACGCCAAACGCCATGCCGCGCGCGTTCATTTTAGCGATAAAATTGCGGCTGATGCTGTCCATGGCCAACGCGCATTGCACGGCTTTCTCCGCATGGTCCGGTTGATCGAGAGGGGCATTGAAGATGCCTACCACGGCATCGCCGACAATCTTGTCGATGGTGCCACCGTGCTCCATAACCGCGCGACACATGGCGTCCAGGTACTCATTCAGTACCGACACGAGCAACTCAGGACTGGCGGTCTCGGTGAAGGAGGTGAAACCTTCAATGTCGGAAAACAGGAATGACATCTCTCTGGATTCGCCGTTTAACCGCAGGCCATCGGGATTGGCTACCAACTGATCGACCAGGGCCGGGGCCATGTAGGAACTGAACGCCTTGCGCACCTGCCGCTTCTGTTTGGCCTCGGTAAAATACCCGAACAGGATGTTCATCAGGATTATGGCAGTCACCGTGAACAGCGGCATCACTGGCGACAGTGCCAATTGCGCTGACGTCCATAGCCAGGCATTGCCGCCGATGATCAGTGCAATCGCCAACACCGCAAAAATGGTGATGGCCAGGGCGCCGAAGGCGGGGCACAAAAAGGTCAGGAGCAATCCCGATACCGCAATCGCGATCGCATTGGCGGCATTGGCCCAGTCCGGTACGCGGGGGAAGGGTTTGCCCGACAGAATTCGCTCCAGCACCGTGGCGTGAACTTCAACCCCGGGAAAGGTGGGACCGGTGGGCGTGCTCACCAGGTCTGATAGTCCCAGTGCAGACGACCCAATCAATACCGCAGCGTTGGTGAGTAGCGGGAACTCATCGGGGGCGGTTGCGCGAACAATCTTGGTAGCCGAGATATAAGGAACGCCGCCGCGTCTGCCGGTGTACGGGATCAATACCCGCCCATACTGATCGGTGGGTATCAGCGTGCGATCAAGCCACAGCCCGGTCACGCGTTCTGTCGCGCCGGCATGCGCCGTATCGATTTTGAAACGGAGTGATTTGGTATAGCGGCGGGCCATCGCCAGCGACAACGAGGGGAAGATCATATCGTCGTCCCCCAGAATCAGTGGCGTGCTCCTGAGCACTCCATCGGCATCCATGGTGGTGTTGAGAAAGCCGCCGTGGGTTGCCGCTTTCTGCAACAGCGGCATATTGCCCGTGTGGCTGGACATCATGGGTACGGTCAGGGTGCCGCGCTGTGCTTCTGAGACAACCGACCAGGGCGACGGCAGCGCGCCCACCGACTCCTCCCCGCTGGCGTGTAACAGAAACCCTAGAACGATGTTCTGGCCCACGAGCAATTTTGAGAACGCCAGGTCCCGGTCCATGTCCGGAATCAACTGCTCCAGATAGTCCTGATGCGCCAGTTTGCCCGATGCTGTGGCCGCTGCGATCAACTCCTGCGCCACATTGCGCTCGGATTCGGCAAACGCCACGTCAAATCCGATCGTATGTACGCCGGCCCGTTTTAGCGCTGTGACCAGCTCGCCCATTTTCTGCCGGCTCCACGGCCAGCGCCCCTCGGCCCGCAGGCTGGCTTCGTCGATGTCGACAATGACCACCTTGGAGGCGTCGGGCGCACGGTGGTCGGGCAGGGTCAGGTTGAGGCGTATATCGTAGGCGAGATAGTCCAGGCGGTTAATAATGGTGCGGCTCGAATCTGCGCCGGACATCTGCAGCCACAGTGCAATGAGCGTGAAGAGGATGCCCAGCCCAATCCTGGACCGATTTCTGGAAAAGTACTGCTTCATGTGCGCGTTTCTTGCATCAGCCCCGTGCCTGCTGACATCCGTTAGGCGTTATTCGGGGCTCGGAGGCGTACCACCTCCAGGTGGAATGACATTATTGATGGGCGGCTCGGTGGGTCTCACCGGTGGCGGCGTTTGCGGCACTGTAGGCGGCGCGGTAGCGGATTCGGTAAACTTCTCAGCATTGGGCGGGTCCAGCAACTTCGCCACAACGACCACTTCGGCCACTGCATCGGGGCGTACCGCTGCGATCTTGGTGATCGTGTTTGCCACGGTGGACGAATCGATGCACAGGTGATTGGCGTTGTTGATCAACACCGCCATCACCATCATGAGTTCGCCTTTGCTCAGAGCGGCCAGCTGCGCCTTGATCGCGGCCGAGAGCTCCGGGTTCACATCCGGCACGGCCTTGCTGCGCAGGGGTCTGTCACTCTGGCTGCAACCTTCATCCCCGGGCAGCCTGCGGTCGGCATCCGGGGATATTGCAGCTATAGCCTGCACCACGCTATTGACCGCGTTGGGCGCGTTAGAAATGGCGACGATGGTCTTGCCGGTTTTCGGGTCGATCTGGGTTGCCTTTCCCGGAGGCACCACAATGGTATCTTTTTGGTCTGCGTCATCATTGCGAATGAGGGTGGCCTCGCCGATCATGGCCTCGACATTCACCGTGGCGCCTTCGACGTCTATTCCGGTGAAACTGCCGCGCACTCCGATGGTGGAATTGCCGGCGGTAAAGCCTATGTTGCTCGGATCTTCCTTGGCGATCAGGCCGCTGACGTAACGCAGTGTCCCCTCGACCACGCTGATCTCACTCTTGTTCTCCTTGGGTGCGGAGGGGTTGTAGCTGTAATCGCTCAGCGTGATTTCGGTGCCGCTGTCGATATCCAGCACGCTGTTGTCAGAGAGCACGATCTTGACCGACGCGCCAGCGGCCGTGACGATCGTATCCTCGCTATTCAATTCGGTATTAGTGGTTACCGGTTTTCCATTGACCCGCACATCGCCCTCAAAACTCAAAATGCGGCCATCAGCCGACCAGGCGCTGGTGGCTCCCGTGACCAGCAGGGTCAGCAGGAAGAGGGATTTGACGAGTACACGCACTGATTACTTCTCAGGCTTGGGATCGACGGAAATACTGATAAACGTTCCTCGCACCCCGATGGTGGAATTGCCTGCGGTAAAGCTGATGTTTTTTGGATCGTCTTTGGCAATGGCGCCGCTGACGTAACGCAGGGTGCCCGCGAGTATGTCGACCTTGCTGGTGTTAGCTTCGGGGGCTGCGGCATCGAAGCTGTAATCACTGATCAGGATTTCGGAGTCGCCATCCAGGTCCAGCACACTGTTGTCGGACAGGACAATTTTAACCGACGCACCCGACCCGGTGCTGATG
>JANNXP010000137.1:0-2157 GCA_031409615.1 Haliea sp. | reverse complement strand
CCCCGATCTCGATGCAGGCATTTATACCTATGCCCGGGAAGGCTTTGGCGACTACCCGGGCTTCCTGTCGGCCTTCGGCTACTGGATAGGCAGCTGTATCGGTAACGTGTCGTACTGGGTGTTGATCAAATCGACGCTGGGCGCCTTCTTCCCGGTCTTCGGCGATGGCAACACGGTGATCGCCATTGGTGTCGCCTCGATCGGTATCTGGCTATTCCACTTCCTGATTTTGCGTGGTGTGCAGCAGGCGGTGGCGATCAACAGCGTGTTCACGGTGATCAAGATTATCCCCATCATCGTGTTTATCGTGATCCTGATGTTTGCCTTTGAGATGGACCTGTTCCGCTTTAACGTCTACGGCGGCGACCTGACCAATGGGCTGTTCGAGCAGGTCAAGGGGACGATGCTAGTGACAGTATTTGTGTTTATCGGCATCGAAGGCGCCAGTGTTTTTTCACGTTTCGCCAAGGAACGCGCCGATGTCGGTAAGGCCACGGTACTAGGCTTCATCACCGTCACCGCCCTCATGGTGCTGGTGACTTTGCTGCCTTACTCCGTGCTGGCGCGCGCCGACATTGCAGGGATGCGCCAGCCGTCGATGGCTGCGGTGCTCGAATCCGTGGTCGGGCCGTGGGGCGCGGTATTCGTCAGCGTGGGGCTATTGATGACGGTGCTAGGTGCCTACCTGTCCTGGGCGCTGATCTGTGCCGAAGTGATGTTCGCCGCCGGCAAATCGAAGGATATGCCCAGCGCTTTCGCCAAAGTGAACAAGAATAATGTGCCGGTGGTGGCGATGTGGTGCACCAGCATCATCATTCAGCTGCTGGTCATCTCGACCTACTGGTCGCGTGAGGCGTTTTCGCTGATGCTGAACCTGACCAGTGCCACCACACTGATCCCGTACCTGTTCGTGGCCGCCTATGGCTTGATGCTCGCCAAACGCGGTGAAACCTACGACGTGCGGCCCGAAGAGCGGCGGCGCGATTTGATCCTGGCCTCGTTCGCCGTGGCCTATACATTATTTATGATCTATGCCGGTGGCCTGAAGTTCATCCTGCTGTCCGCGGTACTGTTTGCGCCAGGTACGGTGCTGTACTTCATTGCGCGGCGCGAGCAGGGCAAGCCGGTCTTTGACAAGTCCTCGGACTGGGTTACCTTTGGCGCTATCGTTGCCACCGGTATCTACGGTGTATACGGTCTGGCGACCGGCAACATCACCTTCTGATGCAGCCCCTGTAATTTTTTAATGTGACAAAAGGATCCCGCATGGTACACGTCTTGCCCGTCGGTGCCCGGCCAGCCATGTGAGCGCGCTATGATGCCAACCGAGTTCATCGCGCAGGCCGCGCTGATCGCCCATGTGGTGATCGGTTTTATCGCAACGGTGCTCATCTCTGCCAATCGCCGTCCCTCGGCGGCGGTCGCCTGGGTGCTGGCCATTATCTTCATCCCCTTCCTTGGCGTGCTCTGGTTTCTGCTAGTGGGGGCAGGGCGGCTGCCGCAGGCACGGCGCGACAAGCAGCGCGAGGTCAACGACCTGATCATCGCTCGCACCCAAGGCCTCGGGCTGGTGAGCCACCGCGAGGAGTGGCCAGTCTGGCTGGGTTCGGCTGTCAACATGAATGTGGAGCTGGGTGCTCTGCCCATGGTGGGCGGGAACAGCGCCATCCTGCTTAAGGACTATGAGGGCTCCTTCGAGCGCATGGTGCAGGACATCGACACCGCCGTTGACTACGTGCACGTCGAGTTCTACATCCTGGTGCGCGATGACACCACCAAACTGTTTTTCGCTGCACTCGAACGGGCGGTGCAACGTGGTGTCACCGTGCGTGTGTTATCCGACCACGTCTCGGGTTTCATGTTTCCGCACCGCGCCAAAACCCAGGGTGTGCTGCAGGCGATGGGGGCAAAATGGTATGCCATGTTGCCGCTGCGGCCCTGGCGCGGCCAGTGGCAGCGCCCCGACCTGCGCAATCATCGTAAGCTACTGGTGATCGACGGGCG
This sequence comes from Haliea sp., assembly GCA_031409615.1. Lineage (GTDB taxonomy): Bacteria > Pseudomonadota > Gammaproteobacteria > Pseudomonadales > Halieaceae > Marimicrobium. Next base: position 153 of record JANNXP010000137.1, on the reverse strand, counting down.
GGTCGGGTTCACTGGTTCACAAAACCTCATTGAGTCCAGCTATCTCAAACCGAAGAATGTTGCGCGCGGCCTGCACTGGCGCGAACTTATGGTGCGCCTCGAAGGGCCGGTGGTGCGTGAACTCGACGCGGTGTTCGTCACCGATTGGTACAG
>JANNXP010000136.1:0-7347 GCA_031409615.1 Haliea sp. | reverse complement strand
CAGCCACGAAACGATGAGCGAGATGCCCACCACCGAGAAAATCGAAAAGGTGTACTCGCCCGCGGAGCTCTGCGCAAAACCGATCGGCACGAAGCTTGCGATCGTAACCAGTGTGCCGATCAGCATCGGCGCCGCGAGTGTGCGATACGCGAAGGTCGCGGCCTGGTCTTTGGTATCACCGGCGCTGAGACGGCGAATCATCGCATCCACCGTGGTCATCGCATCGTCGACCAGCAGGGTCAGGGCGATGATGAGGGCGCCGAGGGAAATACGGTGCAGATCGATATTCGCAAAGTCCATCACGGCGAACACGATGGCCAGCGTGAATGGGATCGCCAGTGCGACCACGGCCCCCGGGCGCATACCCAGGGCGACAAAACTACAGACCAGGATGATGATAATCGCCTGCCACAGTGACATCATAAAATCGTTGATGGCGACATCCACGGTGACGGCTTGATCAGCGACCAGCGTGGGTTCGATCCCAATCGGCAGCGTCGCGCTGAAGTCGGCCATCTCGGCGCGGACATTATCGCCCAGCGCGAGAATGTCGCCGGCGTCGCGCATGGCGATGGCGAGGCCGATGGCGGGTTGCCCATTCACGCGGAACATGGGTTGCGGTGGATCGACGTTGCCGCGACGCACGGTGGCGATGTCACCCAGGGTAAAAATGCGATCACCCGCCACAATCGTCAGTGCCTCAATGTCGCTCTCCTCATCGAACGCACCGCTGACGCGCAGGAACACGCGCTCCTGGTCAGTCTGCATCACGCCTGCCGGACGCACCGCGTTCTGCGCCTGCAAGGAAGCCAGGATAGTCGCCAGGTCGAGCCGCATTCCGGCCAGCTTTTCGGTGGAGAACTCGATAAAGATCTGCTCGTCCTGCGCACCCAGCACTTCGATTTTGGAAACATCGGGCACTTGCAGCAGGCGGGAGCGAGCTGCTTCAACGTAATCGCGTAGCTCGCGGAAGGTGAAGCCGTCGGCAGTGAAGGCGTAGATGATGCCGAAGGTATCGCCGAAGTCGTCGTTGAAGAACGGCCCGACCACACCGGTGGGCAGCGTCTGGCGCATGTCACCAATGTTCTTACGCACCTGATACCAGACGTCAGGTACAGCCGCGGCTGGTGTGGACTGTTTCAGGTCAACGAAAATTGTGGTCTGGCCCGCCGTGGTGTAGCTGCGCACGCGGTCGAGATGGTTAGTTTCCTGCAGCGTGCGCTCCAGACGTTCGGTGACCTGCAGCAGGGTTTCCTCAACGGTCGCGCCGGGCCAGGCAGCACCCACCACCATGGTGCGGAAGGTAAAGGCCGGGTCTTCCCCGCGCCCCAGGTTTTTAAAAGAGAGAGCGCCTGCAACTACCGCGACAATCATCAGGAAGACGACTAATGAGCGTTTGGAGAGCGCCCACTCCGACAGGTTCGGGCCGATCACGACTGCGTCGCATCCAGCAAGCTCACCTTCTGGCCGGGACGCAGCGCATGCACACCGGCAGTCACCACCAGATCGCCCGCGTTCAGGCCAGACCCGACCTGCACACTGTCCGGATCCTGTGCCTGCACCTCGATGTTACGCATCGAGACGGTCAGGGCTGCAGGGTCAACTACCCAAACGGCAGATTTCCCGTCTGCACGCACCAGGGCCGACGCCGGGATCTCGATGCCGATGGTGGAATCGGACTTCATGGTTCCAGTGACCGTAGTGCCAAGGCGCATCGCCGGGGGCGCGTCCAGCAGCGCCACCCTGACCGCGAAGGTGCCAGTGACCGGGTCGGCACGCGGTGACATTTCGCGCACCCGGCCTTTGGCCGTGATAGTTGGGTCGCTGGTCAGTACTATGGTGATATCCGCATTCTCCGGGGCATTGTCCTTGATCTGCGCGGGCACGCCGAACACCGCATCGCGGGCAGCCTCGCGCGCGACCTGGATGATCATGCGCCCCGCCGCTACAACTTCGCCGGGCTCAGCCCCGCGCTCTGTCACCACGCCCGCCACTTCTGAGACCAGCCGTGTGTAGCTCAGGCGATTCTCCGCCAGGCTCACCTGCGATTGTGCTGACTCAACCTGCGACTGCGCGGTTTGCAGCACCGCCACGGCTTGATCGAATGAGGCGCGCGGCACTGCGTCTTCGGCGACCAGGTCGCGCATGCGTGTGTGGTTGTTTTGCGCCTCGACCAACTGCGCCCCTGCGGCAACACGTTGGGCACGCGCCGATTGCAGGCCGCTCTCCTCATTCTGTGGATCCAGGCGCGCCACCAGCTGCCCCGGTTTTACTGTGTCGCCAACGTCCACCAGGCGCTCGACCACGCGACCGCCGATGCGAAACGATTGATTGATCTCGCTCTGCGCCTGCACAGTTCCGGTCAGTGACACACTGCCATTGCTGGCACGGTCCTCTACGGTAATCACGCGCACCGGGCGAATCTCCGCAACCTCTTCGTCCTGCCCGCGCTGACAGGCAGATAACAGAATCATGGCAGCGCAGGCAATGATCGCGCTCATAGTGGGCAGATTACCAGTGCGCCTGGCGGCGAGATTCATTGACACGGAAAGGTCTCCTCGGTGTAACGTTTTTTGGTGCAACAGGAACACATCCTCAGTTGCGCACCACGCGAGTGGTGATGCCATCGGAGCTTACCCTAACAGCATCGCCGACGCGAAATTCATTGGGCGAGCCGGCCTGCACCACCGATATCAGCTGGTTGCTTTCCAGACGCACAGTAACCTCAACACCAGCGGTAGTGGAGCGGGTCATGGCGTTCGCCGCCGCACCCCCGGCCACGGCACCGCCCACGGCGCCAGCGGCGTTGGTGCGGTTGCTGCTGCCCAGGGCGCTCCCGGCAATACCACCGAGCGCGGCACCTGTGGCGGTGCCGACGCGACTCGGGGCATTCTGTATGCTGACATCACGCACGGCGTAGACCATGCCCAGTTGCACTGATTGCGCACGTCCGGCCTCGCTGCCGGCGAAAGTGCCACTATTGTTGGTCGTTTCACACGCGGTCATCAGAGTTGCAGCAGCCAGCATGGTTGCAGCGACGATCGATCGGGTAATGTTCATAGGCAAACTCTCCGGATAGTTATGGGTGTGAAAAATAGTGCGTCATTGACGCGTGAATCCTAATGCGAAAATAAGATCATGTCGTTGATATTGGCGCCTGGCTCACGTCGACGGTTTGATCGTCACCGTCACGCGTGGAATTTCTCCGGTGAAGCGCGACTGCTGGCCAGCGCCGATGTCCTCAACCACGGGCGTACCCAGGTCAATCCCGACATCCGCCGTTTCGTCGGCGGAAAATAGCAAGGGCTGCGTTCTATCAATGCGGCCATCGGCAACCAATGTGCCATCGACATAGAGGCTGCCTTTACCGCCCCTGCCCGGACCGCCACCATCATAGGCGAAATCAAATCGGATAGTTGCCTTCCCGGCTGGAACCGGCTTGTCGGCTGCGATGGTATAGCGCTGTCGGTTGAGAAAGTTGTAGTGGAAGGCGGGGACGCCATCCTTAAGAGTTAAAGCCCATCCGCCGAAACGGCCGCCCTGAACCAGAAGTGCGCCGTTAGCACCATTGTCCGGAATCACAACATCGGCCGTGATGGAAAAGGACCTGTTCTTGATGTCGATAAAAACATTCTCAGGCATTCCGGTCATGCCTTCGGCCAATGACAGTGAGCTGCGGCCTGCCATTAAATCCGGACGCCCGGCCAGTGCAGGCACCGCGCGTACGAGGGTGCGATCATCCAATGGCAGGGCAAAATTGCGGCTGGCCTCGGCCATGAACAACTGCTGCAGCTCTTCAAGCATTTCTGGATTCTGTGCCGCCAGGTTATTGGTCAGACTGAAATCCTTATCGGTGTCGTAGAGCTCCCAAGTACCGTCTTCCAGTGAGCTTCTCGGCTGCGGATCCCATGGGGCGTTGTGAACAACCCGGGCCAGCCAGCCATCATGGTAGATTGCCCTGTTCCCGAACATCTCGAAATACTGGGTCTGGTGACGCCCGGCGACAGCTGCATCCTTGAATGTGTAAACCATGCTGACGCCATCCATGGGCCGCTGTTTCGTGCCATTCACGGTGGTCGGCTCAGGCAGGCCGACGGCTTCGAGGATGGTGGGCGCTACGTCGATGACATGGGCAAACTGCTGGCGTAACCCACCGGTTGCGGGAACGCCACCCTTGGGCCAGCTGATCGCCATGCCGACCTTGGTGCCACCGTAATCCGAGCCCACCTGTTTTACATACTCGTAAGGCGTGTTGAACAACTGTGCCCACGCACCGGCCATGTGGGGCAACGTCTTCGGTCCGCCCCAATCATCAATATGGGGGAGCAGTTCATCAACGGTTGGCTGCACATTATTGAAGTAGGTAAATTCATTGGCAGTGCCGTTGCGCCCGCCCTCTGCACCGCTGCCGTTATCGCCTGCGACGAATATCACCAGTGTATTGTCGAGCTGGCCGGTCTCCCGTATGGCGTCGATGACGCGCCCAATTTCGTGGTCCGTGAATTCGACGAAGCCGGCGAATACCTCCGCCTGCCGTTCAAAGAGGCGTTTCTCATCGGCACTGAGGGAATCCCATGCTGGAAATGCCGCAGGTCGAGGCGCTAGCCCGGTGCCCTTGGGAACAACGCCAAGCTTGATCTGGCGCGCCAGCTGCTGTTTGCGCATTTCATCCCAGCCCAGATTGAACTTGCCTTTCCAGCGCTGGCTCCATTGCTCGGGGACATGGTGCGGAGCCCTGACGGCGCCGGGGGAAAAATACACAAAGAACGGGCGGTCGGGTGTCATGGCCTTCTGGAAACTGATCCAGTCCACCGCCTGATCGGTCATGTCGGTCAGGAAATTGTATTCCGGTTTGTTCGGAGGCTCGACGCGAGCCGTACCATCGATGATTGCCGGCGACCAATGATTGGTCGAAAATCCGATAAAGCCGTAGAACTTGTCAAAGCCTTGACCCGTCGGCCAGCGATCGAAGGGGCCCGACACACTGGTCTCCCACGGCGGGGTCTGGTGCCACTTGCCGAATGCCGCCGTGCTGAACCCGTTCAGCCGGAGCATCTGGGTAATGGACGCCACCTCGTTAGGAATCTGGGTCGTGTTGCCCTGGAATGCGGTGCCTGCTTCAGCGATGCCGCCCATGTTGGCAACGTGGTGGTTGCGCCCGCTGAGCAGCGACGCCCGGGTCGGTGAGCAGGTCGCCTGGGTATGGAAGTTGTTGTATTTGATCCCCGCTTGGGCAATCTCGTCGAAATTCGGCGTTGAGACCACGCCGCCAAATTCACTCGTGCCGCCGAAACCGAGATCATCGATCATGATCAGCAGGACATTCGGCGCACCAGCGGGCGCTTTAACTTCAAACAGCGGCGGCGCAGTGGCATCACGGACATCAAGTACGGTCGAAGGCTGCCGGGCTGGCTCGGCCAGCGGCAGCACCCTGCGATCGGGCTCGGTGGATGGCGCCGCAGCCATCGCCAGCCCCGACATCGCGACGAATGTACTTGCGATGACCCACTCAAAAACAGTGCCCGAGCTCTTGGCAGGGATGCGTTTCCCTTGGCGCATGAACTTCAGCGTCGAATTCAACATTTTCTTAAGTCCTGTTGCGGCTCTTCACGCGAAGTGGGCCACAGCTTCCCGCTACTCGACCAGGCGGCCGCCGCAACAACTGCAGCCGCATCCCAACGTCAAACAGATCGCGCTAGTTGGTCCTGTTGTATAAATCGTTGAGGCCCTGGATCAGTGCGCTTGACCATGTATTGATGGCGCGGCGCGCGTCTGCCGTATTTGTCACATTGTTGGTGAAACTCATGGAACCGGTTTGCCGCCCGCGTTGTGTGTCGACCGCGCGCGCCAGCAGTTCACCCGTAACAGAGTCGCGCAATTCGACAACCAGGGTCATCTGTCCGGAATTGGCGGTGAAGGTGCGACTGCGACCAGCCGTCATGGTCTCCGGTGCCGTTACAAACAAATTGACAATAGCAGCACTGACCCGCAGCGTCTGCGGTCCGGCCTGTTCCACCAACTGGAAATTGCTACGTGCCAGGTCGGCGCTGAACGTCTCGCGGAACATGGAGGCCAACCCGGTCTGTATCGCGGCCACGTCACTGGCATTCAGGCGCGCGGCGGGATTTCTTACGCCGCGGTTTGGATCCCAGTTACTGGCAAAACTGACCTGCACCGGATCCAGCAGCACGCTGGTAAAATCACCGATAACGACATCCGGCTTGACGAAGACGGCATCTACCCGCGTAGCGGGGCGCCTGACAAGGCCATCCCATTCATCGACGGGCGCGGTCTGGGTGCAAGCCGCGAGGGTCGCAGCGCACAGTAAAACGATTACCACGTACAGATTGCGGATCGGGGTCATATTATTCTCCTCGGTGATGCTACGTTTCAACATACTGATTGGATCAATACATTGATTAAGAAAGTGCCTTGGCTTTCAGTTGCGCAAATTCCGCTGCCGTGATGGTGCCTGCATCGTGTAATGCCTTGGCATCGCTGATTTGATCAGCCGGTGACTTACCTGCAACTTGGCGTATATAGTTATCAGTATCTGCTTTAACGCGCTCGACGGCTTGCTGCTGCCGTTGCGCCATACCACGGCCATGCCTGAGAAGGTAGAAAAGCGCGGTGAGGAATGGCACAAAAATCAGGCCCAGCATCCACAACGCTTTGCCAAAACCGCCGATTTCGTGACTGCGGAACAAATCAGAAATAATGTGAAACAGCACTATCAAATAGGCGAAAAAAATAAATACTTCAAGGATCAATAAGGACGATTGCCAAACGTTTTCCATAACCACCAACTCCTCTCTAGGTGAAAAAAATGTTCATGCTGTAGTCAAAGAATAGCCTACAGCGTCTAGCGTAGTAATGCGAGCGTAACATCAGTCGCCATCCATCTGGTCAGGCAGCACTAACGGTGCCAAGCCCTTGGTCGGCACCTTTGGCGCTGTGCCCGGAAGAATCTCAAAGTTCGGAGAGAACGAGACCATCAGGCCGCGCAACTGATCGAACGGTTTACGGTCACCGTCAAACCTGGCCTTGCCAGCCTTGATCAGGTCGTCGAAGGAACTGACGCCCATCATCACCTGGTTGAGGTCGGCGCGGTTAACGGTGATGGTCAGATCAGGATTTTTTGCCTGCTGCCCTTCTATGTTGGTCAGCGTGGCGTTGCTCAGTTCCACCAGATACTTCTCACCGTTATCGGGGGTAACCAGATTGATGGTGAAGTTGATGCCTTCGGCTCGCTTCGGGTCCATGCTGATACCCAGGAAGTCGAGCCACAGCTCGGTCGACATGGCGCGCACCACGTCCGGCGAGCTGCTGCGTATGGGCGTCCCGCCA
>JANNXP010000135.1:0-12288 GCA_031409615.1 Haliea sp. | reverse complement strand
CGTGTGGACCAACGCCTCGTCACGTGAACTGAAGGACAATATCCAAACCTTGAGCGCCGAGGATGCGAACAAGGCCCTGGCTGGTCTGTTACCGGTGCGCTATGTCTACAAAAACTCCGGTGATGAAGAGTACATGGGCTTTATCGCAGAGGAGGTGCCTGCCCTGGTGGCCATGAACGACCATAAGTCGCTGTCACCCATGGATATCGTTGCGGTATTGACGACGGTGACGAAAGATCAAACGGCGAAGATGATCGAAAAGGATAGCCAGATTGCTGAACAGAAAGCAGAGATTGTTGCTCTACGCGATTCTGTTACCAAGCAAGAAGATCACATGTTGCAGATGGATAGGGCCAACGAAGAACGAATGCTTCAGATGGAAATGGCGCTTGCTGAAGTGCAGCGCAATCAGTCCACAGAGAATAGGGTTGGCGCAAGAGACTGAATCCAATCGCCCTAATGAAGCCCCTCTAGTCCGAGGTTTTTAGTGCCCGCTTTGAGGTCACACCTATGAATGGGCCTTTGGGTGTTGTAAATGAGTCAGACACGGGGCTAGACTCAGGGCAGGTGTAGCGATTTTTGGGCAAGTGCGCGTGGATGCTGATTCGTCTTTAAGTGCATCCGAACGATACGTTTAAATAAACAGAAATCCGAGGATGTTACGTATGACAACGAATAAAAAAACAGCGATTTGTCTCGCCTTTGCCAGCGCCTTAGTACTCGGCCCCATTCAGGTATTGGCTGCAACCGGAAATACGAAATATGGTACCGGCGCACTTCCGATTGTGACTGGGGACTTGAATTCGGCTTTTGGCGAAAATACGCTCCGGTTCAACACCTCCGGTCGCTACAACACTGCCAATGGTGCTTTCTCTCTCTACCTAAACACCACCGGCCAAGATAACACGGCCAGTGGTTATGATTCGCTCTTTAACAACACCACCGGCTCCTACAATACGGCGAGTGGGACGTTTTCGCTCGCCTACAACTCCACCGGCAGTAACAACACGGCCAGTGGTTCTGATTCGCTCTCTAGTAATATCACCGGCAACTACAACACGGCCAGTGGTTTTGATTCGCTCTCTAGGAATACCATCGGAAGCTTCAACACGGCCAGCGGCGCTTACTCGCTCTTTTCCAACGAGACCGGCAACTACAACACGGCCAGTGGTTATAGCTCACTCTTCAGCAACACCACCGGCACATCCAACACGGCCAGTGGAAATTCTTCTCTCAAAAACAACACAATCGGCAACTTCAACACGGCCAGTGGTTTGGGTTCACTCCAAAACAACACTACCGGCAGCCTCAACACAGCTACTGGCGCGAATTCGCTGTTAACCAACACCACTGGTCAGGAGAACACAGCCGTAGGTTACTTCTCCCTGCTATTTAACACCACGGGCAACTTCAACGCGGCGATAGGCTCCGGGGCGATGTTCAACAACACCACCGGCTCAAACAACCTCGCGCTGGGTTCTTCGTCCATGTACAAAAATACGGTCGGTGTTGGCAATATGGCCCTAGGCCCGGTTGCGCTTTACAGCAATACCACCGGCATTAACAACACGGGAGTAGGTGCCTATGCCGGCTATGCCAACGCGACTGGCAGTAACAATGTCTTTCTCGGTAGAGGCGCAGGGCTGTTTGAAACAACCAGCAACAAACTCTACATCACCGGCAACACCATCCGCCCGCTGCTGTACGGGGTGTTCAGCGAAACGGCGTCCGACAATAAATTGGGGATAGGCCAGAATACCGTGCCTGCAGGGGATGCCATTGCGGTGTGGAACGGTGCACGTCTGACCACCGGGGGCGTGTGGACCAACGCCTCGTCACGTGAACTGAAGGACAATATCCAAACCTTGAGCGCCGAGGATGCGAACAAGGCCCTGGCTGGTCTGTTACCGGTGCGCTATGTCTATAAAAACTCCGGTGATGAAGAGTACATGGGCTTTATCGCAGAGGAGGTGCCTGACCTGGTGGCCATGAACGACCACAAGTCCCTGTCTCCCATGGATATCGTGGCGGTATTGACGACGGTGACGAAAGATCAGAAAGCGAAAATCGCTGAAGAAATGGCTAAAAAAGATAGCCAGATTGCTCAGCAGAAAGCAGAGCTCATCGCTTTACATGATGCCATTACCAAACAAGACGAGCGTATGCTCCAAGTGGAAATGGCTTTGGCTGAGGTGTTGCGCAATCAAACCTCAGAGAATCAGGTTGGCTTGAGAGACTGAGCGGCGTCTGCGGAGCTGCAGCGCTCAATATGTTGTCGCTTAACATTCAGAGGAATTGTATGAGAACTCTTTTGGCACTCTCAATAGCATCACTGCTGTCGTTATCAATACCTGGCATCGCCGCTACGGTAACTTACCAGCATCCCGACCTGACGATTGTAGCCAAGGAAGAGCCGCTTGATACGGTACTCAAAGCACTTGGCAAGGAAATGCGGATCTACATAACAATTCCCACGGGCCTCAATCCCGTGGTCAATTGTGATATCCAACAACAACCGATAAAGCAGGCTTTGAAGACGCTGCTCGGGGACCTGAGCTATTCGCTGGAGTGGGAGGAAAAGGCCGGGCGACTGATCGGTGTGACCATACTTGCCAGTGGCGGAGAGTCAGCAGTGGCCACTATCTCCGGAGGATCGTCTCACACCCCGAATGCAGAGCAGCCTGCACCCGTGGCTATCGCAAATCCCGGTGGACCAGGAGCTGTAACCGCTGTTGAGCAGGGCGATCATGACGCACCCATGGCACCGGATGATGCCGCTTTGACAGAGCACGACGCTACTATGGCAGAGCATGAGGCTCGTATGGAAACTGAGCAAGCAGAACATGAGGCTCGTATGGAAACTGAGCGAACGGCAATGGAAACCCGGATGATCGAGGAGCGAGAGGTGCAGGACCAAAGGATGAAGGAAGAGGTAGCGCGCCATGAAGTTCGGCACAAGGCCGAGTTGGAAGAGTACCTGGGGTCGAAGGGACTACAAATGCCTGAGCAGGCAGACTGACTTCAGGTTGAGTAGATCACCGGGCATCCGCGATTGGTACGAATCGGATCACCCTATGCGCTCGCAACGAGTTCTGCGCAGAACGTTCGCGCATAGTTCTCGGCGCGTATTAGCACAGCGATAATCGGGGAGACATCTCCTTGCAAACGCACCTCGTTTAGTACATCCCCGAGTGCGCCGTTCAGTCCCCAATTATTCGGTAAAATGGCTGGCATCAGTCCGGCCCACTCCAGCTCCCGGTTTAGCCAGCTGAAAGCAAGACGTGCATTCCCATCCGCAAAGAGGTGCAAATCCAGCAGCGCCATGTACACCACGGCAGCGCGCGCATATCCGGCAGGCAGCTCGCTATAGATCGTGCTGATAAAGTGCCTGAACGTGGCACTGGCCAGCGCCGGTTCAACGCGTCGCACCGTCGGGTGGGAAGCCACCCAGTTTTGCGTGTACTTAAAATGACCCGGTTGAAATCCATCCAGGTTGCGACAGGCCAGCGCATGCCAGTGCCGCAGGTGCAGTTCGGCCTTGACGGGATCGATCATATCCAGCTGGCAGGCGCGCGCCGAATTTGTCACAACCTCCATGTTCAGTGACTGTAACAATTCGATTGATGGCTCCTGTACTGTCGTCATTTGTGCCTTGATGGCCTGATATTCACCGACCGAGTTTGCCAGCGGAATCATGAACATGGCCTCGATCAGCGGCCATTCCTCGGGCAGTGGGTTGTCAATCGTCACGCGTTCATTGTCAAGCTGCCCGGCGGATTGCGCGTAGCGCTGCAGTGACTCGAGCAGCTCGTCATCGGTTTGCAACATGCGCCGGGGCGCTGCACGTAGGGCGATCTCCAGCGGCGCTGGGTCGTTGTGCTCCACCAGATCTGTAATAGCATTAGTAAGACGACTGTACTCAGACACGGCACGTTGTGCGAACTCTACTTCGCGTTGCTCGGCGGAAGGCAATGACAATTGCGCAAGTTCACTCAATTGTTCTGCGGCCTTAGCGTAGTGGCGCCGCTCAATCTGCAGGGTGGCCAGGTTTACGCGCGCGAGGGTGAAGCCAGAATCCATTGCTATCGCTTCACAGTAAAGCCCTTCAGCGAGTTCGGGCTTGCCTTGCGCACGCAGGGCGCAGGCCAGTTTGTTAAGGGAAATCGGGACTCGTTGCAGTGCGACAGCGCGGTGGTAGTGTGCCGAAGCTGAGCGCCATTGGCCCAGCATGCGCAGTGTATCGCCCAACACAAGGTGTGTCACCATGAGTCCTGGATTCATTGCTATGGCTTTTTTCAGCACACCAGCAGCAACATCGAAGCGTTGTGCTTCAAACAGGGCAGAACCGAGATTGACCCAGCCTTCGACGCGATCAGGCCGCAGTCTGGTGGCCGCAGTGAAGGCTTGTGCAGCATTACCCAACTTACCCTGCTGAAAGTGGCGTTGGCCGGCACTCATGCAGTCCAGCCATCTTTGTTCAATTTGGGGCTGCATTTGTGGCGCTAACGACCGGCGAGCTCTGCACAAAACGCCAGTGCATAGCGTTGGGCGTGATTGATGACAGCGACCAGGTTTGATAGATCGCCACCGTTGGTACGCGCTTCCTTCATGGCTTTACCGAGTTCTCCTTTGACTCCCAGGTCATGGCGAAACAGTGCGGGCATGAGTCCGGCCCACTCCAGTTCCCGGTTTAACCAGGTTAAAGCGACGCGACCATTACCGTCGGCGAAAAGATGCAGATCACATACGCACATAAACACGACGGCGGCGCGTAGTAGTCCTGGTTTCAAGGTCGGATACATTTCAGCGACAAAATACTGGAAGGTGCCACTGCCCAGCGCAGGCTCTACACGTTTCAGTGTCGGGTTGCGGGTAGACCAGTTTTGCGTGTACTTGAAATGACCTGGCAGAAATCCCGCGACCTCGCGGCACGCTAGTGCATGCCAGTGGCGCAGATGCCGTTCCGCCTTCACGGGGTCGTGCAGGTCCCGGCCGCTGTTGCGTGCCGCCACAATGGCGGCTTCCATGTTGAGCGATTCCACTAACTCGCCCGGGAGCTTGTTCGCCTTGCCAGGTTGTGCCCGGATATCCAGAAACTCATCGACTGAATGTACCAGAGGAATCATGAACAGGGCTTCGATCAAGGGCCAGTCCGGTGGCGGCGATCCGACGATTTCAGCAGCGGTATCATCAAGCTGCCGCGCGGAGTCAAGGTAGAGACTGGTATTTTTCAGGACGTTTTTATCTACGCCCATGACCTGCTCAGGTAGAGTCGCCAATGCTGCCTGCAGTGGCGCCGGATCATAGTGTGTGCTCAGCGATGTTATCGCCTCATGGAGTCGAAAATACTCTGACAGGGCCCGTTGCGACGAGCTTACTTCCTCGCGTTCGATGGCAGGCAGTGAACGTGTGGCCAGTGCACTCAGCTGCTTCCTTGCTTCCTCAAATTGACAGGCCTCGATGTGTAGCGTTGCCAGGTTGACCAGCGCCAGCGTGAAGTTGGGATCGAGGCGAGCAGCTTCCAGGTACAATCCGCGCGCTTCTTCGATCTGTCCTGTAACGCGCAGAGCACAGGCCAGTTTATTCAGTGCCAGCGGAAGTCTCTGCAGCGTCACGGCCTGGCGGTAGCAGGCCAGCGCGAGATCGAACTCGCCTAGCTGGCGCAGGGCGTCACCCAGCAGCATGTGAGACACCATCAGTTTCGGGTTGAGAGTAATCGCGTTGTTGAGAGCAGCTGCGGACGCTTCAAAGTGATTGATTTCGAGCAGCGCAGAGCCGAGATTGACCCAGCCTTCGACGCGCGTCGGCTGCAGTTTTGTCGCCTGGCTGAAGGCGTTGACGGCGTCGCGCCTGCGGCCCTGTTGGAAACTCTGCTGGCCGATGTTCATGCTCACCAGCCAGGCTTGCTGTGCGGCTGTCTTGCTCACGTTCTATTGCCCTGTTGAACGATCTCGTCCCAGGCATCGCGGAATGCGCGTGCGCCGGCCTGGATGCCATCCGGATGATTGTCCAGCCAGGTCGCGGCGATGATCATATAGTCCGTGGATCCAACATCCGCGGTGTACTGCGCCAGGTGCGTCGGCTGCTTGCCGCCCTGGATGATTGGCATTGTCGGGACGCAGGTGCCGAGAGTGTCGCGACAGGCTGTCAGAAAAGCCTGAGCTATGGCGGGGTCCTGGTAGGACGTGGAAAAAGGCCCGGGCGACACCACCATGTCGGCACCCGCCGCACGTTGCAAGCGCGCCATAACAGCATCACTGGCCCCCCAGGAGCCGGCGCGGGTCAGGCCATCGCCACAGCTGTTGTGGGCCAAAATGATCAGGTCCGTGCGGCGCGCGACGGCACTGATGAATGACAACCCCTGGGCACTGGCGCTGAGCAGAACCCCGTCGGCACCAAGATCACTGGCTTGTTCGGCCATGGCCAGGGCGGTGCCGCAATCATCAATGATATTGGCAAAGTATAACTTTGCCTCCCCGGTTTTATCCTCAACCCTGTGCTTCATGTCCACCATGCGCCGTACCCGGTCAGCAAAGGGTGAGCGTGCACAATCGTAGGTCAATTCATCGTCCTTGATGATGTCAAAGCCGCCGCTCAATACCGCTTCGTTTATGTGCAGCATCGTCTCTGTAAAGAGCCCGGCTGCGGGGCGCATCGAGCGGCAAAACAGCGGGCGATCGGGGATGCGCAGCGTTTCGCGCAGACCGGGAACGCCATATTTTGGCCCGGTGTGCGCAGCAGCCAATGAGGCCGGAAATTGGAGATCGACCAGGGCTGCGGCGCTCAAATACCCCAGACGATGCACTTCACCAAAGACAGAATTCCACAATCGGGTCAGGCTGGTGCCGAACAACAGCACCGGGTAGGCGATCACGATTTTGAACTGGCGCAGTTCTGCTGCAGATGTCGCCGACCCGTAAACAGAGGTATTGAGAAAATACAGTGAGGCGATGTCCTGTCCCGGTCCGGACAATTCCACTACCTCCATCACGCGGGCGCAAAAGTCCTGAATGTCCTGCGGCATTGCCACGTCGTTCAAATGGGTGGCGCAAATACTTTGTTCGCGTGCCAGGCCCATGGCTGCCTGTTCACCGCCCACCGGGGTGCTTATGACATAGGTGGCCAACACGCAATGGTCGGCGCAGTCATCGTCGCGCCAGAGAAAAAAGTCTGCGTTATCCTGTTGCAGGTTTTCTGAGCTCATTCTACGTGTCCAATCCCAGTTGCGGGGCGATTACCTGTTGCGCAATCAGCCAATCCAATGATGTTGTTATCTTGATGTTCTCCGGTTCACCGGGGATGGCCTGCAGTGCGTAGCCGGCAGTGATAACCATTTGCGCGGTAGACTGAAATTCTCGGCCTGCGGTTTTATGGCGCGCGGTGTGCAGGACGTCGCGGCTATAGGCCTGCGGCGCCTGAAAGATACGTGCCTCCTGCCGTGTCTGGTAGCTGGCGATCACGCCATCGGCAAGATGGCCCACTGGCACAGTCGGATCCAGAAATGCACCTGCGGCGCCGTGGTGCGCGGCCGCCTGCAATACGGCGGCGCACAGCGCGCGCGAGGCGAAGGGCCGAGCGCCATCCTGGATCAGCACAATCTGCCCCGCACACGCTATGAGCAGGAGGTCAATACTGTCCTGGCGACTGCGGCCACCGCATATTACCGTTGCCTTGCCCTGCAGTAGGGATGTTATCTCGTCTGCAAATTCCTGCGGCACGGCTACCAACACCTCATCGACCAGCGGGAGCAGGGTGGCGACCACAATCTCCAACAGGGTTCGCTCGCCAATACGCAGCAGACATTTGGGTCCCAGGCCCAGGCGAGTGCCGAGGCCCGCTGCGGGTATCAGTGCGGACGTACGCACAGACACCGTCACACTCGCCCCGTGGAGCGCGATCCGGTTCCGCAGAACTGGAGTGTGTCGGTACCTTTATTCATGGAGGTGAACGGGTTCGATAGTGTGGCAAGAGTGCGGTAGCTTAACGGAATTCAGAAGTGCTTGCGAACTGCCCGGGTGTCACTGCCAGCCCCAGTGCCGTGCGCTGGCCCCCAGCAAGTGTTGCACGTCGCGCGCTGGCACTGCGGTAGTGGGCCAGAGCGCTGGCTGCAGCGCTTCGAGTTGCGCCAGGGACTGTTGCGGCCAGCCGGCATCGCGCAGGGCGTGGATAAATTTCAGTGTGCGGAAGGCGTCGAACCACTGGTGGAACTGACGCAGGAATTGCGCGCTCGACGTACTTTGTCGCTGACAATGGGCGAGGGCTGTTGCTATACCCTGAGCAGCCAGGGCCAGTTGTGCTGGTGTGGCCAGGGTTTGATCCAGGCCGTGCCTGATTAACAGTTGGGTGATGTCCTGATTGGGCGCGTGTGCCAGCTCGGGCAGGCTCGCCAGCAGTGCCCTGAGCGCCGCAAAACAGCGCGGGTGGTAAAAAATTGCAGCCTCTTGCGGGTGCTCGGTGGCGAGGATGGCCGCCACTGCCGGACCTGTGCCGAAGGGAACCCGCGATGAGCGTCGCGATTGCAGTGCAATACAGTTGCCGTGCAGTCGGGCAATGGGCCCGAGCTTGGCCAGTTTGTTCAGCAGATAGAAATCTTCCGCGCCAGCGCGTTGGGGGAAGCCCCGCACCTGCGCGTAAGCGTTGGCCCGTATTGCCAGACAGCTGCCCAGGGTGTGGTACGCATAGGGCGAGCCCGCGTATTCCAGTCCCAGCACATACTGGTGCAGGCGCAGTTCATACAGCGCGGTGGCGGTGTTGCAGGCTTCCTCCGTGCCCGGCACATGGCGAAACGGGAACACGGCGGCCACCGCAGCGGGCGCGGCGCTGCCCAGTTGCTCGAAGTAATCCGCTGGCAGTGTCGCGTCGGCGTCGGTGCTGCACAGCCACTGCCCGCTGATCCCGCCTGCGGCCATCCATTGCAAAGCCAGGTCACTGCCGGTTTTGCGCGCCAGACCCACTCCGAGGGCCGCAGGTGTTGGCCCCCACAGTATTTCCGTGTCGAGCAGGTACAGATCGGTGTGCGGATTCAAACACAGAACGGGCACAGCATCCCGCTGCTCGCACGGCAGCGACACCCCTGCAATAGCGACTCGCAGATCGGCGTTGGCCAGAGGGTCGCCATCCGCATCGGGGCGATTCAACACCAGGATGACCAGGGTCCTGCCGGCGCCCGCGGGCAGCTGCACCAGTGTCTCCAGCAGGGCAGTTGCTTCCCGGTAGGCGGGCAATACCAGTACATCGTGCCACTGCGGTGTGGTAAAGCGGTGGTGGGGCAAGCCCCTTTCGATGTGCCGTGCCAGGTAGCGCTGCAGGGCGACCGTGTCGCGCACTAGCGGGCGGGCTGCAGTCGTACACACTGCATGAGTACAAGCAGCATTAGTGCAGCGCGGCCCTGATGGGCAGGCGGGCGACGATGGCGGCCTCGATATCCAGCAGTTCATCCCAGCGCTGCTCAACCGTGTCGCGGTCAATGTATTTGTGCGCCAGTGCCAGGAATAGATCGAAGTGACGCTCTTCTGAGCGGGCGATGGATTGGTAGAATTTTTTCAGGAAGCCGGGCGGTAGGGCGGCGGCTATCAGGGCGAAGCGCTCGGCCCCGCGGGCCTCGATAATACTCGCAGTCAACAGGCGGTCTAGCAGATAGACCTCCCTGCCCTGGCGAATCGATTCACGAAATGTCACCACGTAGGGATCTTTGTGGTCTGGCCCGATAGTCAACCCGCGCTGGTGAATCCACTTGAGCACTTCGCGATAGTGGGTCAGTTCCTCTATCGCCAGGTCTGCCATTGCGGTCACCAGTTCGGTGCGATCGGGGTAGTGGGACAGCATGGAGATCGCCATCCCCGAGGCTTTCTTCTCGGCGGTGGCGTGGTCGAGCAGAAAACTGCCGAAGTCCGCCATGACCGCATCGGTCCAGGCGGCGGGCGTGGTATAGCGCAGGGGTGAGTTAGGCATACGGGCGCATGACAGTATCGGGAAAATGAGTTGTCATTGAACTGTAAGTGAGCGGCGAACACAAGATTGCATGAGCTTTCCCACCCCCGTAACGGACCGTGGCAGGGCGCAAACCCTATGCTAAACTTCCCAGTCGCTCGCGGGTCGTGCAGGCCGTGCACAACCCGACATTAACCTACACATCAGGATCGACACCCCCATGATTATCACGCCACGCGTACGCGGATTTCTCTGTATTACGACGCATCCCACCGGTTGCGCTGCCAACGTCAAGCGGCAGATGGACTACGTAAAGGGCCGCGGGCCAATTACCAACGGCCCCAAGCGCGTGCTGGTGATCGGCGCATCCACCGGTTATGGCTTGGCATCGCGCATCACCGCCGCCTTTGGTTGTGGTGCTGCCACACTCGGCATTTTCTTTGAGAAAGAGGGCACGGACAAAAAGCCCGGAACCGCCGGCTGGTACAACTCTGCTGCCTTCCACAAGTATGCGAAGGCCGACGGCTTATATGCCAAGAGCATCAACGGCGATGCGTTCAGCGACGAGGTCAAGCAAAAAGCCATCGATACCATCAAGGCCGATCTGGGCCAGGTTGACCTGGTGGTCTACAGCCTGGCATCGCCGCGCCGACAGCACCCTGTCACCGGCGTCATCCACAATTCCACCCTCAAACCGATTGGCGCCGCCGCCGTGCAAAAGGGCGTGAATACTGACAAAGAAGAAGTGCAGGATTTTCATCTCGAAGCGGCTACGCAGGAAGAAATAGACAACACCGTGGCGGTCATGGGCGGTGAGGATTGGCAGATGTGGATCGATGCGTTGGACGCAGCGGGCGTATTGGCTGAGGGTGCGAAGACCACGGCTTACACCTATATCGGTGACAAACTCACCTGGGATATCTACTGGCACGGCACGATCGGTGCGGCCAAGCAGGATCTGGACAAGCGCGTGGTCGGCATCCGGCAGCGCCTTGCTGCGAAAGGCGGTGATGCCCGAGTGTCTGTGCTCAAGGCCGTCGTCACCCAGGCCAGCGCCGCCATACCCGCCATGCCCATTTACCTGGCGCTGTTATTCAAGGTGATGAAGGAACAGGGTACACACGAGGGCTGTATTGAGCAGATCGACGGACTGTTTCGCGACTCGTTGTACGGGCCTGCACCGCAGCGTGATGAGGAGGGACGGTTGCGTGCCGATGGCAAGGAACTGGATCCGGCGGTACAGGCGGCGGTGGCCAACTTGTGGGACGGCATCAACACGCAAACGCTGCGGCAGCTGTCGGACTTTGACGGCTACAAGCGTGAGTTCCTGCAACTGTTCGGCTTTGAGGTGGATGGCGTGGACTACGCCGCCGAGGTCAACCCCGACGTCACCATTGACGGCATGGTCTGAGGCGATGCTGGAGCACGACGTACCGTTTCGTCTCAACAGCCGCGTTCGGCGTCTCGTTGCCGCCAATCCGGGCGTGATGACGGGGCCTGGCACCAACACCTATCTGCTGGGCGATGACGAGGTGGCGGTGCTGGATCCCGGTCCTGCACTGCCTGCGCACATCGACGCGATACTGGCAGCGGCCGGCGATCGCATTCGCTGGATTGTCTGTACTCACACGCACCCGGATCACTCGCCCGCCTGGCAGGCGGTGGCAGAGGCCACCGGAGCGCAGGTCATCGGTGCCTCGCCGCCAAATGACAATCATCAGGACCGTAGTTTCAAACCGACCCTTGAGGTGCGTCACGACTATGTTCTGGCGACCGCTGAATTTACGCTGCGCGCGGTGCACACCCCTGGCCATGTAGGCAATCACTATTGCTACTTGCTGGAAGAAGAGGGCATGTTGTTTGCTGGTGATCACATCATGAACGGTTCCACCGTGGTGATCATTCCGCCCAGCGGGGATATGAAAGCGTATATCGAGTCGCTGCAACTGCTGCTGGACTATCCGCTTAAAACTATAGCGCCCGGACACGGCGAAGTGATGCCTGAGCCCGCAGCGGTGGTGGACTGGCTGGTCAAGCACCGCCTGAAGCGGGAACAGAAAGTCATCGACGGCCTGAACAGCATGCGACGCGCGCCGCTGGATGAGTTAGTCAAGGTCGTCTATGACGATGTGGATACTTCCCTGCACAAGATGGCAAAGCTGTCGCTACACGCGCACCTGATCAAATTGCAGCAGGAACAGCGGGCGGTGCAACACGCTGTGGATGAGGCATGGAGTTTGGGGAGTTTGGGGTCAGAGAAGAGTTTGGAGAGTTTGAGGTGAGAGTAAAAAATCGGACGAGTTTTTTATGTGTACGCAAAATAACAAACCCGAGTTAACCGTGGGCGGCCCCCCAGAC
>JANNXP010000134.1:0-42422 GCA_031409615.1 Haliea sp. | reverse complement strand
TGGCAGACAGCGCATCAATGTCCTCGCCGTTGTGCGGCAGTAACTCGTGCAGGGGAGGGTCCAGCAGCCGTATGGTGACAGGCAGACCGTCCATGACTTTGAATAAACCGAGAATATCGTCGTGTTGGAATGCTCCCAGTTGATCGAGAAAGGTCTGCCGTTCTGCGGTGCTCTCGGACAGTATCATCGCGCGCATGATGTCGATGCGCTCAGCGGCAAAAAACATATGCTCAGTGCGACACAGGCCGATACCTTCTGCACCCAGTTCCCGCGCCCTCGCGGCATCCTCTGGCGTATCCGCATTGGCCCTGACCCGCAGCCGCCGATACTTGTCAGCCCAACCGAGCAATACCTGAAAGTCGTCGCTGGAACTGGCTTCGATTTTGGCGATATCACCCAGCATGACTTCGCCAGACGTGCCATCGAGGGTGATGACGTCGCCACGACGCAGGATAATCCCATCGGTGGTCGTGGCAGTACCAGCCGCATAGTCTATACCCAGCGTACCGCAGCCGGTGATGGCACACACGCCCATGCCGCGCGCCACGACAGCGGCGTGCGATGTCATGCCGCCTAGCTCTGTCAGTACACCGGCCGCCACTTTCATGCCGTGTATGTCTTCGGGTGTGGTCTCCCGTCGCACCAGGATAACGCTGTGACCGGCGGCATGCTCCACCTCAGCTTCTTCCGCCGAGAATACGATGCGACCGGTCGCGCCACCGGGACTGGCGGGTAGTCCGGTTGCGACAATGTCGCGCTTGGCGGCCGGGTCAACCATAGGATGCAGGAAGGACTCGACATGTTCCGGTGAGACGCGCATCAGTGCTTCACGCTCGGTGATTAGCCCTTCACGGACCATATCCACCGCAATTTTTATCGATGCCCTGCCGGTGCGTTTACCGCTGCGCGTCTGCAGTATGTAGAACTCGCCGTCCTGTACCGTAAATTCAATATCCTGCATATCGCGGTAGTGCTTTTCCAGCAGGGCCTGGGTTTTGTACAGCTGGTCATAGACCGCCGGCATGCGCTCGGCCAGCGCCGCCACCGGCAGGGGAGTACGAATGCCCGAGACCACGTCCTCGCCGGCGGCGTTGAACAAATACTCGCCAAAGAACTCATGTTCTCCGGTGGCGGGATGACGCGTAAAAGCCACGCCGGAACCGGATTCGTCGCCGAAGTTGCCAAACACCATCGCCTGCACGGTAACTGCTGTGCCGAGGTTGTCGTCGATATTGTTCATTTCCCGGTAGACGATGGCACGCGGTGTGTGCCAGGAGCGAAATACCGCCTCTACCGCCATTTTAAGTTGTTCGAAAGGATCGTCCGGCAATGTTGCCAGTGTCTTGTAGATGGCGATGATTGCGCGCCAGTCATCGGCGCCCATGTCGACATCCAGCGCCTTGTTATTGGCCACCTTGTAGCGCTGCAGTTCATGCTCGAATTTGTGCCCGTCCACGTCCAGCACAACATCGGCAAACATCTGGATGAACCGACGGTAGGAGTCGTAGGCGAAGCGGGGATTACCGGTCTTGCGGGCCAGGCCTTCGGTAATTTCATCATTCAGGCCGAGGTTGAGAATAGTATTCATCATGCCCGGCATGGACACCGGCGCACCGGAGCGCACGGAAAACAGAAGTGGATTTTCCGGGTCACCGAATCGAGCACCCATTTTTTTCTCGACCAGGTCCAGCGCGACGCGATACTCCTGCTCCAGCAGCGAGGGCAGTTTATTACCAGCCTGGAAAAACTCGCGACAGGTGTTGGTGGTAATCGTAAACCCGAACGGTACAGGCAGACCCAAAGTGGTCATCTCACAAAGATTAGCCCCTTTGCCCCCGAGCAAATCCCGGTCGTCCTTGCTGCCTTCGTTGAATAGGTATACGCGCTTCGCCATGGGCTTGGGCCTTTTCGTTGCCGTTGTGAGGCAGCGAGTATAGCGCCTGGCTGGGGCGGCAGGGAGTCTGGATGCAGTGTATTCAGCGCCGCGCCAGCAGTTCACCCAGGCGTTCGATCTCAGACAGGTCGGCCGTGGCAGGCACCATAAACAGTTCCTCGCAACCGGCGGCTTCAGCATTGTCCAGTGCCGCCAACACCGCATCAGCGGAACTGCGGTGCACCGACTCGGCCATCATGGTGGCAATCTCCGGCCCGGCGATCGCGAGGTATTCGTACACATAGTCGTAGAGTCTTTGCTGGCCGTTATCGGCCAAGGTGTACCAGAATCCGCCCATTCGATAAGGTGTTTGTGTGCGACCGGCGCGCTGCCAGGCGGTATCGGCCATGGCAAACGTGCGGCTCAATTCCTGTTCCTCACCGTTGCCGGACCAGGCATACAAGCCATCGGCCCATTGTGCGCAACGTTCGATGCTCTTGGGGCCCATCGCACCGGCCAACAAGCGCGGCCCATTGCCCCAGATAGGTGTCGGCCCAATCATGCCACCGCCGGCCACCACCTCCTCGCCGTTCCAGACTTTACGCATCTCCTCGATCTGACGATCCATTTTTCCATAGCGCCCCTGGAACGGCGCTCCCAGCGCCTCGTAATCTTTCTCCCGGCCGCCGTAGCCCACCGCGACGCTTCGCACCCGTCCTGCGGAGAGTATGTCCAGCGTGGCCAGTTCCTTGGCAACGCGGGCAGCACTGTGCATGGGTAACACGTACAGTGTCGGCGTAATTTCCACACGGGTGGTAGCCATTGCAGCGGCGGCCAATACAACGCGCATGTCATACGTTGGCCCATGCACGCGTTCGCCGCAGGACAGGGCGTGAAAAGGACCTTCGTCAATGGCTTTGAACCAGGCCAGGTAATCCTCTCGAGTGAGGCCAGCTTTCATGTAGGGGAGGCAGACGCCAATTTTCATGTTGGATGACATTGCTGTAGTTCCGTGGGTGCAGAGCACTGATAGTGACGGGTGCCTATGTTAGCTCAGTTCACGCTTGCCGCTGTTCAGTATGCTGAACCGAAGTCGTATTGCGCATGGCTGGTGCTGATGCGATTTGGTTGGTAACCGTGACTGGTGTAACGTCCTGCAGTTACCGGTTCAATGCAAATCCGCAAGCGAGATATGACGATGAAGATTGACGGCCCGTTTTATGCGCAACTGAGTGAGGCGGCCAATGAGGCGCGGCGTCTGGCGGCGATTGGCTACGATGGTGTTTATAGCCTGGAGGGCAGCTGGGATCCGTTCTATCCACTGGTCATGGCAGCCGAACATGCGCCCCAGCTGGATATCGCTACGGGTATCGCCGTGGCGTTTCCGCGCAACCCTATGCATTTGGCCTACCAGGCATGGGACCTGCAGCGGTTTAGCAAAGGCAAGTTTTTACTGGGTATCGGCTCGCAGGTAAAGGCGCATATCGAAAAGCGCTTCGGTGTGGATTTCAGTCCGCCGGCGCCGCGTATGCGCGACTATATTCTTGCCCTCAAAGCAATTTTTGACTGCTGGCAAAACGGCACTGCGCTGAATTTCCAGGGCAAGTATTACCGCCACACCCTGATGACACCCATGTTCAACCCCGGTCCGCTAGAGTGCAAACCACCGCCCGTGCTATTGGGCGCACTCGGCCCGCTGATGACCGAAGTGGCGGGGGAAGTGGCCGACGGACTGATCGTCCACCCCTTTAACAGCATGCCCTTTCTTATCGATCACGCACTGCCAGCGGTGAATAGAGGTTTGGCCAAGTCCGGGCGCGAGCGCAGCGACTTCATTATGCAGATTAATGCCATTATCATCACGGGCGATACCGAGGAGGCGCGTGTCGCCGCCACTGCCAGTGTCAAGAGCCTGCTCGGTTTCTACGCATCGACACCCGCCTACAGGCCACCCATGGACGCGGTGGGCTACGGCGACTTGCAGCCGGAGCTGAACCGTTTGTCCAAGGAGGGCCGCTGGGAGGAGCTGGGTTCCTGTATCGATCAGTCGTTCCTTGATGCGTTTACCACCAGCGGCAGACCTGAGGAAATCGCCGGCAAGCTGCGACAGAAATACGGTGCGCACGCCGACCGGCTCGCCATCTACGCGCCTTACGCTGCCCCGGATGCCATGTGGGCATCTATCATCGCCGAACTGAAGACCATGGGGTAAACTCCCTGCCCATATGGATAGACCGCTTCGACTCCCGACCTACGCCGCCACCTGCCTTGTGGTGTGTGTGCTGTTATCTGGCTGTAGCAACAGCCCCCCCCCCGCCAAACGAGCAGTACTGCAGGGCGCCAATGCACAGGCGGTAAATTTCAGCGGCTCCTGGGAGCTGGATTACAGCCAGAGTGATAATAGTCAGGAAAAGCTCGATTCCGTCGTGCGTGAATTGAATCGAGAAGCAGAGCGACGCGCCCAGGGCAATATGCCGCAGGGCCCCGTTAGCGGCATCAATCTGGGTGGGGCCGGTGCCAATAGTGGTTCTGCCATTTTGGGACTGGCACGGATGGCGGATATGATCACTCAATCGCCTCTGCTGGAGATCACACAGGATGAGCACAAAATCCTGGTAAAGCGCGAGGAAGACTTTGCCCTGAGCTGCGAATTCTATGCTGGCGCCTACCGCACGGTGGAGACGCCATTTGGCATTGAAGCGTGTGGCTGGAATGCGCATCAATTGGTATTCAAGTTACGGCTGCCTGAGGGGCTCAGCATTGTGCATGTGATGACCCTCGGCGCGGCAGGTCAAAAACTCAATATAGCGACGACGGTGGTGTCGGACCAGGTGTCTTTTCCCTTTACGCTGAACCGTGTCTACAACCGTTTCCAGCCGGGCGAAAGTGGCTTTAAATGTCAGGAAACACTGACTAAGGGCAGGGTATGTTCGACCGAATCCCGTTGATAGTGTCACCGCGATCAACACGCATGCGCCTCGCGATCCTGAGGCTGTGCATGGTTGTCGGCGTGCTTATGGTGATGCAGGTACGCCCGGTACTGGCCGCCACCGCCAACAGCGCGGGCCAGCCAGCGGACGCGCAGCAGTTGGATGTGGGACTACCGATCTTTGACCCGGGCATTCCTGCCGATGCGTCGATACATAGCAAACTGGGGATTTTCCCGGAAATCCGCAAGGCCGAGGCCAAATATATGCCGGTGATGTTGCGCCAGGCATTGGTAGACTCTGGAGATTGGGGTGTCGTACGTGTTTTACCGGAAGCACAGGACGCAGCGGAATTGCTGGTCACCGGCACCATCGTGCACTCGGATGGCGAGCGCCTTGAGCTGCGCATACAAGCCCGTGACGCCACCGGGGCCCAGTGGTTGGACAAAGCGTATTCAGGTGTCACGACGCCAGCGGATTATCCGGTCAATGTTCCCGGTGATCCCTTTCTCGCTGTGTACCAGCAAATTGCCGGGGATCTCCTGGCGGTGCGCGGGCAGCGCAGTGCCAAGCAGCTTGCAGACATACGACAGGTAGCCCTGATGCGGTATGCCAGCGGATTGGCGCCCGAGGTCTTCGCATCCTACCTGGCACAAACACCCACCGGTGAGTACACCTTGCAACGATTACCCGCTGCGGACGATCCGATGTTGGTGCGCGTCAATCGTATAAGAGAGCAGGAATATCTGTTTATCGATACGGTCGATGAACAGTATGCACAACTCAGTGAGGGAATGACGCCCACCTATAATCTATGGCGCCAGTTTGGTGCCGAACAGGCGCTGTACGGTGCTGATTATCAGCAGCGCGTGAGCAATCGCGACAGTCAGGGTCGGCGGGGATCCTTTGCGGCATTGGAGCAGAGCTACAATGCCTACAAGTGGTCAAAAATTCACGAACAGGACCTGGATGAACTGGCGCTGGGTTTCAATAATGAGGTGGCGCCTACCGTCATGGAAGTGAGCGGCAAGGTCTTCAATCTGAGCGGCACGCTCGACACCCAGTACGCGCAATGGCGCGAAATCCTGCAGCGCATCTTTGCGTTGGAGACAGGCTTGGCTCCCGCGTCCTGAATTCTGCTATGCTGCTGCGATGGCGAGCAGACCAAAAGACAACGAATCCCTTCTGGACTCCCTCCGGAAACTGACCGAACAGATCGCGGGCGGTACCCTTGATTTTGCGCGTAACACGGCGACCATGACTGCCATGTTCGGCGAGACGTGGTTGCGCAGCGCTCTGTTGAATAAACTGGAGCCGGAGCGACTGGAGGCGATGGCCGATGCGGGCCACTTCCTGCGCGACGCGCGGGAGACCGCGGGTATGTCACTCAAGGATCTTGCGGAAAGCCTTGGCATCTCCGATCGCGGCGTGCTGGAGGACATTGAAAGCGGCGCAACCATTATGCCGCTGGAATTGATGCTGCGCAGTGCTGCGCTGTTGGCCCGCCACGACCCGATCCCATTCCTGATCAAATTTATGCGCACCTACAATCCGGCGCTCGAAAAAGCGCTGGAGCAATGGGGTGTGCTGGCACTGCCCAAGCAGTACGAGCGCGAACGTCGCTTCGTCAACCTGATGCGCAAGCACGATGTACTGCGGCGCCTGTCGGATAATGAGTACGACCGGTTTATTCATTACATGGAAAGCTCCGGCAATCTGGTGCTGGATGTCATGCAAAAGGAGCAGCAGGCCAACGCATCAAAGGTCACGCTCTCCCCCGGCACGAGTGCCAGGCCAGCGCCGAAAGCGAGGCCCAGGCCTGCCGGCAAAAAAGCGGCTCCTCGTAGTCGAAAATACGCACCGGACAAGCGCAGTACTACCCCGTAACGAAACGCTTTTTCTATGTTATAGATGTTGTATAGATAGTTTATAACTAGCTGAAATAAATAGAGTATTTATCCCTTCCAAGGAATTGATCAGTTGCCCGTGACTAGCGTCGAGATTCAAGCCAACGATATTGCCTGGTTTGCCACCTGCCCAAAGGGTGTGGAGTCACTGTTGGCAGCCGAATTGGCAACGCTGGGCGCTGCCAGTACGCGTGAGACGGTCGCAGGTGTGCATTTCACCGGCCCCCGTGCGCTGGCGTACCGGGCCTGCCTGTGGTCGCGACTGGCCAACCGGATTTTGTGGCCGCTGGCACAACTGGCGGCTACCGATGGCGACCTCCTGTATCGTGGCATGAGTGCAATCGACTGGGGGCGGCTATTCAGTTCCAGGCAGAGCATCGCCATCGATTTTTCCGGCGAGAATGGCGCTATTCGCAACACCCAGTTCGGTGCCCAGCGCTGTAAAGATGCCATCGTCGACTGGTTCGTGGCCAGCGGGGGCCAGCGGCCCTCGGTAGATCGCGCCAATCCCGATGTCCGTTTGAATGTGCGTCTGGTGCGCGATCTGGCGCATCTAAGCATTGATCTATCCGGGGGCAGCCTGCACCAGCGCGGTTATCGACTGCAGGCCGGTGCCGCGCCCTTGAAAGAGAACCTGGCTGCTGCCGTGCTGCTGCGCGCGGACTGGCCGGGTATAGCGGCGCGTGGTGGAGCCCTCGTCGATCCCATGTGTGGCTCCGCGACCCTGTTGCTGGAGGGGGCCATGATGGCTGCCGATATCGCGCCGGGGCTGCTGCGCCAGCGCTTTGGTTTTGAGCACCTTCTTATGCATGATCCCCTGCAGTGGCAGGCCATTCTCAGTGACGCCAGCAGCCGGGCGCAGCGGGGGAGGGCGGCGCAGTTGCCGGAGTGTCGCGGTTACGACTGGGATCCGGCGGTGATTCGCCGCGCCCAGGAAAACATCGCCCGGATTGGACTTGAAAAGGTCGTACGAGTCAGTTGCAAACCCGTCTCGCAGTTGCAAAAGCCAAGCCACAGGCCACTGCCGTTCGGCTTGCTGGTGTGCAATCCTCCTTACGGGGAGCGACTGGGCGAGAAGGAGGGCCTCGCTGCGCTCTATCGCCAGTTGGGTGAGGCCATGCTGGCGGAGTTTCCCGATTGGCAGGCCGCTATCCTGACCTCCGATATTGATCTGGGCAAAGCCACGGGTTTACGCAGTCATAAACGGTATGCCCTGTTCAACGGTACCATCGCCGCGTCGCTGTTGCTGTTTGATTTGCGCAACAACGAATTGCGCGATACCGCGCTGAGTCAGGCGGGTAGCGCGGCGGACGCTCCGGTACTCTCCGAGGGTGCGACGATGTTCGCCAATCGCATCCGCAAAAATCGCAAGCGCCTCTCCGCCTGGGTGAAGCGGGAGCAGATCGACTGCTATCGCTTGTATGACGCGGACATGCCAGAGTACGCCGTGGCGGTCGATATCTACGGCCAACACGCACATGTCGCTGAATATCAGGCACCTAAAGACGTGCCGGCCGAGGCTGCAGAACGCCGTCTCGATGAAGTGCGCAACGCACTGCCTGCAGCGCTGGGTATTGCTGCACAACACATTGCATACAAGCAGCGTAGCCGCCAACGCGGCACCGAGCAGTACACCAAACGCGATAGCCGGGGTGAGTTGCTCACAGTGAGCGAAGGACGGGCGCGACTGCTGGTGAATCTGCACGATTACATCGATACCGGATTGTTTCTCGATCACCGCCCGCTGCGCTTGCGCATCGGGCAGGAGGCCGCTGGTAAGGATTTTCTCAATCTCTTTTGCTACACGGGCAGCGCCACCGTACACGCCGCTCTCGGAGGTGCACATTCCACCACCAGCATCGATCTGTCCAACACCTATCTCAACTGGCTGGCTAAAAATCTCGCAGCGAACCAACTGGAAGACAGCCGCAATGCCGTGATCCGGGAGGATTGCCAGTCCTGGTTGGCGCGAGCACGGACGCGCTACGACCTCATTCTGCTCGATCCGCCCTCTTTCTCTAACTCAAAGGCCATGACAGAAAGTTTTGATGTACAACGCGATCATGCGCCGTTGGTGCGACTGGCCATGGCGGTATTGCGCAAAGAGGGGCGCTTGTATTTTTCCAATAATCGGCGCGGGTTCAAGTTGGACGAGACGTTACAGGATGAGTTTCGGTGCGAGGACATTACCACCCAGACGCTGCCCCCGGACTTTCAACGCAACCACAGGATTCATAGCTGCTGGTCAATCCGACACAATTAAAGGCTTACGCCGCTAGCGCCTGCCAACTTTTTTTCGTAGACGATATCCACAAAAGCTCCCTAAGCCCTTGATCTTCCGCCTATTTGCACACTATGGGGCTACGAAAAACCTCTATCCTATTGATTTAATAGAGTAAAAAATTTTTGTTGCAGGTCGTCCACCACAGCCCCAACGACGCCCTGTAGCGCATAAAAATTGGTCGCATCGTCCGCTGTCCCCAAGGTTATCCACAGAATATCTTGTGGATAAGTAGGTAGAGGCCGCCAGTTTTAACCGCCCATCCAGCAGGCCGAGCGGCAGCGTGCTGACGGGCAACGTAGCGGCCAACCCCCTATTACGCGCTGTATGAAATGGTCATTAAGCTGTGGTTCAATCGGGTGGTTTATTGCTGGTAGCGGACCGCGCATGAAATCCCTGTTAATTGTCTATCACAGCCAGAGTGGCAGCAGTGCGCAGTTGGCCAGAGCCGCCTGGCGCGGCGCGCAATTGGAGGTGGACACTGCAGTGTTACTGCGGCGCGCCTGGGATGCAGGCACGGGCGACCTCACGCGCGCCGATGGGCTATTGCTGGTAATGGCAGAAAATTCCGGTGCGCTCTGCGGCACGATGAAAGACTTCCTGGATCGCACCTTTTATCCGGCCATTGCGCGGGGTCTGGTATTGCCCTACGCCCTGCTGATCAGTGCCGGCAACGATGGACGCGGCGCCCAGCGCCAGGCCGAGCGTATTCTCTCGGGTTACCCGTTTCCCCCCGCTGCCCAGCCAGTGATACTGCGCGGCACACTGTGTCCGGCGCATCACGAGGCCAGCGTTGAGTTGGGCCAGGCCTTCGCTGCAGGTTTATCCATGGGAATTTTTTAGACAGGCCTAGACTACGGTCGCATCCTCGCAGGATTCCAACGTGTCGATAAATGCCCTGGCGGCACGTGAGAGGCTGCGACTTTCGTGGTGGACTACTCCCAGAACCCGTTCGATACGTGCGTCGCGGATGGGCATTATCGCTAACGACGCGTCGCACATAGTGCGCGGCAGCACAGTCCAGCCAAGCCCGACCGATGCCATCATACGGATGGTCTCCAGATAGTTGGTGGCGATGGCGATCTGCATGGGTAGACTGCGCCGGTCGAACAGGTTCTTTACGATCTGCCCGGTATAGGTGTTCAGTCCTGGCAGGATGGCCGGATATTTGCTCAGGTCCTTCAGGTCCAGGTTTTTCCTGCGTGTCAGTTCGTGCCCATCCTGCACCATAAAATCCAATGGGTCAGGCCAGATTGGACGCGTAATGATTTTGGCCACCGGGGCGGGCGCCAGCGTGACGACCGCCAGTTCCACTTCACCGCGCAGGGTGAGCTCGTAAGCCTGTTCTGAATCCATGAAGTCGATATCCAGCTGCACTGCCGGGAATGTTTTGCTGAAAAAACTTAACACCGGGGGCAGGCGATGCAAGCCGATGTGATGACTGGTGGCCAGCCGTAACCGGCCCCGCACTTCTCCGGCGAGATCACGCACTGACTGTTGTGCCGCTTGTAACTCCCGCAGCACCGCCCTGGCATGCGGCAACAGTGCCTCACCCGCTTCGGTCGTGCTGATGGTCCTGCCAATGCGGTCGAACAGCGAGGCGTTGAGCTGCTCTTCCAGTTGTGCAACCCGTTTGCTGATGGCCGGCTGGGTCAGGTGCAATTTTTGCGCAGCCAGTGAGAATGAGCCCGTTTCTGCCACCAGTAAGAACGCCCTGAGGTTTTGGCTATCCAATTTATCTATTCCCATATGGAATTTATATGATAAAAATAATAAATTTGAGTTATCAAAAGATCAAGCCCATAATTTGCTCTATCTTGGTTGAATTCTCCTGCGTGATAAGTGAGGTGGCCCATGAGCGGACAGACACTGTACGACAAATTATGGCAGAACCATTTGGTGGTGCAACGCGACGATGGCAGTGCGCTGATCTACATTGATCGCCAGTTGATTCACGAGGTGACCTCGCCGCAGGCCTTTGAGGGGCTGCGTATCGCGGGTCGGCAGCCGTGGCGTGTGGATGCAAATTTCGCGGTACCTGACCACAACGTGCCCACCGAGCGCCAGGAGCGCAGTGGGGGTGTGGCGGGGATCAATGATGTCATCTCCCGGTTGCAGGTGCAGACGTTGGACGACAACTGTCGCGATTTCAATATCCTGGAGTTCCAGATCAATGATGTGCGTCAGGGTATTGTCCATGTAGTGGGTCCTGAGCAGGGCGTGACTCTGCCCGGGATGACTATCGTGTGCGGCGATTCACATACATCTACACACGGCGCTTTAGGCGCTCTGGCGCACGGCATAGGTACGTCAGAGGTGGAGCATGTGATGGCCACCCAGTGTCTGGTGCAGCAAAAAATGAAGAACATGCTGGTGCGTGTCGACGGCCAATTGCAGGCCGGCGTTACCGCCAAAGATGTCGTGCTGGCAATTATTGGACAGATCGGCACCGCCGGCGGCACCGGCTACGCCATAGAATTTGGTGGAGAAGTGGTGCGCGCCCTGAGCATGGAAGGGCGCATGACAGTCTGCAATATGGCGATTGAAGCGGGAGCGCGCGCAGGGATGATCGCCGTGGATGAAACGACCGTGGAGTATGTCAGAGGCAGGCCCTACGCGCCCAGCGGCGCACAGTGGGAGCAGGCCGTGGTGGCGTGGCGTGAATTGCACAGTGACCCTGATGCGCATTTTGATTGCATCGTCGAATTGCACGGTGCCGACATTAAACCGCAGGTCACCTGGGGCACATCGCCGGAGATGGTCCTGCCGGTGGACGGTGTGATACCCGATCCCGCCCAGATGGACAATGCCGCCCAGCGCGAGTCGACTGAGCGCGCCCTGCACTATATGGGGCTGCAGGCAGGCATGCGGATTACGGACATTAAACTCGACACGGTGTTCATCGGATCGTGCACCAACTCGCGAATAGAGGATTTGCGCGCCGCCGCTGCGGTGGTGAAGGGCAAGACGATCGCCGCCACTGTAAAGCGCGCTCTGGTGGTTCCGGGTTCCGGGCAGATCAAGCAGCAGGCCGAGGCGGAAGGCCTGGACAAGATATTCATCGCCGCAGGAATGGAATGGCGTGAGCCGGGATGTTCCATGTGCCTGGCGATGAACTCGGACAAACTCGGGGCTGGCGAGCACTGCGCCTCTACGTCCAATCGCAACTTTGAAGGGCGGCAGGGGTTTGGCGGTCGGACTCATCTGGTGAGCCCCGCTATGGCCGCGGCCGCAGCAGTGGCCGGACACTTTGTCGATGTTCGAAACTGGTAGGAGGAGACGACAATGAAAAGTTTTACCGTGTTACAGGGTATTGCAGCTCCCATGGATCGCGCCAACGTGGATACCGATCTGATTATCCCCAAGCAATTTTTGAAATCGATCAAGCGCAGCGGTTTTGGCCCCAATCTGTTTGATGAAGTGCGTTATCTGGATCAGGGCGAACCGGGGGAGGATTGCAGTGGCCGTCCGTTGAATATGGATTTTCCACTGAATCAGGCACGCTATCAGCGCGCCTGCGTACTGCTGGCCCGTGACAACTTTGGCTGTGGCTCAAGTCGTGAGCACGCACCGTGGGCGCTGGAAGACTACGGTTTGCGCTGCATTATTGCGCCGAGTTTCGCGGACATTTTTTACAACAACTGTTTTAAAAACGGCATTTTGCCGATCGTACTTGATGCGCATACGGTTGACCGACTATTTGGGGAGATGTACGCCACCGAAGGGTATGAACTCAAAATCGATTTGGCGCGACAAGTGGTGCAAACTCCCTCCAACGAAGAGATCAGCTTCGAGGTGGATGCGTTTCGCAAGCACTGTTTGCTCCAGGGTCTGGACGATATCGCCCTGACGCTGGAAAGCGCAGACGCCATCCGTGCCTTTGAGCATGGCTGGCGCCAACAATCGCCCTGGCTGTTCGATGTGATCCGGTAGTAGGCAGCAAGAAAAAAACCACAGTGGAGATGGAGAAGCACAATGAGCAGTGAGTACGATGTGGCGGTAGTGGGCGCGACCGGCGCGGTAGGTGAGGCCATGATCAGCATTCTGGAGGAGCGAGAGTTCCCCGTGCGTAAGCTCTATGCGCTGGCTAGCAGTCGTTCTGCCGGCAAAAGAGTGACGTTCAGGGGGCAGTCGATAATGGTGACTGATCTGGCCGAGTTTGATTTCAGCCAGGTGCAGATCGGACTGTTTTCGGCAGGCGGCAGCATTTCAGAGAAGTTCGCGCCGATCGCTGCCGCTGCGGGATGTGTGGTGATAGACAATACGTCGCACTTTCGCCAGGACGATGACATTCCACTGATCGTACCCGAAGTCAATATTGCTGCCCTGGCGGGGTACAGGGCGCGCAATATCATTGCCAACCCAAATTGCTCGACCATTCAGTTGCTGGTCGCGTTAAAGCCGATCTACGACGCGGTGGGCATTGCGCGCATCAACGTGGCGACTTACCAGGCTGTCTCCGGTACAGGTAAGGAGGCGATTGAGGAACTTGCGACACAGACTGCAAAGCTGCTCAGCGGACAGGACATTGTATGTGACGTGTATCCCAAGCAAATCGCCTTCAATGTGCTGCCGCATATCGATACGTTTCAGGACAATGGGTATACCCGCGAGGAAATGAAAATGGTGTGGGAGACCCGAAAAATCTTCGGCGATTCAAAGATAGAAGTGAACCCGACCTGCGTCAGGGTGCCGGTATTTTTCGGTCATTCTGAAGCAGTGCATATTGAAACTGTGGAAAAAATTACGGCACAGCAGGCGCGGTCATTACTCGAGCAAGCACCCGGTGTCATGGTGCTAGACGAGCACGCTGCTGGTGGCTACCCCACCGCAGTAACGGAGTCAGCCGGCGCAGATGCAGTCTTTGTTGGCCGAATTCGAGAAGACATCTCACACCCCAGAGGCTTGAATATGTGGATTGTCGCAGACAATGTCAGGAAGGGAGCGGCACTCAATAGTGTGCAAATTGCCGAGAGCTTGGTGTCAACCTACCTTGATTAATGCACGTAGTTCACTGATACTTGGGCCATTATTCGGGTCGCTTTGAGTGCGAAAAGACAATAGCAGTGCAGCCGCTGAAAGTTAGAGCGGGCGCTTGCAGTGGCTGGAAGTGTCGGGTTCGGCACCAAAGGCGCCCCGAATCTGTGGTCGATGTCCGGGGACTCGGCTTTAAAATTCGCGGGTAAAATAATAAGGGGCTGGTATGGCTCGTAAGTTAGCTGCTATAGCGTTCTCGTTGAGTTGTCTCAATGCGGGGTCGGTGCTTGCACTTGGCCTCGGTGAGGTGCGGTTGGAGTCCTTTCTCAACGAACCGCTTAAGGCCAGTGTCGATTTGCTCAATTTAGGTGGATTGAGTGGCGACGAGATCAAGGTTCGACTGGCAGCCTCCGAAGATTTTGACAAGTTGGGACTTGAGCGTAACTACTTTTTGACCAGCATTGTGTTTGATGTGGTAGCCGACGGTAGCGGTGGTGCGCGCATCCTTATCTCCTCTGAAGAACCCGTTCTGGAACCGTATCTGGATTTTATTGTTGAGGCGCGGTGGCCGTCTGGCCGCTTGATACGTGAATACACGATTCTGGTCGATCCTCAGGTGTTCTCGCAGGCGACGCCCGTCGTTTCTGCCAGTGAGCGCGTGGCAGAAGTCGAAGGGATTCCCGCTCCTGCAAAAAAAAACGTGGAAGTAACCGCCACCGCGGATGACGACACGATGGGGTCCTGGGGAGTCCAGGGCGGAGCTAGTAGCGGAACCCGTGTAGATATGCGCGATTCCGACCTGTCCCCCGGTGCGATGCCGCAGCGCGATTACAGCGCTGCAACGGCTGGCACACCGACACCGGGCAGCCGCTACATGATTAGCCGGGACCAGACCCTTTGGGACATTGCCAACCGGGCAAAACCTGCTGGCGCCTCAGTACACCAGACCATGCTGGATATTCAGCGCCTCAACCCAGACGCCTTCATCAACGGTAATATCAACAGAATCAAGGCAGGATTCATTATCTATCTCCCCGGTGCTGACGATATCAGCTCGGAAGACCTGAACACCGCGTTGTCAGAGGTAAGCCAGCAGAACCAGGCATGGCGCAGTGGGCACGATGGCGATACCGCCGCCGTCAGTCGTCCCAAGCTCACAATTTCGGCTGAACCTGAAGACGATGTAGCTGCCGAACCAGCGAAACAGGCCGCGGCGCCAAGCGTTGTTCCCGTGGCGGCGGAGCAGCCATCTGGCACTGGTGTTGACGCAGGGGTAGCGGGCAAACCGTCTCTGCAGGGCGGTAATACCGAAGAGCGACTGGCCGCTCTGGAGCAACAACTCCAATCCCTGCAACGCATTGTTACCCTTAAGGACGACCAGATTGCCGCCTTGCAAACTGCGTTGGCAGATGCCGGCGGAGCAGCCGAGGTGGACCCCAAAGTAGACCCCGCCGCGGGAACAGTAGCCGTGGAACCACCCGCAGTCGTCGCAGAAGCACCGGTTGAGGCAACTGTGCCGACACCGTCCGTCGCGGACACACAGATCACCGACAGCGCAGCGGTAACGGAACCCGCGGCGGCAGTCCCAGTACCCAAAGCGAAGAAAGCGATCAGCACGAAGCCGGAGGCCACTGCTTCTGAGGCCGCACCCAACAAGAGTTGGACCAGCTACCTGCTTTACTTACTCGGTGCCCTGGTGCTGGCCGTCGGAGGCTTTTTGTTAGCCAAGCGGCGCAGCGTCGAAGACGAGGACGTGGCTCCGGCGCGGCAAACTCCGCCGAAGGAAGATGTGTTCTCGGCGGTGCGATTACAGGAGCAAGCCCTGGTACTCGAGCCGGCCAAAGAAGAGACACAAGAGTACCGTTCGGCCCCTTCTGCGCGTGATAATCGCGGATATGGTGAGCGCAGACACGATGAATATGCTTCCGATAATGATTCGGCAGACGCCCTGGCCGAAGCTGATATCTACATCGCCTACGGTCGCCATCAGCAGGCCATTGATCTGCTCAATAACGCTCTCGCCAACGAACCGGGCAACCCTGTATACCGACTGAAGTTGATAGAAATACACACAGAGCGCAAAAACCACGTTGCTGCTACCGCGCAAATGGAAAAATTGCAATCCATTGGAGACCCGGAGGCCATTGCACGAGCCACATCGCTGATGGCAACTCTTGAAGCGACGGAAGATCTGGCGCCACCCAAGTCGATAGACCGCAAGCCATCGGGCGATGGTCCCGGTCTTGCCCCGAATCCATTGGCGATGATGAATGACGCCAATGGATCACTGGAAGCTGATTTCAGCGGACTCGAGATAGAGGCGGCGGGCGCGTCAGGCGACGATGATTTGGATTTGTCCAAGGATTTCGGCGGTGCAAATGCTGGTCGCTATGAGGATGAGGAACTGGTCATCGCTGCGGACAGCAACGGGCTGTCCACTAAGTTGGACCTGGCTCGCGCCTATCTGGATATGGGCGATGACGAAGGCGCCCGTCAGATACTGGTCGAAGTTGTTGCAGAGGGCTCCGAGGATCTGAAAGCTGAGGCCAGGGTCCTGCTCGATCGCATTGACGGCTAATCATCTATTTTCTGCAGCACCTATTCCCACGGGCACTCGGGTAGCCTGTCGTATCGAATACGACGGTAGTCAGTACAACGGTTGGCAGTCGCAGCCCCATGCCGGTACGGTGACCGTACAGGACAAAGTAGAATGCGCGCTGACGTTCGTTGCTAGCTCAGCGGTCCGGGTGCATTGTGCCGGACGCACTGATACGGGTGTCCATGCATTTTCCCAGGTAGTTCATTTCGATGCTCCCGCTACTCGCAGCAGCAAGGCGTGGGTGATCGGCGGCAACACCCACCTGCCACGGAATATTCGAATACATTGGGCTGTGCCGGTGGCCGGCGATTTTCACGCGCGGTTTTCTGCCCGCGCCCGGCGCTACCGCTATGTGATCGCCAATACATCTATTCGTCCAGCGCTGTTGCAAGCACAGGTCACCTGGCACCGCCGCGAACTCGACGCCCTTGCCATGCACACCGCAGCGCAAGCCCTGTTAGGCGAGCAGGATTTCAGCGCTTTTCGCGCTGCTACCTGTCAGTCGCGTACGCCTATGCGCAATGCGCAGTTCATCACCGTAAAGCGGCGGGGCGATCTGATCATTTTGGAGATTCTCGCCAACGCGTTTCTGCACCATATGGTAAGGAATATCGCCGGATCACTCCTGGCCGTCGGCGACGGGCGCAAGCCGCCACAGTGGATCGCCGAGCTATTGCAGGGGCGTGATCG
The DNA here is from genome assembly GCA_031409615.1 of Haliea sp. Classification (GTDB taxonomy): domain Bacteria; phylum Pseudomonadota; class Gammaproteobacteria; order Pseudomonadales; family Halieaceae; genus Marimicrobium. Next base: position 25,168 of record JANNXP010000134.1, on the reverse strand, counting down.
CAGGGCAGCAGCTGAAACCGCGCCCGCCAATGGCCTGTATCTGGTTGATGTAGAGTATCCGGCCCATTTTGGCTTGCCCCCGACGCCTTTCGGGCCAATGTTACTCGGCACTAATCCCTAGTCTCAGCTGGCCACTGTAAAGACAGCATCGAGCATGACCTGCTATGATGCGCCACTCATTTTTGCAGGTTTCCGGCAGCCATGGCTTCTACGCGTATCAAAATATGCGGCATTACCAGACTGGAAGATGCGCGGGCCGCAATCTGCAGTGGCGTTGATGCAATTGGTCTGGTTTTTTACGCCACCAGCCCCCGTGCTGTTACCACGGATCAAGCCGCCGCCATCGTGGCCATCGTGCCACCGTTTGTGAGTGTCGTGGCGTTGTTCGTCGATGAACCGGCGGCGAGTATCGAGCGTATTCTTAGTACTGTTCCCATTGATCTGATTCAATTTCACGGGGACGAGACGGCGGATTTTTGCCAGCAGTTCGGCCGCCCCTGGATCAAAGCACTGCGGGTGCGACCCAGTCTGGATATCGCCGGAGCGTGCCGCCAGTACCATGGTGCACGCGGTGTTCTTTTGGACAGTTGGCAGGAAGGTGTGCCCGGCGGCACTGGCCAACCCTTTGACTGGCAACTGGCCCCGGCGGAGTTGTCCCTGCCGGTCGTGTTAGCGGGAGGTTTGCATCAGGGCAACGTGGGCGCCGCCATCCGGGCGCTGCGCCCGGCCGCGGTTGATGTCAGCGGTGGGGTAGAGAGTAGTCCCGGCATCAAGGATTTGCACAAAATACAGCAATTTATCGCGGCTGTTCGGGTCGCCGATCAACAGTTGGACGGATTAGCACATGACAACTAACACAACCCAGAAACTGTACTCCAGCGTGCCGGATGAGCGCGGTCGATTCGGTGATTACGGTGGCAAATTTGTCTCGGAAACCCTGATGGCGGCGCTGGCAGAGTTGGAAGCGGTGTATAGACAGCTATCTGCCGATGCCACATTCCAGCAGGAGCTCGACGAAGATTTGAGTCATTATGTAGGGCGGCCCTCGCCTCTGTACGAGGCCAAGCGGTGGTCTGATCGTATTGGAGGCGGGCGTATCTACCTGAAGCGCGAAGACCTCAATCACACCGGTGCCCACAAGATCAACAACACCGTTGGCCAGGCGTTGCTGGCCAAGCATATGGGTAAGAAGCGGGTAATTGCGGAAACCGGCGCCGGACAGCACGGGGTCGCTACTGCCACAATCGCCGCGCGCCTGGGCCTGGAGTGCCAGGTATTCATGGGGGAGGAGGATATTCGGCGCCAGGCGCTGAATGTTTACCGTATGAAATTGCTTGGTGCTGAGGTAACTGCGGTCACCTCTGGCTCGCGTACGTTGAAGGATGCCATGAATGAAGCCATGCGCGATTGGGTAACCAACGTCGATGACACGTTCTACATTATTGGCACTGTTGCTGGTCCTCATCCCTATCCTATGCTGGTGCGCGATTTCCAATGCGTTATAGGGCGCGAGGCGCGCGCGCAAGCGCTGCATCAAATTGGGCGTTTGCCCGACGCACTGGTCGCGTGTGTCGGGGGCGGCTCCAATGCGATTGGGCTGTTTCACCCATTTCTCGAGGACGAGGGCGTTGCTATGTATGGGGTGGAGGCGGGCGGGCACGGTATCGCCACTAACCAACATGCGGCGCCGCTGACCGCGGGTACTCCTGGCGTTCTGCACGGTAACCGGACGTATCTGATGCAGGACCGCGACGGCCAGATAATGGAAACGCATTCCATCTCGGCCGGGCTCGATTATCCTGGTGTGGGTCCTGAGCACGCGTGGTTGAAGGATATTGGCAGGGTGAACTATGTGGTGGCGGACGATGACGAGTCCTTGCGGGCCTTCCACACACTTACCCGGGTAGAGGGCATCATGCCGGCACTCGAGAGCAGTCACGCGCTGGCTTATGCGGAGAAACTTGCGGCGGGTATGACGCCGAACCAGACGATCATTGTGAATCTGTCGGGCCGTGGTGACAAAGACATCCACACCGTAGCCCAACTCGATGGCATCACAGTCTAACCGACCCCTTTTGGAGAGAACGTAGTGAGTCGTATTGCCGCACGTTTCCAGCAGTTGGCAGAGCAGCGCCGCACCGCCCTTATTCCTTATATCGTTGCGGGGGATCCAGGACAGGATGTCACGGTGACGCTCATGCATCGACTGGTCGAAAATGGTGCCGATATCATTGAACTTGGGGTACCCTTTTCCGATCCAATGGCGGAGGGACCGGTGATCCAACAAGGCCATGAGCGCGCGTTGGCGAACGGGACCTCTCTGGCTATTGTGTTGGGTATGGTGCGAGACTTTCGGCAGTCCGACAGCACTACTCCGGTGTTGCTGATGGGTTATGCCAACCCGGTGATGCACATGGGCTATGCGGCATTTGCCGATGCGGCCGCAGCCGCTGGCCTGGACGCGCTACTCACCGTCGACATTCCGCCTGAGGAGGTCGACGGCATCAATACCGAACTGCAGCGCGTGGGAATGGACAACATATTTCTAGTTGCGCCGACGACCCCCGAGGAGCGTATTGCACGCATTGCCGCGCGGGCCAGCGGCTTTATTTATTATGTGTCGCTGAAAGGCGTTACTGGTGCCGGCCATCTGGATACCGGGGAGGTCGCACAACGACTTGACACCATCCGCAGGCACAGTGATCTGCCGGTGGCCGTAGGATTTGGTATCAAGGATGTTGACTCTGCGCGGGCGGTGGCGACAGTGGCGGACGGCGTGGTGGTCGGTAGTGCCCTGGTGAGCGCCATGGCCCACGCCATCGAAGGTGGTGGCGGTCGGGAAGCGGCTTTGAACGCTGCAGGCGAGTTACTGGGCCAGATCCGTAAGGGGATCGACAGCGCGGCTTCCTAGTTGAGCCGCACCGCGTTTATAATGACACCTTCTACGGGGTGGCGAGGAAGAGCATGAGCTGGATAGACAAAATTCTGCCGTCCGGTGTGCGCAGTCAAACGGCCAACAACAGCTCTAGCACGGTGCCGGAAGGCCTGTGGAAGAAATGCGTCAAGTGCGATGCAGTGTTGTACCGACCCGATGTAGAACGCAACGAAGAAGTTTGCCCCAAATGTGACCATCACATGCGTATCGGTGCGCGCAAGCGCCTGTCACGATTTCTCGACAAATCGACCAGCAGTGAAATTCTGTCCGACATCGAACCTATAGATCGCCTCAAGTTCAAAGACAAAAAACGCTACCGTGATCGATTGAGCACCGCACAGAAATCCACCGGGGAAAAGGATGCATTGATTGCGATGCGTGGCACGCTGCAAGGTCTGCCGCTGATAGTGGTGGCATTTGAGTTTGAGTTTCACGGCGGATCCATGGGCTATGCGGTGGGCGAAAAATTCACTCGCGCTGCCCAGCTGGCAGTGGCAGAACGTATTCCCCTGGTCTGCTTCTCCGCCTCAGGTGGCGCGCGCATGCAGGAAGCCCTGATCTCCCTGATGCAGATGGCCAAGACCAGTGCCGTTATTGAGCGGATGAAACGCGCGGGGGTGCCTTATATCTCGGTGATGACAGACCCGATTTATGGCGGCGTATCTGCGTCGCTCGCGTTGTTGGGTGATATCAACATCGCCGAGCCTGACGCCCGAGCAGGATTCGCTGGCCCTAACATCATCGAACAGACCATCAGACAGAAACTCCCCAAAGGATTTCAGCGCAGCGAGTTTCTGCTTGAACACGGCGCTATTGACATGATTGTGCATCGCACCGAGATGCGTGCCACCATTGCCCGCTTGCTGTCCAAACTCACCGGTGTGGCGCTGACCTCGATAGAGGATCAGACGCCGAAAGAGCCGCACGATAGCGACGATGCACTGGCGGCGATCGCGGCTGGGGATGAGTAAAGCGTCGCTGGCGCAGTGGTTGCAACGGCTGGAGACCCTGCATCCCAAGGAGATGGACCTAGGGCTGGAGCGCGTTGCACAGGTCGCCAATGCGCTGCAGTTGTTGCCGGTAGCGCAGCCCGTTATTACTGTTGGCGGCACCAATGGCAAAGGCTCAGCGGTAGCCGTGCTGGAAGCCCTCCTTGGTGAAGCGGGATATTGCACTGCGACTTTCACGTCGCCCCATTTGTTGCGCTTCAACGAAAGGATTCGCGTAGCGGCCGTCGATGTCTCGGACGCCGAAATTGTTGAGGCGTTTACTGCGATTGATGCAGCCAGGGGCCCTGTCTCCCTTACCTATTTCGAATTCGCAACACTGGCTGCGCTGCTTATATTTAAAGCCCGGGCGCCCGACGTTATCGTGCTCGAGGTGGGTTTGGGAGGACGTCTGGACGCTGTAAACATTGTTGATTCAGCAGTGGCGGTGATTACCAGTATCGATCTGGATCATCAGAGTTGGCTCGGCGCATCGCGTGGTGCAATTGCGGGTGAAAAGGCCGGGATAATGCGCCGGGGACGACCGGTGGTGATTGCCGACCCCGACCCTCCGCCTGAACTAGTGCGGGCTGTCGCCGCTGTGGCTGCCAGTCCAGCACTGTACCTGGGGCGTGAGTTCACCGTGGCAGTAGCGCAGGACCAGTGGCAGGGTGTGCTGCGGCAGGCTGACGGTGGATCACGGCAGCTGGCTGTGCAGGCCACAGGCGCGCTATTGCCGGAAAATATTTGCGCGGCAGTGCAGGCGGCTTTGCTACTGGGCGTTGAATTCAGTGATGATAGTTTATCCCGGGCGCTGGCGATTGCTGCGCCGACGGGGCGTCGCCAGGAGCGGCGAATAGCAAATCGGGACTATGTCCTGGATGTGGCGCACAATCCCGCCGCAGTGCGTAAATTGCTTGAATATTTGCAAGCAAGCCGCTGTGATGGAAAGACACTGTGTCTTTTCTCTATAATGTCCGACAAGGACATCCAGGCCATTGTCGATGCTGCAGCTGGAGTTTTCGACGCCTGGTTCCTGGGGGACCAACCGGATAACACGCGTGCGGCCGGCGCCGCGGACATTGCTGCGTTACTCAGCGCGGCAGGAGAGACCATGGTCAGTGTCAGCAAAAACCTTCGACAGGCGTTCCGGCGCGCGCAAAGTGTCACCGCCGCAGGCGACCGCCTGGTTATTTTTGGGTCGTTTAGTACGGTGGCGGCGGTACTTCCGCTGCTCGATAAGGACAATGCCACAGGCATGAGGGCCCGTACGTGAACGATATCCTCAAGCAACGTTTGGTTGGAGCGCTCATTCTGGTGGCCCTGGGCGTGGTGTTCTGGCCGATCATATTTGTCGAGCCGGATGAGGAACAATTGGCAGAGCAATACCTGCCGCCGCCAGAGGTGTCTGTGGCAGACATTGAAAGCCCGCAGGTGGGGGCACTTGGGGAATCACCTGAGCGTGAGGCACACACTGACAGCGTTGCGAGTGCGCTTCCCGGTAATGCGGTAGCACCGGGTGAGGAAGGCTCATCGCCGCCGCCGGTCGAGTCGTCCGCCACCGCAGAACTATCTGATACAAGCTCTTCATCAGGAAGCGTGCGTACCGAGGCGCCACAGCGACCGGCCATGGACGCAGGTGGGGTGCCCGTAGCATGGACGCTTCAGGTTGCCACCGTCAGCAGTGGCGATAAGGCGGAGAACCTGCGCCAGCAATTGCTGGCGATGAAATATAAAGTGTACGTTACCACGGTGCCTGCAGGTGGCAAAAAACTCTACCGGGTCTGTATCGGTCCGCAAGTTGAGCGGGTTGAACTGGAGAAACTACAGTCGGTTATTAACGCCAAATTTGGGGTCACTTCCATGGTTGCGCGGTACAGTCCCTGATGCACCGGATGGCTGGCTAAGCCCCGGTGGTGGATTGGGTACATTTTGGCGCAATGGATTGGGCAATCATCGCCGTGGTGGGCCTCTCCATTGTGCTTAGTTTGTGGCGCGGATTTGTTCGCGAAGCGGTATCGCTGGCGGGTTGGGTGGTAGCGTTTACCATTGCCAATATGTTTGTCGGTAAAATGGAGGCCGCGCTAGCGCCGTGGATAGTTAATGCCACCGGTCGCTACGTAGCCGCATATGCAATCCTGTTTGTCGGCACGCTGATAATGGCTAATGTGCTGGGCGCGGTGGGCACGCAGATGGTTCGCGTTACTGGACTGTCTTTGTTGGACAGAGTGCTGGGTACGGCATTTGGATTCGCACGCGGTATCATTATTGTGCTGGTTGTGGTGTATGTGCTGCGGCAGTTGGCGCCACCGCAGAGCCTGAAGTGGTTGGATCAAGCCCAATTGATGCCACACGTTGATATGTTGGCACAGTGGGTGGAAGTCCTATTCTCAAGATATAAGTCCGGGCAAGCCCTGATTATATCAAGCTGAATTTTTCCTTGTGAGGTGGGTACTGAATGTGTGGGCTGGTAGGGTTAGTTGCGAAATCAGATGTCGCCCCGGAAATCTACGATGCCCTGACAGTCCTGCAGCATCGTGGGCAGGATGCGGCCGGCATTGTGACCTGTGGCGGTGGCAGATTTAACCAGCGCAAGGGCGAGGGACTGGTTCGAGACGTTTTCAGGCAGCACGATATGCAGCGCCTTGGTGGTCATATGGGTATTGGTCATGTGCGCTACCCTACTGCCGGCAGCTCCGGTACCGCACTCGCACAGCCGTTCTATGTCAACTCTCCCTACGGTATTGCACTGGCGCACAACGGGAACCTGACTAATGCGGAGCAACTCGCCCGTGAGTTGTTTCAGGACGACCTACGACACCTGAACACCGATTCCGACTCGGAAGTACTGCTCAATATATTTGCTCATGAGTTGCAGACCCTGGGGAAACTCAATCCCTGTGCCGACGATATTTTCACAGCTGTGGAGGCGGTGCATAAGCGGTGTCGGGGTGGATACGCGGTGGTTGGGCTATTAGTAAATTATGGCGTATTCGGATTTCGTGATCCTTGGGGTATTCGTCCGCTAGTGATTGGCATGCGCAAGGCAGATGCGGGGAGGGAGTACATGATCGCCTCCGAGAGCGTCGCTCTGGATGTGCTGGGCTTTACTCTGCTGGATGATGTGGCGCCCGGCGAAGCGGTCTTCATCGATCAGGAGGGTAACCTGCATCGACGCCGCTGCGCTCCACACGCACGCCTGCGCCCCTGTATTTTTGAGCATGTCTATTTTGCGCGTCCAGACTCGCTGATGGATGGTATCTCGATCTACAAAACGCGCATGCGTCAGGGAGAAGCGCTGGCCAGGAAAATTCGCAGGTTGCGGCCTGAACTGGATATTGATGTCATTATTCCCATCCCTGACACTAGCCGTATCGCGGCTCAGTCGATGGCCTACGAATTGAATATCAAATTTCGCGAAGGCCTCATGAAGAACCGCTACATAGGACGCACGTTTATTATGCCGGGGCAGAGTCAGCGCAAAAAATCCGTGCGGCAAAAGCTCAACCCGGTGCCATTGGAATTTTTCGGCAAGAACGTCATGCTGGTAGATGATTCGATTGTGCGCGGCACGACCTGTCGCCAGATCATCGAAATGGCCCGGGAGGCTGGCGCGGCGAACGTCTACTTTGCCTCGGCCGCACCCCCGGTGCGCTATCCCAATGTATATGGGATCGATATGCCGTCGGCCTCTGAACTGATAGCGCACAACCGCAGCGTGGAGGAGGTCTGTAAGTTAATTGGTGCGGACTGGCTTGTGTACCAGGATCTGGAAGACCTCATCCGCTGCTCGCGCGATGGCAACCCGCAGGTAGATGGCTTCGATTGCTCGGTGTTCAATGGTGAGTACATTACGGGTGATATTGATCAAAATTACCTTGATCGAGTTGAGTTACTGCGCAACGATGAGGCACAAAATGAACGGCGGGTGGAATTGCAGGCAGCAGGCGCGGTTGTTGGTCTTCACAACGACGTCTAGGAACTATTCATGATCGATCACGACGAGCACGACCCGCTGGCCGGAGCACATCTCGACACGCTGGCAGTGCGTAGCGGTATCAGTCGCACACATGAGGGTGAACATTCTGAACCGATCTTCGCCACGTCCAGTTATGTTTTTGCCAATGCCGCCGAGGCCGCAGCGCGCTTTTCCGGAGCATCGTCTGGCAATGTCTACTCGCGCTACACTAATCCCACAGTACGTGCTTTCGAACAGCGACTGGCAGCGCTGGAGGGGGCCGAGGCATGCGTCGCGACTGCCTCAGGCATGGCCGCCACGCTAAGTACGTGTATGGCGCTACTGAAGTCCGGTGACCACGTAGTGTGTTCCCGAGATGTGTTTGGCACCACCGTCAATTTGTTCACAAAGTATCTGGGTAAGTTTGGCGTTGAGGTCAGCTTTGTACCCTTGTTGGATCTGGCCGCGTGGCGCAGTGCGGTGCGACCCAATACTGCCATGCTGTTTTTGGAGACGCCGTCGAACCCGCTGTGTGAGATCGCTGATCTGGCAGCGCTGTCCCAACTGGCTCGGGGTATTGGCGCTCTGCTGGTGGTCGACAACTGTTTTTGCACGCCCGCCCTGCAGCTGCCCCTGTCACTGGGTGCGGATATCGTGGTGCATTCGGCCACCAAATACCTGGATGGTCAGGGCCGCTGTGTGGGCGGGGCCGTACTGGGAAGCGCTCAGCACATGGCTGAAGTGCTGATGTTTCTGCGGACCTGTGGTCCCACCATGAGTGCATTCAACGCCTGGGTATTTCTCAAAGGTCTGGAGACACTGCGTCTGCGGATGGAGGCCCACAGCCGGTCGGCGCTGGAGTTGGCTCAGTGGCTGCAGCAACAGCCGGCGGTGGAGCGGGTCTACTACGCGGGCCTCAAGGATCACCCGGGGCACGCGCTGGCCGCGCGACAGCAATCAGCGTACGGCGGCGTCCTGTCGTTTGTGGTCAGGGGCGGGCGGGAGCAGGCCTGGCAGTTCATAGACGCTACGAAGCTAATGTCACTCACCGCGAACCTGGGTGATGCCAAGACGACCATTGTGCATCCGGCAACGACGACTCATGGACGTCTGACCCCCGAACAGCGCGAACAGGCAGGCATCCGCGATAGCCTTATACGCATCGCAGTGGGGCTGGAACATGTCGACGATTTGAAAACGGATATGCTGCGCGGCTTTGCCGGAATTCGCTGAGCAATAGCGGCACAATAACTGGACTATCAAAGCAGCAGCTCGGAGCACTACAAATGCAGTTACAGGGTGTGATTGACGCTGCGGTAAAAGAGGTAGGAGGTATCCTGTTGGGCAAGGAGCCCCAGATCAGGCTGGCGCTGTGTTGCCTTTTCGCCCGCGGACACCTGCTCATTGAAGACTTGCCCGGGATGGGCAAAACCACCTTGTCCCATGCCTTGGCTGCTGTGCTCGGGCTGTCCTGGAAACGGGTGCAGTTCACCAGCGACCTGTTGCCGGCGGATATTCTAGGGGTCTCAGTATTCGATGCCAAGGACACCAGCTTTAATTTCCATCCTGGCCCCATCTTCACCCAGCTGCTGCTGGCAGACGAAATCAATAGATCAACACCGCGCACCCAGAGTGCCCTGCTGGAAGCCATGGCGGAGGGACAGGTTACGGTGGAGGGAGAGACGCGCCCGCTGCCGCAACCGTTCTTTGTCGTCGCCACGCAGAATCCCGTCCATCAATCAGGCACCTATCCGCTGCCCGAGTCCCAGCTCGATCGTTTTCTGATGCGCCTGGAATTGGGTTACCCCCACCCTCGAGCGGAACGGGAAATGTTCGAACGGCGGCACAGCGCTGCACTGGAGATCAAGAACCCACGCCACTGTATCAGCATGGAGCAACTGGAAGCGATTCGTATCGCCGTCAGTCAGGTGCACGCCTCAGGGCATTTGCTGGACTACCTGCAACGACTGGTGGCCTATACACGCCAGTCGGCTGAATTTGAAGTCGGGCTGTCGCCGCGCGGCGCGTTAGCGTTACTGGACTGCGCCAAGACGTGGGCGGCGATGCACAATCGAGGGCACGTCGTGCCCGAGGATGTGCAGTTTGTACTCCCTGCTGTGGCGGCTCATCGCCTTGTGCCGAGCGGCGATTATGCCGGCGATGGCACCGCGCTGGTCGATCTGCTGCTGCGCAATGTGGATGTTATAGGGCCCTGAGCTTAAACAACATGTACCCCAGTAATGAGCAGCACGCCAACGGCATCCGCGCGCGGTTTCACGCGCGGTTTCACCAGTGGGTCATGCGGCGCATCCCCCCGTCGCGCGAGATCACACTGGACCAGCGTCGTATTTTTATCTTTCCCAGTCGGGCCGGGTTTTTCTTTGGATGTTGTCTGCTGGTGATGCTGATAGCGGCAATTAATTTCGAGAATAACCTGAGTTATGGCCTGACCTTTCTGCTGGCCACCCTCTTCATAGTTGCTACTTTGCATACCTATGCCAACCTGTCGGGGTTGACCATCCGGGCGCTGCGTGCAGATCCCGCCTTTGCCGGCCAACGGTCTGAGTTTCAACTGATGATAGAGCGCAGTAAACAGCGCGATCACTATGCATTGCATCTTAAGTGGCGCGCCAGTAGTGAGGCGCTGGTGAGTCTGGTGGATGACGACAGCGTTAAGGTACAACTGCATATGGCAGTAGCCAAACGGGGTTGGTTCAGCCCGGGGCGTTTGCTGCTGGAATCCACGTATCCGCTGGGTTTATTGCGCTGCTGGACGTGGATCGATCTGGATTTGCACGCTCTGGTGTATCCGCGTCCACTGACCTCTGCCGAATTGCCCGGTTTGGCTACCGACACCCCCGATGGCGCTGCGGCAATGGTCGTTGGCAATGACGATTTTTATGGCTTCAGGCATTACCGCAAGGGTGACTCACTGCGTCAGGTCCACTGGAAAGGACTGGCCAAAGGGCAGGGGGTGTTGACCAAGCAGTACACTGCCTATGCGGACCGCAGCGTCTGGTTGGACTGGGATCTATTTCCCGGGCTCGCAGCGGAGCAGCGCCTATCCCACTTATGCTACTGGGTACTGGAGTTCGATAAACACCGGGAAGAGTATGGCTTGCGTCTGCCAGGCCTGGTGATAGAGCCAGCTCTGGGTGAGAAACACCGCGAACGGGTGCTGAAGGAGCTTGCCCTGTACGGCGTGCAAGATCGCCACCGTTGAGCATCCTGCAGCAGGTGCCGCGTAACGCTCTGGTGTGGATCATCATCTGCTTGTTTGCGCTGGTTGCCCCACACGCCGTGCGGCTGCCCGCGTGGGTGCTGGCGGCGTATGTCATGGCCGTAGTCTGGCGTATGCAGATCCACCGCGGCCATTGGTCATTTCCAGGTCGGTGGACAAAAGTGGTCTTGATCTTCAGCAGCTTTACCGGGATTTATTTCAGCTACGGTTCCCTGGTCGGTCTGGAGCCGACCGTCGCGTTGTTGCTGACGGCGTTCGCACTCAAGTTGATCGAACTGTCCCAGCGCAAGGACGCCTATGTCCTGCTGTTTTTAGGGTATTTTGTCTGTATTACCGAATTCTTGTTCAGCCAGGATCTGCTGATCACGCTGTATTCGCTGGTCACCGTCGTTCTGATCACCACAGCGCTGGTAGCCCTACACCAACCGGGCCAGCAGCAGTTCAATCGCGGCACGATACGTCTCGCCAGCGTTATGCTACTGCAGGCTATGCCTCTCATGGTCGTACTGTTCTTTGTGTTTCCCCGTTTTGGTCCGCTGTGGACTGTGCCGATAATGAGCCACACCGCCAAAACGGGCATGACCGACTTTATGAAGCCGGGCGATGTTGCCAGTATCAGCCAGTCAGCTGATGTGGCCTTCAGAGTGAAATTCGACGGTGCGATTCCGGCCAAATCGACCCTGTATTGGCGCGGTCTGGTGTTCAGTCGACTGGAGCAGGGTGTCTGGTCCGCACTGGGATATTACGACGTGCCGGCACAGGAACAACGCCCCAGGCGGGTAAACACGACCGGTGCAGCGCTGCACTACGACATTATCATGGAGCCAACCCAGCAAAACTGGTTGTACAGCCTGCACTACGCACACTCCAATACCCCAGGAGTCATGCATACGTCGGACTACCGTCTGTTTTCTCCGACGCCCGTGGAGACGGAATTCATGTACAGCGTCGACACCTGGAGTGAGGTGCCGACTGAGCCACAGTTGTCGGATTGGCGCCGCAAGACAGAAACGAAGCTACCACCAGGCGGTAATCCAAGAACCAGACAACTGGCGCTTGATCTTAGAGGAGACACGAGCAGTGCGCAGGACTATGTGCAGCGGGTCCTCGACAACTTTACCAGTGAGGCGTTTGTCTACACCCTGCGGCCGGGAACACTGTCGGGGCGCCACCCGATAGACCAGTTTATGTTCCAGTCCCGTCGCGGATTTTGTGAACACTACGCCTCCGCCTTTGTTTTTATGATGCGCGCTGCGGGTGTCCCCGCCAGGGTAGTGGCAGGCTACCAGGGCGGTGAGATAAATCCGGTAAACAAGACGGTGATTGTGCACCAGTTTGATGCTCATGCCTGGGCCGAGGTATGGATCGCACAAAAGGGTTGGGTGCGGGTAGACCCTACCGCCGCGGTCTCGCCACAGCGTATTGAGCTGGGTTTGGAGGAAGCGCTGGCGTTCGAAGGCAGCTTTTTGGCGGCAGCTCCCCTGTCTCCCCTGCGCTATCGCAGTATCCCGCTGCTCAACCAGTTGCGCTTGCGCTATGACGCTTTGACCTACCGCTGGCAGAGCTGGATTGTGGGATTCGACCGCGATGAACAGTTTGATCTGCTGCACCGTTTTTTTGGCGAAATCAGCGTGCGCTCATTTGCCACGCTGTTGCTGGGTAGCTGGGCGCTGGTACTGGTCCCGGTCGCTATTTCATTGTTCCTCAAGCGCGATACACATCCGTCGAGCCCGCTGGACAAACACTACCGCAAATTTTGTGCTCGGATGACGCGCATCGGACTGGTGCGGGAGGCGGGGGAAACACCTGGCCAGTTTGCCCTGCGCGCGACCCGGGCCGTGCCCGACTGGTCGGATCACCTCAGCGAGATTACGGCACTGTACAACCAGCTGGCGTATGCAGACGCGAGTTTATCAGATCGCAATAGCAAACTAGTGCTGGGTCGGTTCACCCGTGCTGTTAGTGGCTTCAGGCCCAACAGGCGCCGGGGGCGAGTTGACGAACCAGTCAGTCTTTAAAAAAAAGGATCCCGCAGCAGCAGGATCCATTGCAGTGTCACCAGCGCTACGGTTCACATTCGCATTTCTTGAATTTCTACCGCAGCAATTCTCGCACCCTCCTTGGCGCTATTCTGAAACTCCGCTATCTGGTCAAAATTGAGATAGCGATAGATGTCATCAGCCATGGAGTCGATATTTCGGGCGTATTCCATGTACTCGGCGGGACTCGGCAGCCGGCCTAGAATGGCGCCGACTGATGCCAACTCCGCAGAGGTGAGGTAGACATTGGCACCATCGCCCAGGCGATTGGGAAAGTTGCGGGTGGAGGTGGAAAGCACGGTGGAATTGGCCGCCACTCTGGCCTGGTTGCCCATGCACAGGGAGCAGCCGGGCATTTCAGTGCGCGCACCCGCCGCGCCAAAGATATTGTAGTACCCCTCCTGCATCAATTGGTGTTCATCCATACGGGTAGGGGGCACAATCCACATACGGGTGGATATCGTACCCTTGTGTTGTTGCAGGAGCTTGCCTGCGGCACGAAAATGTCCGATGTTCGTCATGCAGCTGCCGATGAATACCTCGTCCACCTTGTTGCCTGCCACGGCAGATAACAAACGCGCATCATCCGGATCATTGGGTACACAGACGATGGGTTCGCGAACATCGGCAAGGTCGATGTCGATGATGGCGGCGTATTCGGCATCGGTGTCAGCCTTCATCAGGCTGGGATGCGCCAGCCAGTCTTCCATTTTGCGGGCGCGCCGCTCCAGAGTTCGACTGTCGCCATAACCCTCGGCGATCATAGAGCGCAGCAGTACGATGTTGGAGCGCAGGTATTCGCCTACTGTGTCCTCATCCAAGGCGATTGTACAACCTGCTGCGGATCTCTCTGCGGAGGCATCTGAGAGTTCAAACGCCTGTTCCACAGTGAGATTGCTCAGCCCCTCAATCTCCAGAATACGACCGGAGAAAATGTTCTTCTTGCTCTTTTTTTCAACCGTCAGTAAGCCCTGTTGAATGGCGTAATAAGGGATGGCATGTACCAAATCTCGCAGGGTAATCCCGGGTTGCATACTGCCCTTGAATCGCACCAGCACCGACTCCGGCATATCCAACGGCATGACGCCGGTGGCCGCAGCGAAAGCCACCAGCCCCGATCCTGCCGGGAAAGAAATACCCATTGGAAAGCGCGTGTGGGAGTCACCACCGGTACCCACGGTGTCCGGTAACAACATGCGGTTCAGCCAAGAGTGAATGATGCCGTCGCCGGGGCGCAATGAGACTCCTCCCCGCGTCATGATAAAGTCGGGCAAGGTGTGTTGGGTTTCAATATCGACTGGCTTGGGATAGGCCGCAGTATGGCAGAAAGACTGCATGGTCAGGTCCGCGGAGAATCCCAGACACGCCAGGTCTTTCAATTCATCGCGCGTCATGGGGCCGGTCGTGTCCTGTGATCCCACGGTGGTCATGCGTGGTTCACAGTAGGTGCCCGGGCGAATTCCGTCTGTGCCGCAAGCCCTGCCGACCATTTTTTGGGCGAGGGTGAAGCCCTTCCCGGTATCACCGGGCTGCTGGGGTTTGCGAAACAGTGTCGACTCGGGAAGCTTGAGTGCCTCGCGCGCACGCGCAGTGAGGCCGCGACCAATAATCAGGTTGATTCGCCCGCCAGCGCGCACCTCGTCCAGAAGCACCTCGGATTTCAAATTGAACGCGCTCAGCAGTGCACCATTCTCGCTCAGGATCTTACCGTCGTAGGGCCGGATTTCTATCACATCGCCCATGCTTAGCTTGTCGACGGGCGCTTCAAATACGAGGGCACCAGCGTCCTGCATGGTGTTGTAAAAAATTGGCGCTACATTGCCACCGATGCAGATACCGCCGTTCTTCTTGTTGGGTACGCCAGCCATATCGTTGCCGAAGTACCACAGTACGGAATTCGTGGCGGACTTGCGCGAGGAGCCCGTACCGACCACATCGCCGACAAAGGCGACAGAGAGACCTTTGGCCTGCAGGGCCTGAATCTGCTCCATCGGGCCAGTGACGCCGTGCTCCTGGGGTTGCAGGCCGTCGCGGGTCATTTTGTACATGGCCAGTGCGTGCAAGGGAATATCGGGTCGGGACCAGGCGTCAGGAGCGGGTGACAGATCATCCGTATTGGTTTCACCGGTGACTTTGAAGACCGCAACTTTGATGGACTCTGGCACTTGTGGTTGGTTGGTGAACCACTCACCAGCGGCCCAGGACTGCATGACGGCCATGGCGTTCTGGTTGCCCGACCTGGCCAGTTCATCAACATCGTGGAAGGCTTCAAATACCAGTAGAGTGTGTTTCAGTTCAGTGGCGGCGGCGGCGCCCAGCTCCGCGTCTGTCAGCAGCGCGACCAGTGTCTCGATGTTGTAGCCGCCGTGCATGTTCCCCAGCAGTTTTACAGCGGCAATTTTGCTGATCAGCGGACTCACCGCAGCACCCTTGACAATAGCTGATAAGAAACCGGCTTTGACGTAGGCCGCCTCGTCCACCCCCGGCGGGACACGGTTGCTGATCATGTCCACCAGATCGTCTGCTTCGTTGACGGGAGGATTCTTCAGTAGTTCAACCAGTGCCGCTACTTGCTCTGCCTTGAGTGCTTGTGGTGGAATATTTTGCGCGGCCCGTTCGGCTACATGGTTGCGGTAGGCTTCTAGCACGGTGGAACTCCTTGGCATTGCCAGTGGCGCCCCAGGGTAGTCCCGGCGCGCATTTTTTAGTGGCGGTGAAAGCAGGTCAGGAGTATAGCTTAGAGTCCAAATAAGATAAACGAATCAAGCGCTTATATCTCGCATTCACTCGAGTGATATCGTAAACTCTGGATGAATTTACACGCCCCGGAAATGCTTGACGTCATGTTGGATCGACCCGTCAAAACGCCCTGTATCGGTGTCTGCTCGACCGGGATTGGAGATTGCGTGTGCCGGGGCTGCAAGCGTTTCAGTCACGAAGTTATCGACTGGAACAGTTATACCCCGGCTCAGAAACAAGCGGTCGATGGGCGCCTTTGCGGTTTTCTATCCCAGTGTGTCAGCAATAAACTGCGCGTGCTGGACAAGGCTCTGCTTAAATGGCAGCTGGTAGTTCAGCAGATACGCTTTGTGGAGCACCACGATGAGTACTGCTGGGTGTTCAGTTTGCTGAAGGCGGGTGCGGGCCAGATAGACAACGCACGTGACTATGGATTTGAGGTGGACGCCAGCTATCGGGACGTATCGCTGGTTGGGCTGCGCGAGCAGATTGACCAGGAGTTTTATATTCTCTCCGAAGCGCACTACGAGCGGTACATGTTGAGCCCCGACCTGTTCCGCGAGAGGCCTGAATGAGCGTCCCGGCTGACTTGGCCCGCGTACACTCTTTCCTGCTCTGTACGACACCTCGCGCGTGGGTGACGTGGGCGCTGCAAAACCAGGAGATCCTGCTGGTCGATCACGCTAACTGCGAAAAAAAAGCGGCTTCCACTGCCCTAAACCTCATGTACCGCTATGTCGAGCATCACCGGCTGTTGAGCAAACTCTCACGGCTGGCGCGGGAGGAGTTGCGTCACTTTGAGCAGGTGATCGCGATCATGAAGGCGCGCGGGATTCACTACCCCCAGCTGACAGCCTCACGCTACGCTGCAACACTGCGAGGCCAGGTGCGCACCCATGAACCGGCTCGCCTGGTCGACACACTATTAATCGGTGCCATTATAGAAGCGCGCTCCTGTGAGCGCTTTGCGGTTCTTGTGCCGGAGCTCGACGCGCAGCTCGCGCGGTTTTATCATTCGCTGCTGCAGTCCGAATCACGGCACTTCACCGATTATCTCAAGCTAGCGGAGGAGGCGGGTTCGAAGGCGGAGGTGGCGCAGCGTCTTGCCGTTTTGCTGCAGTGTGAGAGGGTGTTGATTGAGTCGCCGGACATCGAGTTTCGCTTTCACAGCGGCGTACCCTCTGCCACCAATTCACATAAATAATGTGCTTTAACTCGTTGTTATATATATAAAAAACTTAAATATCTGTTTGGCCTCGACGCACGAGGAGCGCCAAGGCTCCCCATTGAGTTCCGCATGGCGAGCAACGGCCACACCCGGCAGTTAGCAGCAGTGCAGCCTAGGCTGCAATGATGAGCACCGATTCAATGATGACCGGTTCGGCAGGCACATCCTGATGGCCTTTGCGGCTCGCTGTGCGCACGGCCCGGATCTTGTCCAACACCTCGGTGCCCTCGGTGACTTTGCCGAACACCGTGTAGCCCCAACCTTGCATGTTCTTACCGCTGTGGTTGAGAAAATCGTTGTCCTTCACATTGATGAAGAATTGGGCGGTCGCCGAATGAGGGTCCGTGGTGCGGGCCATGGCAATGGTGCCGAAATCGTTTTTCAGGCCATTGTCCGCTTCGTTCTCGATGGGCTCACCCGGGGCCTTTTGCTGCATGTCAGTGTCGAAACCCCCGCCCTGGATCATAAAGTTGTCGATCACACGGTGAAAAATGGTGCCATCGTAGAAGCCATCACGTGCATAGTTGAGAAAGTTGGCGACGGTTTTTGGCGCCTTCTCGGCGTCCAGTTCGAGCTTGATTTCGCCGAACGTCGTGCGAATGATGACCATGGCTTCTTCCTTGGGGGGTGTGTGTGGCGAGCGCGATAATAATACGGACTTTTAGCTCGCAGTAAAACATTTAGGGTAGAAAAGATGCGCAGAAATACGCATTGCAAGGCGATCGCCTATGAATTGGCTATAAGCCCAGAGCAGGAGTCGTTATAATAAGCGCCTTTTTTAAGGGCTTAATGCGTAAGAGTATGGAAGACACTCCAGCCAGTAATTTTCTGCAGAGCATTATCAGCGATGATCTCGCCAGTGGCCGGGTCACCGAAATTGTGACCCGCTTCCCGCCCGAGCCCAACGGCTATTTGCATATTGGTCATGCCAAGGCCATCAGCGTTAACTTCGGACTGGCCCAGGCCAACGGTGGGCGCTGCAACCTGCGCTTTGACGATACCAACCCGGAAAAGGAAAGTCAGGAGTACATCGAGGCTATCGAGGCGGATGTGCGCTGGCTGGGTTATTCCTGGGACGGGGAAGTACGCTTCGCCTCATCGTATTTTCAGCAACTCTACCTCTGGGCCGTCGATCTGGTGCAGCAGGGCGCTGCCTATGTCTGCGACCTGAGTGCAGAGGAGGCCAGGGAGTACCGCGGCACACTCACCGAGCCGGGGCGCAATAGCCCTAGCCGGGACCGGACGGTCGACGAGAACCTTGATTTGCTCGCGCGCATGAAAGCAGGGGAGTTCGACGAGGGCGCCAGGGTACTGCGCGCGAAGATCGACATGCGCTCGCCCAATATGAATATGCGCGATCCGATCCTGTACCGTATTCGAAAAGTGGAACACCATCAGACCGGCGGCGACTGGGTAATCTATCCCACCTACGATTTTGCGCACGGCCAGGAAGACGCCATCGAGGGCATTACGCACTCCATCTGTACACTCGAGTTCGAGGACCACCGCCCGCTGTATGATTGGTTCCTTGATCATTTGCCAGTGCCCACTCGGCCCAGGCAGTTCGAATTCGGCAGACTCAACCCCAGTTATACTGTTACCAGCAAGCGTAAGCTCAAGCAACTGGTGGACGAGGGTGTGGTGACAGGTTGGGACGATCCGCGCATGCCGACTATTTCCGGCCTGCGCAGACGTGGGTATACCCCGGCGGCGATCCGCAAGTTCTGCGACATGATCGGGACTACCCGCAGCGATGGTGTCGTAGACGTGGCCATGCTGGAATTCGCGATTCGCGAGGATCTCAATGACAATGCCGTGCGTGGCATGTGTGTGCTCAACCCGCTCAGGGTCGTGCTCACCGATTATCCACAGGGCAAGGTCGAAGAGCTCCGCGCCCCCGGTCACCCGAGCCGGAGCGATCTCGGGGAGCGCCTGCTGCCTTTTACCCGGGAGCTGTACATCGATGTTGAGGATTTTCGCGAGGAAGCGAACAAGAAATACAAGCGCCTGGTACTCGGCAAACGCGTACGCCTGCGCCACGCGTACGTGATCGAGGCCGATGCCGTGGTCAAGGACGAGCAGGGCAATATTACCGAGGTCCACGCCCACACCATTCCCGATACTCTGGGCAAAGACCCCGACGATGGTGGCAAGCCCAAGGGTGTCATCCATTGGGTGTCAGCGACACGCGGAAAGAACGCGGAAGTACGCCTCTACGAGCGGCTGTTTAATCACGAGGCGCCGGACAAGGGGGATAATGCCTTCATGGACCACATCAATCCCGACTCCTTAAAGGTAATCACAAACACCTGGATCGAACCCGCTCTGGCAGCAGCACGCCCGGAACAGGGTTTCCAGTTCGAGCGCGAGGGGTATTTCGTGGCGGACCGGTACGATCACAGCCCTGATCAGCCGGTCTTTAACAGAACCATAGGACTGCGCGATAGCTGGAATGAGAGTTGAGCATCAACACATGAGCCTCAAGCTTTACAACACTATGAGTGCCAGCAAGGAGACCTTCGAGCCCCTTGTTGCTGATACCGTCACCATGTATGTCTGCGGTCCAACCGTGTACAACCTGGCCCACATCGGCAATGCCCGCCCTGTGGTCGTTTTCGACATCTTGTTTCGTCTCCTGCAGACCCACTATGACACTGTAATCTACGCGCGCAATATTACAGACATAGATGACAGGATTATTGTTGCAGCGCGGGAAGGGCAGCGCAGTATCGAATCGGTGACCGATGAATATTCCGCTAAATATCGTGAGGATATGGCGCAGCTCAACGCGCTTCCGCCGACTATCGAACCACATGCGACGCATAACATCGACGCCATGATTGCGCTCACTCGCACGCTGATCGAAAAAGGACATGCCTACGAGGCCCAGGGCCATGTGCTGTTTGCGGTGCAGTCCATGCCAGACTACGGCAAGTTATCCAAACGAAATCTTGACGACATGCTAGCCGGTGCCCGGGTGGAAGTGGCTGACTACAAGCGCTACCCCGGCGATTTTGTGCTGTGGAAACCCTCCGCCGCCGAAGATCCCGGTTGGGACAGTCCGTGGGGGCGTGGTCGTCCGGGCTGGCATCTGGAGTGTTCGGCCATGATCCGCGCACACCTCGGTGACACCATCGACATACACGGCGGGGGTCGCGACCTTATTTTTCCGCATCACGAGAACGAGATTGCCCAGAGTCGCTGCGCCCACGGCGGCGATTATGTGCGCTACTGGATGCACAACGCCCATCTGGATATCGACGGCGAAAAGATGTCCAAGTCGCTGGGTAACTTTCGCACGGTGCGCGACCTGCTGCAAAGCTATCGTGGCGAGGTGCTGCGCTTTGCGCTGCTGTCAGCCCATTACCGCACCCCGCTCAATTTCTCCGCCGAACTGCTCGACCAGGCCCGGTCCACGTTGGATAGCCTCTACAGCACTTTGCGCGATGTGCAGGATATAGATGTTGACATGGAGGTTTGCCTGGCTGATGAGCCGTTTTACCAAGCGCTCAACGACGATCTCAATACTCCGATTGCCATTGCCGAGATACACGTGTTGGCCAAGCAATTGCACAAAGCCCCACCTGATGAGAAGGCGGCGTTGAAGGGACGCATGCTCGCCGCGGGAAATATGTTGGGTATCCTGGAGCAGGACGCTGCTCAGTGGCTTCAGGAGGGTGCTACTGACGCGATCTCGGCAGCCGCTATAGAAGCGCTGATCAAGGAGCGCCACGAGGCCAAGGAGGCTAAGAATTACGCCCGTGCAGACGAGGTTCGCTCCCTATTACTCGCACAGGGCGTGGTGCTCGAAGATGCCCGCGAGGGCACCCAGTGGAAGCGCAAGTCTGACTGAGCCTACCTGCAATGCATCCTGGTTCATTGTCCGGCCCCATCTTTACCCTTGCTCACACTGCCCCAGGCTCTTCTCGCCAGACAGAACAGTTTGCATGATCAATGTGTTGATGGTCATCGGCCCCACACCTCCCGGCACAGGCGTATAGGCCGAGACTTTCTCCAGTAGAGCGGACAGTTCGATGTCGCCGATGCCGCCCGGGTGGTAGCCCGCATCCACCACTACTGCCCCTTCTTTAACCCAAGCCGCCTTGATGAATTCCGGCTTGCCCACTGCTCCCACCAGAATATCCGCCTGAGCGACGAGGGCTGGAAGATTTTCGGTGCGGGAGTGGCAGATGGTCACGGTGGCATTTTTTTGCAGCAACATCATTGCCATCGGTTTGCCAAGGATGGGGCTGCGCCCAACAACCACCGCATGCTTGCCTTCGATCGCAATGCCATAGTGATCCAGTATGCGCATGATTCCCTGAGGCGTGGCGCAGCCGTAGGCATCCTCACCCATCGCCATGCGGCCAAAGCCCAGGCAAGTGACGCCGTCTACGTCTTTGTGCAAAGCGATCGCATCGAAGCAGGCGCGTTCGTCAATCTGCGCTGGTACCGGGTGCTGTAGCAGTATGCCGTGCACATCGGGGTCGTTGTTTAACTCCCCGATCTTTGCCAGTAGTTGGGCGGTCGTGGTCGAGGCGGGCATTTCCACTGCCAGGGATGCCATACCCACCCGCCGACAGGCATTGCCCTTCATTTTTACGTAAGTGGCCGAGGCGGGGTCATCACCTACCAGAATAGTTGCCAGGATAGGTGTTTTGCCACCCGAATTAGCTTTGAGGCGCTCCACGCGTGCGAGTAATTCGGCCTCGGTTTGTGCTGCTAGGGATTTGCCATCCAGGACGAGTGCTGACATGCGATATGATCCTTTAGTATCGGGCGGACTTCGTCTGCGCCGCCGCAAAGGGCAGAGCTTGGCCGCAGTATAGGGCATTGGCACTGGGAACTTGAACAAGTAGAAAGCACGATGCACGTTTCGGTGTTGTAGCCACCATTTTTGCGTTGACGCTCGCTACAGGGCTAAGTATCATCTGCACCCTGAAATCAGGGCTTGGCGCCAGCGCCACCGTGATGACATCGGGGTATAGCGCAGTCTGGTAGCGCGCCTGCTTTGGGAGCAGGATGTCGGGAGTTCGAATCTCTCTACCCCGACCACTTTTTTCCATTCTCTTTTCGTTATTTCCGTGTTTGTGCAACATCGCGCAGGACTGACGGGCGTATTGCTGCGCTGTCATAATTCGTGAATGATGTGTATCAGAGGCAAGCTGCGATGATACAGGCGATAGTCAATGGGCAGGTGTTCGATGGTGAGTCCCTGCGGCAGAGCCAGGCAGTGCTCATCGAGGAAGGGCGAATTCTCGCCGTTGTAGACCGTGCACAGATACCTTTAAACATAATCGATTTCTATGATCTCCAGGGCGGCACCCTGGTGCCGGGCTTCATCGACCTGCAGGTTAATGGCGGTGGGGGTGTACTGTTCACCGCGGCGCCGACCGTGGACAGCCTGCGCACGATCGCCGCCGCCCATCGACAATACGGCACTACCGGCCTGTTACCCACCCTGATCACGTCAAGTTTTGATGTCATGCGCCAGGCGGTAGCGGCGGTCAGTCAGGCGATAGAAGCCGGAGTGCCAGGCATCATTGGCATCCATCTGGAAGGTCCGTTCCTCAACTTACAGCGAAAAGGCATCCACGACGCACAGCAATTTTGCGCGCTCGACGAGGAAGGCTTCAAGATCCTCACCTCGTTGGAAGTAGGGAAGACGCTTGTCACTTTGGCGCCCGAATTGACCAGTGCAGCGATGCTGCGACGCCTCATGCAAGCGGGCGTTGTGGTATGCGCCGGCCATAGCGCAGCCAACTACGCTCAGACCCGTGAGGCACTTGCAGCTGGAGTCAGCGGCTTCACGCACTTGTACAACGCCATGACGCCGCTGCAGAGCCGTGAACCAGGCATGGTTGGCGCTGCCTTGGAAGATGACGAGAGTTGGTTTGGGATTATCGCTGACGGCCACCATATTCACCCCGCGGCATTTCGCATCGCAGTGACAGCCAAGAAAACCGGTGGCGCGGTGTTGGTCACCGATGCCATGCCAACAGTGGGTTCACCGGACAAATCCTTTTTGCTTGACGGAGACACTATCGTCGCCCGGGATGGCCGCGTCACCAATGTCACCGGGACCCTGGCGGGCTCCGACCTGGATATGTTATCAGCGGTGAACAACGCCGCCACGTTCGCCGGCCTCGACTGGTTCGAGGCGGTGCGCATGGCGACTCTTTATCCTGCCAGAGCACTAGGGCTCGGGGGTGAGTTAGGTGCTATCAGGCCCGGCTATCGGGCCAACCTAGTGGCGCTGGATGACCATCGCCATATTCGTGCCACCTGGATCGACGGAATCAGGGCCTGATCGCCACCCACTCGATGGCATTGAGGACCAACTCGCGGGCATCGGCATTGCCCCAGTTCTCGTGGTAATGGCCGCCAGTGTAGCCGAAGCCACGGCCGCCTCCAGGACGCTCATAGGCCCAGGCAGTGACCTGCGGCACACCATCTGTTACCAGCTGGCGAGCCACATCGTTACCACTGTGGGGGCCGTTCCAGCGTGCCATTGTGGACGGTGGCGCTATCGCGCTAAGTATCGGGGTGACCCCCTTATCGACAAACCGCATATTGAAATACCACTCATCTTCCAAACTGAACGGTTGCAGTCCCCTGGTGATAGGATGAGCCGGTAACTGTTTGTAGTTAGCTGTCCACTCAGGATTGACCGACCACCCCGTTTCAAAATAGCCACCGATGGCATGCAACATGGATTGTGCTGAGGAGCTGCCTTTGGGCAACTCTACGCAGTAATGCAGTGCGACGACCCCCACGCCATCCTCCAGCAGACGGTTGAACGTTTCAAGGTGGCCGTTGATCAAGTGTGAATCGCCGCCATCGCAGTACATCACCACCGCGTCGACATTATCAAACAGGCTCGCGTCGGGGGGCCAACCACCGTATACATTAATAGTCTCAAATGAGGGTTGACGCAGACGCAGCGCACGCGCCAGCAATTCCGCCCCCGCCTTGTGCTCGTGAGCGCCGGGAAGATGACTATCTGGTCCCGCCAGAAAGACAATTTTCGCCGGGGGCGCGCTGGTGGAGGATGCGGGATGTATCTTTACTGTTATGTCCTGCGGTTGGCAACCGGATAGCACAGCCAATAGTGGTAGCATTAGCATGATCATATGAACGATTCGGCATGGCTCTAGAGAACCAGAAACGGTTTGCCTATACATAGATCGCCATAGTACGGATCCGGGCTGCTGAGTCGCATCATATGCAGGCTCTCATGGATTGCACAAGGCGTGTGACTATAATGCCATCACGGACAAGCCCGGCCCCGGCGGTGAGCGGTGCATACCTTGACACCTATGGACGGCTAAAGCTAACATGCCCGCCGCGTGAATTGTGGTGTCTGCCGGCATAGGAAGTGGTCTGGACGCAGTTAAATATCTGCGTTTTAAATAGTTTCCCAGAGCCACTGACCAGTATGGTCACACTGCTTTTCAGTACCGCACAATGGTGGCCGTAGCTCAACAGGTGGAGCACTGGATTGTGATTCCGGAGGTAGCGGGTTCAAGACCCGTCGGCCACCCCATTTCTGCACCATGTATAGTCTCACCTCGTTGGGGGTATAGCTCAGTTGGATAGAGCACCGGCCTTCTAAGCCGATGGTCGCAGGTTCGAATCCTGCTACTCCCGCCACTATCCAATGTCATGCTGGGCGCATAGCGCACAGGCTGCGGGCGCTGCCGAAGCGGCAGGCACTTCTGACACCCATCGCGGTGGCACACATAGGCGCCGGAACACAAGCTGAGGACATGTGGAAACATGCCTGTGCACAGACGACGGCAAAGCAGGCCCGCGGTAACGGTAATGTAATGACAGTTGCTTGCAGAGGCGACGCGATTAGCGCAAACTGCCCACCCTCTGTGGACGCCATAAACGCGCCCGGCAGAGTCTGTGGTGATCCAGGCGGTCCCCTCGCAATGATAGGTAGCAAACCCCGCCAGGCCCGGAAGGGAGCAACGGTAGTTACCGACTCGTGTGCCGGGGTGTGGCTGTCTGGGTCGCCTCCAATTCCAACTTCTTCC
>JANNXP010000133.1:0-7519 GCA_031409615.1 Haliea sp. | reverse complement strand
ATCACCGGCTGCATCAGGGTCGATGCGCGCGCGGATTTGCTAAACAAACTCGGCTTGCAGCACACCATCAGGCTGGCGGACACCCCGGACTCCCATCTCGTACTGCATGCCTATCGTGTATGGGGTGAGCAGTGCCTGGAGCATCTGCTTGGCGATTTTTCCTTTGCCCTGTGGGATAGCGAAAAACAGCAGCTCTTTTGTGCCAGGGATCGATTTGGCCTGCGGCAGTTGAGTTATGCGCAGCGCAGCAACACGTTCATTGTCAGCAATAGCATTTACGCCATACGGCAACACCCCGATGTATCAGATCGCCTGTGCCAGGCAGCGATCGGCGATTTTCTCCTGTTTGGCGATCATCGCTGGGGTGATCGATCCCTGACAGCATTTGCAGACATCACGACGGTTGAGCCTGCACATTACCTGATGCTCAAGGACAGCAAGCCAAAAACGCAGCGCTATTGGAACATCGCCACGGATACGCCGCTGCTGCACTACCGCAGGGAGTCGGAGTATGCGGATCATTTCGAAGACGTATTCAAAAGCGCCGTGTCAGACAGACTGCGCAGCAACGCTATCGTAATCTCTTTAAGCGGCGGCATGGACTCATCAAGTATCGCTGCACTCGTCCGGGAGTTGCAACAACAGAACTCACGGCCCACGCTGCATGCCGCCACGGTACTTTACGATTCCATACACCCCAGTGACGAGCGTTACTATGTTGAGCAGGTCAGTCGCGCGTTACAGCTGGCGCCGCATTACACCGATGGTGGCAGCTATCCGCTACTGACGCCGTACGTGCCAACCACCTGTCCGCATGAACTCTATCAACCGCAGCTGTCGCTGGACTCGGATCGGTATGACCCGAGATGGGGCCGCGTCATGCTGACTGGCGATGGCGGTGACGAAGTGCTGGCCTTTTCATCGGTCAGGGCCGCGCTCAAGGATGTCAGTGTCGCTAACGCATTGACGATGGCTTTCCGTCTCAGGGCGCTTTACGGTGCGACGCCGACGTTGGGCACTGGTTTGATGGTACTGAAAAATCGTTTGTTGCATCGCGCTGCGGACGCTCACCTGCCGTATCCCTATCCGAGCTGGATCAACTCGGACTTCGAGCGGCAGTTGGACCTGAAACAGCGCTGGTCGACATGCTGGTCAGCATGGCTCACCGCAACCCCATCGAACTCCCCGCGCCACCCGCACATCGCCACTGCGATGCTGACGCCCGACTGGAATACGGATGATTTTTACATGAACAGCGGCTGCACCCTGATGGAGCAGCGCTGCCCTTTTCTGGATCCCAGATTAGTGGATCTGATGATGTCGCTGCCGGCCTTGCCGTGGTTGTTTAACAAGCATCTGCTGCGCAGTTCTATGGCGGGCAGGCTGCCACCGGAGGTTCTGCGTCGCCCCAAAACGGCGTTGGGCGTTATTCACGCGGCATTACTGCAACAGAACGTCGTGGAAAAATTCAGACCGGTTGCCGCAACACCGCTTTACATTGACCAGGGTTGGATGAACGCATTGCCCACTGGGGCCGACACTACAACTGAATCTTATATTAACCTGCGGCCACAGCTACTCAATGCCTGGCTTGCCTCGCTGCTCCCGTGAATACCCACCAGAGAACGCGCAGGCGCTACATCCGTCACTCAGTATGACTAGGACGGTGCCATCATATTCATCCCGCCATCGCTAAGCGCGCTGATCATATTCGATTGCGTAACCTGAGTAACCGCACCGAAACTGGACAGTTGCGGGCTGTGATAGCGCTTCTTCCGGGCGCTCTTATTCTTGCCAAGGCTACTTTTATCATCCGCTTTTTTCATGTCCACACTTCCCTGGCCCCTTGAGTAAAGCAAACAATACTCCGGTCAACCCTCGAAGGGGTGTCGCAGCACAATGGTCTCCATCCGATCAGGGCCGGTGGAGATGATGTCGATCGGTGCACCCACGACGTCTTCGATCTTTTTGATGTAACTGCGCGCGGCTGCAGGGAGTTCGTCCAGGGTTTTCGCGCCCACGGTAGATTCGCTCCAGCCGGACGTTTCTTCATAGACGGGCACCAGGCCCTCGTAATCATCCGAATCCATCGGGTTGAGTACCGGCTTCCCCTCTTTGCAGAGATAGCCCACGCAGATTTTGATCGTTTCCAAGCCATCCAGCACATCCAGTTTGGTGAGGCACAGGCCGCTGACGGAGTTGATGTTGACGGCGGTGCGCAGAGCCACCGCATCAAACCAGCCGCAGCGGCGCGGCCGCCCTGTCGTGGCGCCAAATTCGTGGCCCTTTTTAGCCAAGTGCGCGCCGGTCGCATCAAATAACTCGGTGGGAAAGGGGCCGGACCCCACGCGGGTAGTATAGGCCTTGGTAATACCCAGCACGTAATCGAGGTACAAAGGACCGAAACCGGAACCGGTCGCGGTACCGCCCGCTGTGGTGTTGGAGCTGGTCACAAAGGGGTACGTGCCATGGTCGATGTCGAGCAGCGAACCCTGCGCGCCCTCGAACATGATATTCGCCCCGGCCTTGCGGTACTGGTGGAGCAGGGCGCTGACATCGGCCATCATCGGGAGCAACTCCTTGCCCATCTCCAGGGTGTCGGCCAGCACCTTGTTCACGTCCAGCGGTTCCACCTGGTAGTACTTTTCCAGAAAGAAATTGTGGTACTCCATCACCTCCCGCAACTTGCGGGTGAACCGCTGCTCATCCTGCAAGTCACCCAGACGCACGCCCCGTCGGCCGACCTTGTCCTCGTAGGCCGGGCCGATACCGCGACCGGTAGTGCCTATCTTGTCGTTGCCGCGCTTGGCTTCACGCGCCTGATCCAGAGCCACATGGTAGGGCAGGATCAGCGGACAGGCGGGCGAGATTTTCAGCCGCTCGCGGACCGGCACGCCCTTGGCCTCCAGCTCGGCAATTTCCCGGAGCACGGCTTCCGGCGACAACACCACTCCGTTGCCGATCAAGCAAGCGACATTGGCTCGCAGGATGCCTGACGGGATAAGGTGCAATACCGTTTTCTCGCCGTTTATCACCAGGGTGTGACCTGCGTTGTGCCCGCCCTGGAAGCGCACCACCACTTCAGCCTGATCCGTCAACAGATCGACAATCTTACCCTTACCTTCATCGCCCCACTGGGTGCCCAGGACTACCACGTTCTTACTCATTGCTTTGGCTCTTCATTTGCATCGGATTGGAAACTACGTAGGCCGGGTATACATCAGACACGGTCATTGATGTGCAAGGCCTGTATCTGCCACTGCCCGTTCACTTTAACAAGGTGGCGGTCGCAGCGCGGATCGCAACCACCCGAGAGGCCGTTGATCACCACTGCGCCGGCCGCCCTTAATTCACTCACCCGCACGTCCAGCGCCGGATCGTCCGCATCCGGCCTACTGATGGCACCCGCGCCGGCAACGGCGGTGGGTAGCAGGGTCAGCAGCGCCTTCAGGTCGGTGGCAAATCCGGTCGCCGGCCGGGCCCGGCCAAAAACGGCGCCCACATCATTGTAGCGGCCACCGTTGGCCAGGGCCTGGCCGCAGCCGGCAACGTAGGCGGCAAACACCAGCCCGGTGTGATAGTGATAACCACGCAGTTCCGCCAGATCAAAGTAAATATCCAGATCCGGTAGCTGACGGCGAATGTCACTGGCCACTTGCTGCAGGGCATCCAGCCCTGCCAACGCATGCGGTACGGCTTGGGCAAGCAGCGCGCGGGCCTCACCCAGCACCGACTCATCCCCGTGCAGATCGACCAAGGCAATAATGAGCGCCGCGCTGGTGGGCTCCACACCCGCCAGAGCCAGGCGTAAGTCGGGCACCGACTTGCGCTGCAAGGCGTCAAATACCGTCTTTTCCTGCTCGCCACTGAGGCCCGCTGTGGCCAGCACTGCTTCATAAATTCCGACATGACCAAGATCCAGGGTAATCCCGCTGAGCCCGGCCGCTGCCAGCGTTGCCAGCATCAGCTGCACAATCTCTACATCCGCTGCAAGACTGTCATCGCCATAGAGCTCTGCGCCCACCTGAATGGGCGAGCGTGACGCCAGCAGCGATTTGGGACGCGTGTGCAGTGTGGATCCTGCGTAACACAGGCGGGTAACACCCTCCTCGGCCAAGCTATGGGCATCAATACGGGCGACCTGCGGAGTGATATCAGCGCGAATACCCAGTGTGCGCCCACTGATCTGGTCAGTCAGTTTGAAAGTGAGCAAATCCAGATCCTCACCCAGACCCACCAAGAGGGATTCGGTGAACTCCATCAGGGGCGGGATGACTAGCCGGTAACCCCAGCTGCGATACAAATCCAGCAGGGTGCGGCGCAAGGTCTCCACAGACTCCGCCTGCGCGGGAAGCACTTCTTCCATCCCATCCGGAAGTTGCCAGTGATCTACCGTCGTCATTTTATTCACCAGGCCCTAATGCACCAGATACAGTATTAGCAGTCCGAACACCATGCTCCCCAGACCGATATTGCGCACCATCCGGTCGTCCATCTGTGCCGCCATGGCCAGCATCGCGCGCCAGCGATTGGGACTGACAAACGGCAGCATGCCTTCGACGATGAAGAGCAAAGCAATAGCGACCGGAAGTACCTGCCAGAAGTTCACACTCGCTCCACAGGCAAAAAAACGCGGGCTTCGAGATTGCTACAATCGTCGAAACCCTCTATTTGCCGCCTTTGGAATCTTTCAGGTAACGGAAAAATTCGCTGTCCGGCTGCAGCAGCATCACATCACCGTTGCCCTGGAATGCGTCCTGATAGGCCCTGAGACTGCGAGTAAACGAGTAAAACTCGGGATCCTGATTGAAAGCCTGCGCGTAGATGCCGGTGGCGGTCGCATCACCCTCACCACGAATCAGTTCCGCATCGCGGTAAGCGTTGGCCCGCAACACAGTCACCTCACGATCCGCCGCCGCGCGGATACCCTCGGACAGTTCCTGGCCCTGGGAGCGGTACTCGCGGGCCTCTTTGTCACGCTCGGCGTTCATGCGCCGATAGACAGATTCGGACACATCCTCTGGCAGGTCGATCTGCTTCACGCGGACATCGACCACTTCCACGCCAAGTTCCTCCTGCGCCACGACAGTGAGCTCCCCGGTAATGGCTTGCATCAACTCGTCCCGCTCACCGGATACCACTTCCTGAATAGTGCGCACAGCCACCTGGTTACGCAAACCGTCGTTAATGCGCTTGGCCAGCAGCGCCATTGCCCCGGATTCATCACCATTGGTGGCCGTATAGAACTTGGCCGTATCCACGATCCTGAACTTGGCGTAGGAATCAACAATCAGTGCTTTCTTCTCCTGAGTGAAATAGCGCTCAGGCGTGGAATCCACAGTGAGAATGCGGCCATCAAACTTGCGCACACTGTTGACCAGTGGGATTTTGACATGCAGGCCTGGCGGGATGCTGGGATTGACCACCTCACCAAACTTCAACAGCACACCGCGCTCGGTTTCCTTGATGACATACAGGGATTTACTGGCCAGCACCACTAACAACAGTGCAATAAAAACGAACACTACATTGCGTCCAGACATGATCAGCGCACTCCCCTGCGGCCTTCGCTCGCCGCCGCATCGCGGCGCAGTTGCTCGGTGACAGCGTTAGTCAGTTCACGAATATTGGAACTGTCCATTCTGACCTCGCTCTCGGTATTGACTCGCCGGCCCTGTTCGGCCAATTTATCCAGAGGCAGGTACATCACATTGTTGCCGCCCTCCACATCGACCAGCACCTTGCTGGTTTGGCTATACACGCCCTGCACAGCGTCCAGATACAGGCGCTCGCGGGTCACCACTGGCGACTTCTGGTACTCGGTCAACAGCCGGTTAAAGCGCTCCGCCTCACCTTGGGCATTGGCGATTACCTGCTCCTTATAGGCGTTGGCTTCCTCGATCTGGCGCTGGGCTCCGCCGCGCGCCTCAGGAACCACAGAGTTAGCGTATGCCTGGGCCTCGTTCTGCACCCGTTGTTCATCTTCCCGGGCCTTGGTCACGTCGTCAAAAGCGGACTGCACCTGCGCCGGTGGTCGGGACTCATCGACCGTGACCTTGCTGACCAGTATGCCGGTTTGATACAGGTCGAGGTACTCCTGCAGGCGCTTTTGCACGTCGTCACCGATCTCCACTCGACCCAGCACCATATCCATACTGATCCCACCCACCACATGGCGCAGTGCGCTCTGTGAGGCATGCTGCAACGAGCGCTCAGGATCGCGCACCTTGAGGACAAAATTGACGGGGTCGTTGATCACATACTGTACCGAGAGTTTCACATCGACGATGTTTTCGTCCTGGGTAAGCATGGTCTCCTGGAAGCTGGCAGAGCGGACCTTGGTAATATTCAGCTGGGTGACTTCATCAATCAGCGGTGGGTTCCAGTGCAGACCCGGCTGCACCGTGTCGTGATACTTGCCAAAACGCAGCACTACGCCGCGCTCCTGCTCATCCACCTGGTAGACCCCTAGCAGGCCCCAGATCGCCAGGGCAGCAATGGCTACGACACCCAGCGCGGCGCCGGAAAACCCCGCAGGAGCATTGCCGCCCGAGGAGCCGCCACCGAACAGACCGCCCAATTTAGCCTGTAGTTTTTTTAGCACTTCATCCAGATCGGGCGGGCCCTGATTGCCACCACCCCAAGGGTCTTTGGGCTTATTGTTACCGCCACCCGGTTCATTCCAGGCCATAACCAACTCCTCTTGAAAACAATGAAACAGTCTAGCAAATTTTTGCGCGATGGTACGCAGAACCCGCTCGCTGTGCGCAACTAAAACAGGGGTTCAGGCCCTTTCTTCATCAATCGATTCCAATCCGCGCGGGGCAAGCGCACGCTCAGGTGAGCCACACCGTTGTCGTCGTATTCTTCGGCCTCGACGGCACCCATGCTATAGAACGCTGCGCGCAGGCTGCCCTGATTCGGATCCAGATGGAGTTCTTCGGCCACCATATCCTGGCCCACCAGCTCGGCAATGGCCTGCAACAACAGGTCGGTGCCGGCGCCGGTTGCTGCACTCAGCCAGACACGCTCGGGCATGCCCTGCGCATTGCGTTCTATCCGTGGCATCTGCTCCAACAAATCCAGCTTGTTGAATACCTGCAGCTGCGGAATATCCTCGGCGCCAATCTCGCTCAGCACCTCCTGCACCTGGTGCATGTTGCTGTCCCGCTCCTCGCTGGCGGCGTCCACCACATGGAGCAACAGGTCCGCCTTGAGGGTTTCTTCCAGTGTCGCTTTGAAGGCCTCCACCAGCTTGTGCGGCAGGTGAGCGATAAATCCCACTGTATCGGCCAGGATCACCGGGCCAACATTTTCCAGCTCCACACGGCGCAACGTGGGATCCAGTGTCGCGAACAGCTGATCGGCCACGTAAACGGTGGACTGGGTAACACGATTGAACAGGGTGGACTTGCCGGCGTTGGTATAACCCACCAGTGAAACGATGGGGATCTCTGCCCTGGTACGCGAGCGCCGCCCCTGTTCACGCTGTATTCGCACTTTCTCCAACCGGGCCGTG
>JANNXP010000132.1:0-48367 GCA_031409615.1 Haliea sp. | reverse complement strand
ACCGGCTACAGCATTCACAGCAATATCGTAGCGCCGTACATCGAGCATTTTGGTACCGAAGAACAGAAAGCCCAATGGCTGCCGAAAATGGTTACGGGAGACATCCTGGGCGCCCTGGCCATGACTGAGCCCGGCGCGGGCTCGGACGTACAAGGCATTCGCACCAGCGCCGTCAGGGACGGTGACGACTGGATTCTAAACGGCTCAAAAATATTCATTACCAATGGCATGCTGGCAGACATGGTCATCGTGGCGGCGATTACCGACCCGGGCAAAGGCGCCAAAGGCACTTCGCTATTCATCGTCGACACGACCCTGCCAGGCTTCGCACGCGGCAAAAAGTTCGAGAAAATGGGGCAGCACACCTCGGACACCGCCGAGCTGTTTTTTCAGGATGTGCGGCTCCCCTCCTCTGCACTGCTCGGTGAATTGAACAAGGGCTTCGTCATCATGATGACCGAGCTGCCGCGCGAGCGCCTGGGTATCGCAGCTCAGGCTATTGCCGCCGCCGAGGGTGCCATGGCGCTCACCGTGGACTATGTACTGCAGCGCAAAGCCTTTGGCCAGACGGTGGCCAGTTTCCAAAACACCCGATTTGTCCTGGCCGAGGTGAAGACCGAAATCGCACTCAATCGCGCTTTTTATGAAAAGTGCGCCGACGCCTATGCGCAGGAGAACTTGACGGCCGACGAAGCCGCTATGCTCAAATATGCAAGCACTGAGATGCAATGCAAGACCATCGACCAGTGCCTGCAATTATTTGGCGGTTACGGTTACACCACTGAGTATCCGATCTCACGCTTCTACACTGACGCGCGCATTCAGCGCATCTACGGCGGCACCTCGGAAATCATGCGCGAACTGGTAGCGCGCTCTATTCTGGGCCGCTAGCGCGCAGCAGCAAACATTCAGGACTCAGACCAGTCCCATCAGCTGGACAATGCCGTGGCTGTGTCCAGCGGTATAACCACCGTCGACCACCAGAGTATGGCCGGTTACATAGCTTGCATCATCCGAAGCCAGAAAATACGCCGCCCCGGCGATCTCTTCCGGCCTGCCCAGCCGGCCTACCTTGATCTCGCGCACCACGTCGGCCTTGAACTGTGGCATCAGACCCATGACGCTTTCGAGCATGGGGGTTTCGATAAAACCCGGGCATATTGCATTGCACCGAATGCCCACGCGTGCGTAGTCGATAGCGACATTTTTACTCAGAAGGACAACGCCACCCTTGGAGGCGTTATAGGCGCTGCCGCCTTCGGTGCCGTTTAATCCCTCCACACTGGCGATCGTGATGATACTGCCGCAGCGTTGGGCGATCATGGTATCCAGTACGACCTTGATGGATAGAAAAGTACCCTTGAGATTGATATTGATCACCCGGTCCCAGGTGTCCTCATCCAACATACTCACTGGCCCACCATCACCCACACCGGCAGCGGTGAGCAGGATATCGATGCGACCAAACTCACGCACCGTCGTCTCGGCGACTGCCTTAAGTGCCGCACCATCGGTCACATCCACCTGATGAAAACGGCTGGCAGGCGCACTGTTTTCTACCAATGACCAATCCGCGCTGTGGTGGCGGTCAATACCAACAACGGTAGCGCCTTCTGCCGCGTAACGGCGTGCGCAGGCTAAGCCGATACCAGAGGCTGCGCCGGTGACAATCGCTACTTTATCTTTGAAACTGGACATACCGCCCCCTCGTTAGTTGTCGAAACGGTAATCGGCGCTGTTCACTTCCTTGGTCCAGCGCCACATATCGAGAATTTTCCATGGCCACAGCAAGGTAACCTTGCCTTCCGCGTTTTGGTAAAAGCTGGTCTTGATGGAGTCGTGCTCCCAAATCAGTCGGGCATGCAGTTCCCGGAAACGTCGCTGGTAATCGGCGTGGACAGCCGCCTTGCACTCCAGCGATGCCTTACCCGATTGCAGCAGCGTCTTGAGGCATTCCATAATATAGCGAATCTGACACTCGCCGTTGAAAATGAGGCTACCACCAAAGGCCAGGTTAGTGCCCGGCCCGTACATGCAATAGAAATTGGGGAAATTCGGCACGGTGATGCCCAGATAGGCCGAAGGATCGATACCCCATTGTTGCGACAACAACTGCCCGGCCCTGCCGCGGATTTCCATGGGCCACAAAAAGCGGTCAGTCTCAAAGCCCGTGGCATAGAGAATGATATCCGCCGGATAGAACGTGCCATCGCTTGCGGTGACGCCGTCCTCGCTCACACTGGCCACACTTTGTGTCACGAGGTCGACATTCGCGCGTTTCAGGGCAGAAAGCCAACTGCCGTTATCCTGTAACGTACGTTTGCCCATGGGGGCGTAATCGGGAATGACCTTTTGCAGTAGTGCTTCGTCATCGCCGACCTGGCCCTTGATGTAATCGGCAAACATCTGGTACACGAACTCGTTCATCTCATTAATGGAACGCTCCTGGTGTGGCCATTCAGGATCAACAAAGACTGTGTCATAAGCGCCGTCACACGCTGGCCAGAATATGAGAAAGCGGAACCACCTGGTATAGAAAGGGAGATGCTGCAAACACCATTTCTTACCCTCTGGCACGTGCTCATGATAGATGGGGTTTTCGAACATCCAGGGGGCGGAGCGCTGGAACACAGTGAGGTGCTGTACGTCGCCCGCAATGGTTGGTACCAGTTGGAATGCGCTGGCACCGGAACCTATCACGATGACCCTCTTACCAGCGAGATCAATCGTGTCATCCCACGCTGCCGAGTGGCACCATTGCCCACGAAAAGACGCAATGCCTGGAATGTCGGGAAGCGTTGGACGGTTCAACTGCCCCACTGCGCTGATGACAGAGTTGGCGACATACTGCCCGGCGTTGCCCTGCTTATCGATAGTACTCACCGTCCAGAGCTTGGTGTGCTCGTCGAAGATGGCGCCGGTAACCTCCGTATTGAAACGACAGTGCGACCGCAACTGGTGATTGTGCACCACATCTTCAAAGTACTGTTGCAGCTCTCTCTGCTGCGAAAAAAACTGCGTCCAGTGATGCGCAGGCTCGAAGGAGTAACTGTACAGATGGTTGCCGACATCCACGCGCGCACCGGGATAGCGATTCTCAAACCAGGTGCCGCCCACGGAGGCGTTCTTCTCAATCACTACGAAGGGAATGCCAGCCTCCTGCAAACGGTAAGCCGCCAGTACGCCCGACATGCCGCCACCAATCACCAGCACCTGATGTTGCGCCCTGGCGTCTACTGACACCTCTTCACCCCAGGCGTCACTGCGCTGATCGGTGCCATCCAGCTCCATTTCCTCCAGCATCATGGGCACGTAATCGGCCGCCACTTCTCCGGCTACAATAAAATTCATCATGCGTTGGATGGTGTCTGCACTGGGCGGTGGCGGCAGCTGGCAACCGCCCTCGCGAAAAGCCTTGATCACGGCGAATGCCTGGGTACGCACCGCCGCCTTGTCCTCCTCGGACAGGTAACCCTGGTACTCATTGATGAACACACCGGCGGGGCGCAAGGCGCCATCGAGCAGACTGGTATCGCCACTCATGTGAATCATGCTCATCATCAGCGTGGGGATGCTGGCGTCCTGCAGTGCCCTGGCAATCAGTTGGTCATCATCGGGAAGGTCAAACTTCGGCGGGACTGTGCCTGACATTGCAAAGAGCTCCGGGATAGGTGTTGTGATCAGCAGATCTACAGCGTGACGGGCGGCGCGAAGGTGGGATTGCGGCCCAGGCGGATGTCGTCGAGGCGAATATTCGCCGTCTCCCGCCACGCGTCCTCTGACAGGATATAGAAGCGCTCAGCGACGATAGCGTCGAACACACGCTGCGCCATCACCTCTGGCCCGAGACCGGCGGCAACGCTGTCTGCCAGCGCCTGCGTGACCAGATTGCGTGCATCAGACTCGACAATATCGCCCGCTCGGCTATAGGCAGTGGGGCGATTGCGCTCTGATGCAGCAATGCCGGTGTTGATGGCCTCGGGACACAGCACCGAGACTTTTACATGGGGGACGTGGAACGCCAGCTCATGGTACAGCGACTCACTCATGCCCAATACCGCGTGTTTGGTCATGTGGTAAATACCCGAATACGGCATGGCGGTCACCGCTGCCATCGATGCGGTATTAACGATATGACACGCGCTGTCCTGCGCGGCCATGATCGGCACGAACGTACGAATGCCGTGGATGACGCCCCACACATTGACATCCAGCTGCCACTGGAAATCCGCCAGACTTTCCTCCCACAATAAGCCGCCAGCGAACACACCGGCGTTGTTACACGCGATGTGGATAGCGCCAAACTTGGCCAGTGCAGCATCCGCCAGTCGTTGCACGTCGTCTGCTTTGGATACATCGGTGACAACACCGGTGCAGTGGCCACCAGTGGCGGCCAGAGCAGCCACGGTGGCATCCAGAGCACTCTGCTCGATGTCGGCCAACACCACATTCATGCCCTTGGCAAGGAACAACTCGCCCATGGCGCGCCCGATACCGCTGGCGCCGCCGGTAATGACCGCTGTCTTACCTCTAAAATCCTGCATGGTCTGTCCTGTAAACGATTAGAGTGCGGTGCTGTCCTCAATGAGTCCCAGCATCATTTTGCCCGCTTCCGTGTAAGTGTTTTCGCTGATAAACGCATGCTGGCTGCCGGTGTACATATCCCTGAACGCGCGCTCGAGGCGACTGCCTTCACGTATGGCCGAGGTACCGGCAGCCAGGTGCGCCCACTGCACGATTTCGCGGCTGGCTTCAGTGGCATAGGTGGCGGCAATCCGCATATCACAGCGCATCGGTGGCGTCAGTTCCTCACCCGCCGCCAGCCGGGATTCCATCTGCGTATACGTGTCGACCACCAAACGGTGCGCCGCACGCCACATCCCCTCGTGATGGGCCAGATTGCGCTGGAAGGTCAACTTGTGCGCGATAGAACTGCCCTCACCCATGCGGGTTTTGGCGATCGCCAGGTCGCGCACATCGTCAATCGCACTGCGGGAAACACCCAAGGCCCAGGCCGCGTGGCCACAACCGGTCAACGGCATCACCCCGAATTGATACATGACCCCACCGCGCAGCGGCTTGCGTGTCAGCAGTGGATAGGTGTGGCTTGCCGGGACAAAAACATCCTTCAACTCGTAATCGTAGCTACCGGTGCCTTTGAGCCCCTGCACGTGCCAGCCGTCGGTGAAGGTGACCTGTTCACGCGGCACCACGGCCACCATCATCAGGGGCATGACGGCATCGGCCATCACCATGTTGCCGCCATCCATCGGCAGGAAACCGGCGCACACATATTCCGAATGGCCGGTGCCGCTGCCAAACTGCCAGGCACCGCTCACGTTATAACCGCCTTCAACCTTGTCGCCCATACCGTTGGGAAAGAACTGCCCGCCCATGGTCACGCGATTGTTGTTAGCACTGAAAACCGCTTTATAACCTTCATCGGGCAGGTAGGCCGCCGCGAAGCACGACGAAGGAATATTAGCGATACCAATCCAGCCCAGGGAGCCGTCCTGACGCGCCATTTCAATCCAGGTTTCGATCAACTCCGCGAAGCCGGGCTCGTGACCACCTGCCACCCGAGGATTCATGAACTGCATCAGGCCGCTGTCCCAGAGCGCATCGACCAAAGGTTTGGTCAGCGTACGATTCTTTTCCGAAGGACCGGAGTCGGCCAGGGCGATGGTTTCAATGGAACGCGCCATGCGCAGCCCCTCGCTTTGCACGATTGCGTTCATAGGGAGAATCCTTATTGAGCTATTGGTTAATAACCATTAACCTAACGCCGAACAGGAGTACAGTCAATGGCCAGCGACCCCACACCAACAAAAACCCGCGACCTGATCCTCGATGCGGCGGAAACGTTGTTTGCCCGTCAGGGCTACCAGGCCACCACCATCAAGCAGGTGGCGGCACAGGTCGGCGTGCAAGGCCCGGCGCTGTATAAACATTTCACCAACAAACGCGCCCTGTTTGAGGAAGTGCTCCAGCGTTTGTTCACGCCCTTCGCGGCGCTGCTGACTGACAAGGCGACGGAAGGCGGCAACCAACGTGAGATAATGCTGCAACACCTCGCCAATCCCAATACATCGCGCATTGTGGCGCATGCCACACTGTCTGGCGGTGAAGATCTTGCGCTGCTGGTAGACCGTTGGTATCGCCCCTTCTTCAGCCATACGCGCGCGATGCTGGCCGCTGGGACGCCGGGATTCACCCCGGTATCGGTGATGGCCTTTCACAGTATGTTGTTGGGTTACCTGACCCTGGCCCCACTGCATCAGGCGATTTTTGCTATCGATCCACTCACAGAGCACGCTCTGGAAGAACTGCTTGGCCTGCAAGATCAACTCGCTCGGGCGGTGAGTTAACCGGTACGTGCGACGCACATCAGCGCAATTGTCCTACCAGCGAAAACACCGATAGCAGAAAGAAGCCCACCGTAATGGTTACGATAGACAGCAGTGTAGTCAACACCACAATATTCGCTGCCAGCGTGCCATCCCCGCGCGCGGCGACCACCATCACATGGCTGGAGGCGGCCACCGGCGAGGCCAGCAACAGAAACAATACGCCCAATTGCTCATCGCGCACGCCGATCAGGAGGGCGACCGTTACCCCGATCAATGGCGCCACGCACAGGCGCCACAGGCTCGCTTCCCAGGTGAGGGAGCCGGCCTGATAGAGGTGCGACAGGTTCATCAATGCACCGATACACACCAATACCAACGGCAGGAAAAACGCCGATAGGCCGGTACTCACTGAACCGATAAAGCCTGGCAGCGGCAGCCCGGACACAGACAGGCACACGCCGGCAGTAATGCCGACAATTAATGGGTTGCGCACGATATCCAGCGCAAGTTTCGCGGCACTGGTATTGGCACCCAGCGTGGTATTGAGCACCCACACGGCGAGAATGTTATACAGCACCGTCATCAATGCGATGGGGAGTGCCGCCAGCACCGGGCCGCGCGCGCCATACGCCGAAAACGTGAGGGCAACACCGACGATGGCCAGATTGGAGCGAAAGGCGGCCTGTACAAAGATACCTTGCACTGCGCGCGGAAAGCGTCGCCAGCGCGCGTAGCACCAACTGAACACCAGCATCAACAAGGTTGCCAGCACACCCGCCAGCAGATAACGCGCACTGCCCAGTCCCGCGTAGTTGACCTGGGACGCCCCGGCGAACAGCATCACCGGCAAACCGATGTTAAATGCCAGTTGCGCGATCCTTGCCGTCAGCTGTGGCTGCAATAGACCCACCCGTTGCAACAGCACACCCAAAACAAGCCACCCGAACGTGGGCAGCGATACGGCCAGGGCGGCGAAAAATAGCGCAAGGGCGGCAGTAATGGTCAGGCCAACTCCACCAGGGTGTCACTCAGCGCCGACAGCAAACTTTCAATCTGCTGCGTCTCGATAACAAAAGGCAGGCCCAGCTGAATCGTGTCGCCGCCGTAGCGCACATAAAACCCTTTCTCCCACATGCGCAGCGCCACTTCAAAGGGCCGCCTGAGTGGTTCGTCAGGGTAAGCCTGCAATTGCAGTGCTCCGGCGAAACCGTAATTGCGGATATCACTCACATGGGGCAGGCCTTTGAGGTGATGCAGAGCCTGCTCAAAATAAGGGGCCATGGTCGCCACGCGCTGCGGCAGCTGTTCGTGTTGCAGGATATCCAGCGTGGCCAGTGCCGCAGCGCACGCCACCGGGTGGGCCGAATACGTATAGCCGTGGGGAAATTCCAATAGATACTCGGGGCCGCCCTTATCCATGAAGGTCTGGTAGATGTCGCTCTTCACCACCACCGCACCCATCGGAATCGCGCCGTTGGTCAACTGCTTGGCCAGATTCATGATGTCCGGCACCACATCAAACACGGCGGCAGCCGTCAGTCCGCCGCAACGGCCCAGCCCGGTAATCACTTCGTCAAAAATCAACAGGATGTCGTGCGCGCTGCAGATATCCCGCAGCCGTTGCAGGTAACCGGCAGGCGGAGGAATCACCCCGGCGGAGCCGGCCATGGGTTCGATAATCAGCGCAGCGATCGTGGATGCATCATGCAGTTCGATAATGTCTTTCAAACGGTCTGCCAGCTGCCAGCCGTTTGTCGGTTGCCCGCGGCTGAAGGCGTTGTCTGGCAGCAGTGTGTGCGGCAGGTGGTCGGCATCAATGCCCTCGCCAAACATCTTGCGGTTAGCGCTGATACCACCGACCGAGATACCACCGAAATTGACCCCGTGATAGCCTTTAGCGCGGCCGATGAGTTTGGTCTTGCCCGGCTGCCCCTTCTGGCGCCAGTAGGCGCGCGCCATTTTCAACGCCGTATCTGCGCAGTCGGAGCCGGAGTTGGTAAAAAACACATAGTCCAACCCGTCCGGGGTCAGGGACTTGATCTGGTTGGCCAAGGTAAAAGAGCCGGGATGACCGTACTGAAAAGCGGGGGCATAGTCGAGCACCTGCATCTGGGCATGCACGGCCGCCGTGATCTCGCGCCGGTTGTGTCCCGCACCGCAACACCACAGTCCGGACAAGCCATCCAGTATCCTGCGGCCCTTGTCATCGATCAGGTAAACGCCGTCGGCAGCGACGATCATGCGGGGATCGCGCTTGAATTGACGGTTGCCCGTGTAAGGCATCCAGTGAGCTTCCAGTTGCTCGCGGGTGAGTGGTGTGGTGGTCATTCAGTATCCCCGGACTATTGAGCTGCATTTTAAGTACATATGGGGCGATAGTTAAGGGGCTTAGCCTGATTCTTTCCTCTTCACGACCAGGTCGGCCTCCACCAACCGTACCTGCCGGGTGCGCAGAACTACCATTAAGTGCGTCTGTCCTTGCTATGGTCGATCACTTCTACGAAGAGGCCGTCATGCGAACTATGACGACCCAGCGTAACCGATCTCCGTCCACAGTGAGCCGTGAAATCCCATGCGATGAAGGGTATGATCCGTCCGGGCCAGTGCTGGATGATTACAACTGCAGCGGTCGTGTGAGCACATTGTCGTGCCTGATAACTCAGCGGCTGAATCGTCTTCTGCGATACGCTCAAATGCCTGCAAGAGAATCGGTGGGGAATAGGGCCCCGCCTGGATTCACCAAGTAGCCAGCATCGTCCGTTGAGTCTAAAAAAGTGAGTGGAGCCTTCTTTGACAATAAGATATCGACCCGAAATCGATGGGCTTCGTACCGTTGCCGTGTTGTCAGTCATTGTCTATCACGCCGAGTTTGTACTGGCGGGACATAACGTTTTATCCGGCGGATTTTTCGGGGTGGATGTCTTTTTCGTCATCTCAGGTTACCTGATTACATCATTGATCCTGGGCGAGCTGAATGACTCTGGCACGTTTTCCGTGGCTCGCTTCTATGAGCGTCGCGCCAGGAGACTGCTACCTGCTTTGCTAGTGGTAATGGCCTTTTCTGTTGTGGCGTCATGGCACATTTTGCTGCCGGCACAACTTGTGGACTTTTCCAGGTCGCTCATAGCGTCTCTGGCGTTTTTGTCGAACGTCTACTGGGTTCTGTCGCTGCAGGAATATGGCGCTGAATCTGCTCTATTCAAGCCAATGCTCCATACTTGGTCACTCGCAGTGGAAGAGCAGTACTACCTTTTTTTCCCTCTTGTCATGCTGGCTGCGCACAGGTGGTTGCGTCAAAAATTGAATATTCTGCTCTTTGGAGGATTGCTGATCAGCCTGGCATTTGCGGTCTGGTTCACCTCTTTCGCATCCCAATTGTCTTTTTACATGCTACCCAGTCGCCTGTGGGAGCTCTTGGCCGGGGGCTTGCTTGCGAGTATCCGACTGCGATGCCAACAAAAGGACAGCAGTGTAGCGCTTGATAACATCATGCCTATTGCCGGACTATTACTACTCGCCTACTCCTTTTCAGTTGTTGAATATGACTCAAATCATCCTGGTTTGGTTACTCTAATCCCGGTCCTTGGTACGTTGCTGATAATCTGGTTTTCTGGGAAAGGTGATGTGGTGACTAGCCTTCTGTCAAGCCGCGTCTTTGTAGGAATAGGCCTGCTGTCATACTCGCTCTATCTTTGGCATTACCCGATATTTGCATTCGCCAGAGACATCAAGGCAGATATATCACTCACTGAAAAACTGATATGGATCGTCCTGACATTTATCCTCTCGGCGTTCAGTTATGTTCTAGTAGAAAAGCCGTGTCGCAATAGACAGATTGTATCGACAAAACGCTTCTTGGGAATCTCGTCTGCCTTATTTCTGTTGGTTATCTCTTTTAGCGGATACGCGCTCTATAACGACGGCATCAGAGACCGATTTCAGGATTTGGAGACTTCCTATGGAATCAACGAATTTGACAACAAAATTCTGAGAGAAAAATCATGGTCGTTACTGAATGGATTGGCAAATAGAGGGGGCTATGATGAGTCTGTCCATAACAGGCCTTCCAGATTTGAGTCTGAAATGCTGTGGTTTACTCTGGGTGGTAAGAAAACAAACGTTCTGATAATCGGAA
This sequence comes from Haliea sp., assembly GCA_031409615.1. Classification (GTDB taxonomy): domain Bacteria; phylum Pseudomonadota; class Gammaproteobacteria; order Pseudomonadales; family Halieaceae; genus Marimicrobium. Next base: position 37,882 of record JANNXP010000132.1, on the reverse strand, counting down.
ATTCGGTAAGCAAAGATTTGTTCAATGCCCTATACCAAAATGCCGGAATGTTCCCGGCGTCTGAGTTCGCCAGATTTGGCATGGATGCCAAACTGAAGGAAGACCAGATATCGTCTCTTTTCGCATCCCCAAACTATGTGCATGCAGATATTGTAGTAGTGAAGTTTTTGTTAGAGCAAAAGAGTATGACGAAACTTACATCGTTGCTGGTGCGCCTGAAAAATTCTGGAAAGCGTGTTTATCTTGCATCTAACCCTGCTGCTTTCAAAGATAAGGGAGACACGCCACTGTTCGATTGGTACATGCAAGAGCATGGGAATCCAGGTAGTCATGGAGAAGATCTAAGAAGGCTATTTTTTGAGTATAGAATTGCTAACAGCAGAGGCGACATTGACACCAATCTGAGACAACTTGCTCAAAAATTGGATATTCCATTTTTGAATTTTTGGGATTTAGTGTGTCACTTCGACGAAGAGACCTGTGACGGCCTCACCACGCAAGGATACAAGTCATTCTTCGACGGATTTCACTGGACACTCCAAGGTGCCAGGCACTTCGGAACGCGAATTTCCAAACTTGGCTGGATGGAGCTGCGGTGAGACGACCGGGTGAGCACTAACCACGCTAAATCTTTGGCATGCAAGAAAACTAATCCCGATAGCCCGTAATCGACTTCGCCGCCTGATAGGCAAACGTCATGGCAGGGCCCAGGGTAGATCCGGGCCCAGGATAACAGGGTAAAGTCGGCGCACTGCAGTTGCCAATCGCGTACAGTCCCTCGATCACATGGCCGTCCTCATGCAGCACCTGTGCGTCGGCATTGATCACCATGCCGCCCTGGGTGCCGAAGTCGCCCGGGTCTACTTTCATCGCGTAGTAAGGGGGCTTGTCTATCGGGCCCAGGCAGGGATTGGGCGTCACGCGGGGATCGCCGTAATAGCGATCGTAGGCCGACTCGCCGCGATGACAATCCGGGTCTATGCCCGTGCGCGCGTAGTCATTCATCTTGCGAACACTGTCTTGCAGACCTGCGGGATCCACATTAATTTTGCGCGCCAGTTCAGCGATTGAATCGGCCTTGGCGAAGAAACCTTCTGCTTCATAGCGCTTGGGCACTGCCCAGTCCGGTAAGAATTTGCTGTTGTACAGTGGGCCGACAAAATAGCGGGCGCGGAAGTTGGCATCGAAGATGTGCCAGGTCGGGTTGCAGGGATTCTCGTCGGTATGTTTGGCAAACGTTTCCTGCTGGAAGGCCATGTAGTTCTGCGACTCATTGCTGAAGCGCTGCCCCGCCGGATTCACCATGATGGAACCCGGGTAAGATTTTTCCATAATACTCAGCCGGGGTATCTCCTCGCCCGGCACTGAGATCGTGTTGCACCACCATGCCTCGTTCAGTCGATGCATTTTGGCACCCAGGCGAATACCTTCGCGGATCGCATCACCGGTATTGTCTTTCGTGCCAGCACTCCAGCGATGGTCGGTGGGTTGTGGCAGGTACTGTTCGCGCATTTCCTGATTGTGCTCAAATCCCCCAGCCGCAAGAATGACAGCCTTGCGCGCCTCGATGCGCAGTGGCTTTCCGTCGCGCATCACTTCGATACCGAGCACCTTACCGTCTACATCGACCACTTTGGTCATAGCGGTGTTCTGCCACAGCGGAATATCCCGGTCCTGCATCGACGCGCGCAAGCGAGCCACGCCGGCGCAACCTGTAGCAAGGCGGCGGGCGAACCGATCCTTGAGACGCCAGGGAATATCCAGCACGTAGTCCAACACAAGTTTCACTGCCGTTTTCCACCAGCCGGGCTGCTGGCCGATCAGCAGGCCAGCCTCCACCTGGGTGAAGCCGATCACACCGGCCAGATGCATCATGGGGTGGGTGCGCCGCAGACGTCGCCACTCCTCGCCCAGTTCGTCCGCATTGAACGTCTCTGGCTCCATCGAGCGATGGCCGTGCATGGCACCGTCGAGGTTGGTGTAATAGTCGGGGTAGTGCTCCAGCGTCACGTACCGCATACGCGTGCGGCCATGCAGAAACTCGACCATCTTCGGGCCGTTTTCCAGATAGGCGTCGAGCTGGTATTCGGGCACCTCCTCTTCGGTTATCAGTTGTCGCAGGTAGGTCTTGGCCTTAGCGATGGAATCGACCGCGCCGGCCGCCTGCGCATAGCGGTTACAGGGTATCCACACGCCGCCACCGGAGATTGAACTGGTGCCTCCGTAGAGGTTGGATTTTTCGATGACGAGGACATCCTTGGTCCCCATCTCATAGCTGCACAGGGCCGCTGTCATGCCGCCATTGCCGGAGCCGACGACGACCACATCGAAACTGTAATCCCAGTGCTGCTGTGAACTCATGCGCCAACCCTCTGAACGTGGTCGCCATGGTAGCGCAAACAGGGGTCAATACTGCCTCGCAGGCGCGGTAATGGGTGACAGGTTTAAAAAGTTGGTCGTGACCTGTTCGCGTTGCTGTCAAATACCGGGAAATTTTCCTTGTCAGCCCAGCACGGCGGTTAATACACTATCACCGCGCCGCACATTCGCAGGCACCCGCTACCGATCGCAAGGAAACTCGTATGCCCCACACTTCGCGTAACACTGTCCTGGCAATCATCACGCTCGCCAGTCTGGCCCTGTCACCTCTGGCGCTCTCCCATTTCAATGACAAAGAGATTCCACAATCGTACCGGCAGTCGTGGTTTGCCATGCTGGCCACCAACTTTGGCCCTATCGCGGCCATGGTGAAGGGCGATATGCCCTGGCAGGAGATGCAGATGGCGGGCTTCGCCGACCAAATGGCAGCTCTGATGACCGTTGATGTGATGCGCGGCTTCGCCGATGGATCTGAAAAGGGCACCACCAAGGCCAAACCCGAAATCTGGCAAAACAAAGCCGATTTCCAGAAGAAGATGGATGATCTAAAGGTCGCTGTGACCGCGTTACAGGTCGTGGCCCAGCAGGGCACTGATCGCAAGGCGATTGCCGAGCAGGTTGCCGCAACCGGCAAAGCCTGCAAGGCCTGCCACGACGAGTATACGGCGGAGGAATACCTGTACTGAGTTAGCGGACGCGCCTGAGGACACCACTGCGATGCAAGGCGAGCGGCAGCCGAGATACCCTGCGGCGAATGCCCTCTCCCCTTGAGCAAGCAGGGTATCTCGGCTGCCGCTTGCCGCTACAGTACCCCCAGGGCAACCGTCCCCGCAGGGGTAAACCCTGATCGCTCAAAAAGAGAGGTCATTCGCTCTTCAGGATTTACCCCTGTGGGGACTCTATCGTGGTGGAATCAAACCCCTCACCGTGCTGCCGGGTATCCGCATCGAGGATTTCCCAGGCCGCCTTCGAATTCACATGAATATGCTGTTTCAAGCGGATGCCGGGGTCTGCATCAAGTAGTCCGACGGGTATCCAATACTGTTTGTAGTCGGGCAAAAATTGCGGAAGTACCGATCCACAGTCAGAACAGAAACACCGCTTGAAACCGCTTTCGCTTTGAAACTCCCGTATCGCTGCTCTGCCCTGCAGCCATTCAAACGCGCCCTCACCGACCACAGCGGCAGCGCTGGACGCACCCCCGAAGGCCTTGCGGCATTTTGAACAGTGGCACTTGAAGATAGCCGAGCTGAACTCCCCGACCCGAAACCGCACCGCGCCACACAGGCAACCGCCTTCTGTCATGCTAACGCTCCCTCTCATCACCAGGCCAATAGCGTGGGTTTTGGTGCCTGTGCCAGACCCCACCAAAGGGCCAGGGCTACGAGCGCCACCATCACTGCCGCCCGCCACCAGTGCACGGGCGCTTCCCGCCCCTCTCGCCCGACTGCACTGCCGCTGAACATGGCCTGCAACAATTTCTCTTTTAGTCGCAACTGGTGATACAACACCGCAAGAATGTGCAGACTCACCAGCGCCAGCAAGCCGTAAAACGTTATCTCGTGAACTACGCCCATGGCATCGCGAAAGCTGCTACTGGCCGCATAGTGTAAGGGGCCAGAAAACAGTACATCGTCGCTGTTGAACAGGCCGCTGCCGGCTTGCAGCAGCAGGAGTGACAACAGCGCCACGACCGACCAACCACCTAGCGGGTTGTGACCAACACTGACAGCGGGCCTTCCCCTAAGGTAATCCACCACACGGGCAGGTCCCACGAGAAAATCCGTAAAGCGCGAATGCCTGCTACCCATAAATCCCCAGAGGATGCGACTCACCACCACCACGATAACGGTATACCCCGACCACTGGTGTACCTCGTAGTATTCCATCTCGGCACTCCACCAGGACAACGCCACACAGCACACGATAAGCCAGTGAAAGACGCGGGTGGGGCCGTCCCACAGTGGCTGATGGCCCGCAGGCATAGCGTCTAATCTAAGCGCGGCGCGCGGCCGGCAATAAACGTCGTGGCCATAGCCAGATCAAAACCCCGTTGACTGGCTACCCGCATGACGTCCTCGCGCGAGGCATCTTCGCTGGCGGCCACCCATAAATTGGCACAGCGGGTGCCTGTGCGGCAGAACGCGAACACCGGGCGTGCCGGGTCATCGAGCAAGTCACTCATGGCGGCGAAATCCGGACCGGGAAAATTCTTCGCAGTAACGGGCATGTGGTGGTACTCCAAGCCGGCCGCCCTGGCCGCGGCAGCAAACTCAGCGCTGGGCGGCTGAGCACTCTCCTCACCATCGGGCCGATTATTGACGAGCACCTTGTAACCCTCTGCAGCAATCGCTGCGACATCCGCAGGGTAAATCTGCGCGGCTACTGCCAGTCGATCTGTCAACTTCACACTATTCATATCTACTCCTTTGCTTTGACCGTTTATACCAGAGCGCAACTGAACTGTTCAACTGCAACGCCGCAGCCTACTCGCCGCGAAACTCTGGCTGGCGTTTCTCCTTGAACGCCCTGGGTCCCTCCCTGGCATCCTTACTCATTACAACCATCCCTGCCTGCTCCATCTCGAAGCGGAAGGCATCGGCCCAGGGCAGGGTGTGGGTCTCCAGCGCCGTCCGCTTGATCGCCTGTAACGCCAGTGGCGCCTGACGACAGATATTCTGTGCGTAGTGTTCGGCGCGGGCCTGAAGTTCACTCAACGGCACGACTTCCGATACCAGGCCCATGGCCAGCGCCTCATGCGCGCTGATGGGCTCGCCGCCGAGCAGGATTTTCATGGCGTGCGCCCAGGGCAATTGCCGAGCCAATCGCACCATGGAGCCCGCACCCGGTACCAGACCCACTTTGGGCTCGGGCAGGGCAAACACCGCATGATCGGCAGCGATGCGGATATCGGTGGCCTGCAACAGCTCGGTGCCACCGCCCAGCGCCCGGCCATTGATCGCCGCAATCACTGGCTTATACAGTGGCTCGGACTTGAGCATGATCTTGTCCACGATCAGCGGATCAGCAAGCAGCCGTCGTTCTGCCGGCGTCTGCGCTTCTTTAGCGCCCGTCCACAGTGGAATGACCTCGGACAAGTCACCACCACAGCAGAAATCCTCAGCACCCGCAGCGGTCACCACTACCACGCGGATCGCATGGTCCTGCCGCACCTCTTGCCAAGCATCTGCCAGCTCCACGAACATATCGCCGTTAAGCCTATTTTTAGCCGCTGGGCGATTCAGGGTGATCCATGCCTGCTGGCCGCGCTTCTCAAACACGATAGTGTGCATACTAACTCCTAAAAGCTTCGCCCTTTTGTCACCGCGGTAGAGCGGAGTTAGTGCGCAACATAGAGCGCACTGACACCGTCCCATAGCAGTTTTGCGCCCACCAGCACCAGGCAGAAACTGGTTACCGAATAGTAAAACGAGGAGGTTGATCTGCGCACCAGGAAGTGACCCAGTGTCACGCCCAATGGCGCCAGTGGCACCAGCACCAGTGCATACAGCAGGTTGTCGGTGGTGAATTGGCCCAGCGCATAGTACGGCACCAGCTTTACCACATTGACGACCGCGAAAAAAATTCCGGCTGTACCGGCAAAGAGCAACGGCGATAACTGCTTGGGCATGAGGTACATGGCAAAGGGCGGACCGCCCGCATGTATGCTGAAACTGGTAAAACCCGCCAGCGCACCAAACAGGCCGCCACTCACCGGATTGTGATCCTTACCGGTAATCGACCTCAGGCCGAACAAACTCTGCAGCCCAAACACCAACGACAGCACCCCGATAAGAATCCGCATATAGTGCTCATTCATGGCCTCGGCAGACAGGTAGCCAACGCCCACGCCCAGCAGGGCACCGGGCAGCAACAGGTACAGTGCGCGACGGTCAAAGACACCCCAGTAGGTTTTCACCACCAGCGCGTCCATCACCACAAGAATAGGCAGTAGAATGGCCGCCGCTTGGGTCGGCGGCATCATCAGCGCCATTATGGGCACAGATATAATCGAGATAGCACCACCAAAACCGCCCTTGGCGATCCCATACAACAGCACCGCCGGGATGCTGGCCAGGTAGAACCATGGGTCAGTTAGCACGGACCGTCTCAGTCAATAAGTGCAAACTCATTGCGCAGCACAGCAATGATTTCCGCCTTGGGGTTGTCCGCCAGTTTCAGGCTGTGACCGGTAATCTTCTCGGCGATACCCACATAGGTCTTTGAAACCGCCATCAACACGTCGACCGGCAGGGCGTTGTCGCGCGCCAGCGCCTGACGTTCCGGCATACGACTTTTGTTAAGCAGAATATCCGGATCCGGAAAATGCTGCAGCAGCAGTTGGCGAAAATCCTCCTTGGAATTTTCCACTATGCTGCCCTCGCGCAGGGCCGCGCCATCCCAGATGCGGGACGAGTCCGGCGTACCCACCTCATCCATATAAATCAACTGGTCATTGCCGGCCTTGTCCGTGACATAGCCAAATTCAAATTTGGTATCCACGAAAATCTGGTCCAAGCTGGCCAGTTCGCCGCTGATCACGTCAAAGCCCTCACGTAACAACCGCTCGTACAAGGCGATATCAGCGACACTGCGAAAGTGAAAGGCGGCAAAGTTGTTCTCAATGTCAGCGCGCGTGATATTGACATCGTCCACGGCGGGAACGCCAGGAATGCCGTGCAGAATACCTTTACTGGAGGGGGTGATCAGCAACTCAGGCAGCTTCTGGTCACGGTGCAGGCCGTCAGGAATGGCAATACCGCAAAAATCCCGCTCACCCTTCTCATAGGCACGCCACATCGAACCGGTTATATATTGTCGCGCGATGGCTTCGATCATCACCGGCCTGGCCTTCTGTACGATCCAGACCAGCGGATGGGGAATCTCCAGGATATGGCTGTCTGCCAGGCCCCGTTCCCGAAACAGACGGAACCAGTGATTGGAGATTGCATTGAGCGCTGCACCCTTGCCGGGTACTCCGCGCATGCCACCCTCTGCATGCCAGATACAGTCGAAGGCGGAAATGCGGTCCGAAATGACCATGATGGCCAGCGGCGCATCGGGGGCTACTGCATAGCCGCGCTCTGCGACCAGGCGAGCGCTATCAGCGGCGGTCAACCAATAGACCGAGCGTACCTTGCCACTGTGCACCGGCGCGTCGGTGCGAATGGGCAAATCGTCGTTAACAGCCAATACCGTGTCGGCAAGACTCATAGTAGTCGTCCTGTTTCCATATGACGTGGATCACTCGATGTGTCAGCGCGGCATCGCGCAGCACTGATCGGACACGGATTCTAGCAGAGGAAAAGCCGTCAGGCACGCCAAGATAGGACCGCCATGACGTAGGGCATGAGATGGGGCATGAAAATTATCAGACCAATGCTCACTGCACCCATGGCACTAAGCAGGACAGCACCGGCCGCCACGTCTTTAGACTTCTTTACCAGGGGATGAAACTCTGGCGATGCCACATCACACAGGAATTCAAATGCGGTGTTGAGCCCCTCCGCCACCCATACCGTAGTGATCACTAAAACCAGCAGACACCATTCCGTGGTCGATACACCAAAGATCGCTCCGGCGACTATGACACCAAGAGTGGCCACCGCATGCACCCAGGCATTGTGCTGGCTTTTTAGCATTTCAATAATGCCGCGTACCGCGTGCGTGCCACTGCGTATTCTTCCGCTAAAGGAAAATGCATCGTGGTTATTGCCCATAATTCTAACCTTATCAATGTGTCTGGATAAGCAGGTCAAGGTATCGCAGCTCTGCTGGCACTTACAATCTATCCCGGCTGCCTACTATAATAACGCGCAACCGCCAGAGCGGCGCAATGAAAGAGAATCGGCTGGCATGAACGACACCCCACAGACTCCCTACCAAATTTTGGGAATGGCTGGCATTCAACATCTGGCCAATACCTTCTACGATATTATGGACTCCCTGCCAGAGGCCGCCGGCTTACGCGCCATGCATGCCACCGACCTGTCCCCGATGAAGGAAAAGCTGGCGGAATATCTGACCGGCTGGATGGGTGGTCCGCCGTTGTACGCTGACAAGTACGGAACCGTGTGCATGACCACGCCGCATGAGCCCTACCATATTGGGCCCGCCGAGCGCGACCAGTGGTTACTGTGTATGGACAAAGCCCTGGCGCAGACCGGTGCCACCGCAGAACTGGTGGACATGCTGAAAATACCGCTGTTTCGTATCGCCGACGCCGTCCGCAACAAGCAGGGTCCCAGTAGCGCCGTCAGCAATCCCAATATCATCGCCGCCGGATGATGACGCAACAGGGCTCCGCTGGGATCCTGCTAGCGACCCTGTAGTTGTAACAGGCTAAGGCGAATACTGTCGCCCCAGCCACGAAAGATCAGATTGAACGCCGGATCGCCATTTGTCACCTGGTTGAACGCCCAGATATCGTCACTGGATTGGGTATCCACCGCGCGCGCCAGCACGGCACCGCTGGCGGCATTGACCGCAGCAATACTGACCGTAATGGCGCCACCTGGCTTGGCGCTGGAGGCGGCGACGGCAGCCCGCGTTACATTGGGGTGGATCGCAACGACCGCCGTGTTAATGACAATCTGCGCCTCTTCCGGTGTAGCAACAAGGTAAAAGGCCGACTGATAACCGAGCGCGACTGCAAATTCATAGGCTATCGCCTGCTGCAGGATTTTATCTTCGGTGTCATCCACCCACCACTCGACATCTGCAGACGCACCCTCTGGTTGAATGACCTGCATATTGGCGAGATTCGCCGGGGCGATATACACATTCCGGAAATCACGACTACCTGCAGCCGCGTCACTATTGATGTAGATTGCGTCGGACTGTGCAGTCACCGTTGCCACAGCGGGAGGCGCATCACGCCCAGCGGTGAGAGATGTCCATGCATCAATCTGGGCACAACCGGTGAGAGTGACAAGCACCACAAACGGCGTCGTCAGGCGTTTAATCGACATGGCATTTTTCCTTGATTCAGTCGTTGATATCTACGGGCGAACCGGTCGGCGAATGGGCGACATGTTGGCGGCAAAAGTATACCGCAAAATAGCATTCCGGCTAGCGCGCACGGCCCTGCGTATTGGAGTGGCAGTACCGTTGGGGTGGATGGTTTGATGGGGTACAATCGCGCTTCGTTTTGGGCCAGAGTCGCACCCATGTCTGTCAGTCTCCTCCGCTTGCCCATTTGCTTTGCCCTGTTGTCTGCCAGTGCCACAATCGCGATCGCCGAGAGTATCATTGTTGAGGAAGACATCTTGATCACCGCCAATCGAGTGCCGGAGGACGCCCTGCGGTTGCCACTCGCCTGGTCTGCGGTGAATAGCGCTACTGTGGCATTCGTGAGCCCCATCCACATCAACCAAATCATGCAACGCGTACCCGGCGCGTGGATCAGTCGCGGCAACGGCCAGGAGAGCATCATCGCCCTGCGCTCGCCGGTATTCACTGGCGCGGGCAGCTGTGGATCGTTCTTCTCGGCCGCCGACGGCATCAGCCTGCGGGCACCTGGCTTTTGCAATGTCAACCAGCTGTTTGATTCGAACTTCGAACAGGCCGGGCGCATCGAGGTGATCAGGGGGCCGGCCACAGCCCTTTACGGCTCCAATGCGCTGCACGGTGTTATCAATATCATTAGCGCCGCCCCAACCGAGCAACTAGACCACAGCCTGGCGCTGGAAGCCGGGCCCTATGACTACTACCGCACGAAGTACCGCTACAGTGACACAGTGGGCCAACACGGTATCAGCGTCAGCGCCAATGCGACCAGCGACGGCGGCTACAAGGACGATTCGGGCTACGATCAACAAAAAGCCCTCCTGCGCCACGACTACAACGGTCAGGACTGGGATTTTCGCACCGTGCTGGACACGGCGAATCTCAAGCAGGACACCGCAGGTTTCATTGAGGGCTACAATGCCTATGAGAACAGTGAGCTAAAGAAAAGTAATCCCAACCCCGACGCCTACCGGGACGCCTGGTCAGTGCGCCTCTATAGCGCGGCCAGCACATCGTTGAATGATAGCAGCACGCTTACCATCACCCCCTATCTGCGCGCCAATGATATGGATTTCCTGCAACACTTCCTCGCCTGGCAGCCCGTGGAGGAAAATGCGCACGACAGTCTCGGCCTGCGCACAACGGTCCATACCGATGCCGGGGCGCTGCGCTGGGTCAACGGTATTGACACCGAGTACACCGACGCCAGCCTCAAGGAAACCCAGGAGGAGGACTTCAACCCCAACATCCCGGCGGGCGTGCACTATGACTATCAGGTAGATGCCGCGGTCGCAGCTATCTACAGCCAGGTACGAACCCAACTCGACTCCCCCTGGGAGTTCGATGGCGGCGTGCGCCTTGAGTACACCACCTACGACTACAACAATGCGACCCAAGACGGCGCTCCTTGCACAGTGGAAGCCACCAACTGCCGTTTCTATCGCCCGGTAGACCGCGAGGACGACTTCACCGACTGGTCGCTGAACACCGGCGCCAGCTACAGCCTTTCCATGGACCATATTGTCTACCTGCGCCTCGCCCGCGGTTTTCGCGCGCCGGATTCCTCGGAATTATATCGCCTGCAATCCGGACAGGAGAGCGCCGACCTGGACTCGGAAAAAATGGACAACGCGGAAGTGGGACTACGCGGCACCTGGCGCAGTGCCATGCGCTACGACACGGCACTGTATCTCATGCACAAGGACGATGTGATTTTTCAGGACGCTGATCGCCAGAACGTCAGCGGTGCCCAAACCCGCCACTACGGTATCGAGTTGAGCCTGGACTATCAGTTGATCGAGCACTGGTCAGTGGGTGTCGATGCCAACGTCGCCAGCCACACCTACGATAACCGTGTCGAACTACAGGGTACCAGTGGCGACATCAAGGGCAACGACATCGACACTGCGCCACGGGCGTTTGGCAGCGCGCGCGTGGGCTGGGATTTTTCTGCACTCGCCAAACGCAACAGCCGAGCCGAGTTGGAGTGGGTCTATATGGATTCCTATTACCTGGAACCGGAGAACGCACATGAATACCATGGCCACACTCTGCTCAACCTGCGCATCACCAGTAACCTGACGCCGCGCTGGTCAGGCGGCCTGCGCCTGACCAATCTACTGGATAAGGATTACGCTGAACGTGCGGATTTCGGCTTTGGCGAATATCGCTACTTCGTAGGCCAGCCACGCGGTGCCTACCTGGAAATCCGCTACCAATTCGGCGACGTGTAGCATCTTAAAAAGGGCATGGTATCAACTGCTGCGCGCCCCGCTGCGGTGCAGCTGCGCACCACAACAAGCCAACGAGTGAACGCCTGAGCCCCGCTCCGCTTCTCGTAACCCCCACCGCTCCGCTTTTCATAACCCCCACCGCTCCGTTTTTCATAAATAGTTCCTCTATGTGTAACAAAATTGACCCGCACAAGAGCCACTATGGCTTCTGGCAAGATTTTTGCATCGTTTCTAATGAGCAACACATTGCAACAAGCACCACGGCGCAACATAGAGTGGAGGTCTGCAGCATGACGCAACTCGACGCACACCTGCAGTATATTGAGAGCGCCAACGGCGGGCAGCCTGCGGTGGCCTTTTTCGATCTGGACCGCACCCTGATTGCCGGGTACTCGATACTGGCACTCGCGCAAGAAACTGCAGCGCAGGGCGCGCGTCGGGGCAAGCTGGGGCAATCAGCCCAAGTCGTTCGGGATCTTCTCAAACACAAGGTCTACAGCTCCGGTGGCAACTACCATCGTCTGGTCCGGCGCATCTCCAAAACCCTTACCGGTGTTTCTGAAACAACACTCACCGCTCTGGGGGAGCAGGCGTATCACAAGCACTTGGCGAAGGCCCTGTACCGCGAGGCTATCGCGCTGGTGGAAGCACACCGGGCCGCCGGTCATAAACTGGTCATCGTCAGCGCAGCCAGTCGCTACCAGATCGAACCAGTCGCACGCGTACTGGGTATCGACGAAATCTGCTGCACGCGGCTCGAGGTAATAGATGGCCGCTTCACTGGCAAGGTTATCGCGCCCCTGTGTTTTGGCGAGGGCAAACTGCTCGCCGCCCGTCGCAGCGCGCGTCTGCATGAGGCGGCGATGAAACACTGCTGGTTCTACTCAGACTCCAGCGATGACCTTCCGCTGTTGCGCAAGGTCGGTCACCCGGTCGCGGTAAATCCGACAGATAAACTTGGCGCACACGCGCGCGGCAATAACTGGCCACAGTTGCAGTTCTCAACCCGCGGCATGCCCAGCATAGAGAACATTGCTCGCACACTACTCACCGCCCAAACCGTCCTGGCGACGACGGCCATCGGCATGTTGAGTAAGCGGCTGGGGCGCGATAACTTCAGCAATGCCAATCAACTCACCCGGCTGCTCGGTGATATTGGCAGTGCGTTCGCCGGTCTGGACTTTGAGATAGAGGGTGTCGAAAACTTGCACCGGGAGCGTCCAGCCGTTTTTGTGTTTAACCACCAGAGCCTGCTGGACTCTATGGTATTGGCCCACCTGCTGCGCGAAGACGTGGTCGCGTTGTGCAAACAGGAAATGGCGGATACCCCGGTGATAGGACCCTTGCTGCGCCAGACCGATACCATCTTCGTGGACCGCAGCGAGTCCGATCAACGGCATGTGTTGCAGCGCGCCCTCGAGGTACTTAAGAGTGGCCGCTCCCTGGTCATTGCCCCTGAAGGTAGCCGCAGTACACTCGGCGATATACAGCCCTTCAAGCACGGGGCTTTTTACATCGCGCGCAAGGCCGGTGTCCCTATCGTTCCCATCGTATTGCACAACGTCAAGGACGCACTACCCAAGGGTGGCTGGCTGATTAGACCGGCGACCATTAGGGTGACGGTGCTGCCGCCGGTGCCCGCAGAATCCATACGCAGCATTCGCGGGTCATGCAGTGAACTGGAACACCGGTATATTGAGTTGCTGGGCCATTCGCCGCTGACTGCCCTGCCCTATGCCGCCCACGCTGTGGCGTGACTCGGCGCCCGAATCCGCTAGCAGGACAGATCCGCCGTAACGTTATCAGTCGCCAACCGGCAGGAAATCTTCCTTGTAGCGCACGGCACAATCAGGGCAGGTGAACTCCTCGGGTAGGGAGGCAAACGGTGTGCCCGGGGGATACCCCTCGTGCGGATCACCCCGCGCCTCATCGTAAGTGTAGGCGCAACCCGGGCAGCGATATTGACACATTTTTGTGGTCTCCCTAGCTCGCCAGCGCCGCCCGCTGGCCTTGGCCGTACTTCGCGTAAATGTCATCGCGGCGGTCAGGGTCAATGTTGACCTTGGCTAAATCACCATTGATGTGCGGCAACTCGAGCACACGCTTATCCATGACTTTATACCAAAGCCACGGGACGTAGGCGAGCAGGTACATACCGTAGTAACCGTTGGGTAACTCTGGAATGCCGTCGAAGTTGCGCAGGCTCTGGTAGCGACGGGTCGGGTTGGCGTGGTGATCCGAGTGACGTTCCAGATGGAACAACAAAATATTGCTGAAGATGTAGTTGGCGTTCCAGCTATGATGCGGCTGGCAGCGCTCGTAACGGCCGCTGGCTTCTTTTTCCCGGAGTAAGCCGTAGTGCTCGATGTAGTTGGCACTGGTAAGCTGATACCACGCCCAGAAATTGTGGATAGCGAGGAACGGGATCATGATCCAGCCAAAGGCGACGATCAGGCTACCTTGGAGCACCGCGCTGATCAGGTAGGACTGCAGAATATCGTTGTGCACGCTCCACTCACTCTTGCCCAGACGCGCCAGTCGCTCTTTCTCCACCGCCCAGCCGCGCTTGAAGGTACCCGGAATTTCCCGCAGCACAAATTTGTATATGGATTCACCCATGCGCGCGCTCGCGGGATCTTCCGGGGTGGCCACGTCGCGATGGTGGCCGCGATTATGTTCAATACAGAAGTGGCCATAGGTCGGTACTGCCAGCACGATCTTCGCCAGCAAGCGCTCGAACTCCGGTTTCTTGTGCCCCAGTTCATGTGCCGTGTTAATACCCAAACCACTGTAACTGCCGGCAGTAATGGCCAGCGCAAGAACGGACCATACGGTGAGGTCCTGCGTCCCGACCACCCAGGCGATGCCAATCAGTACAATGAAATGCATCGGCACAGTGAACCAGGTCAGCAGTCGATAATACCGATCCTGCTCCAGCTGCGGCACAACTTCCTCTGGCGGATTGTTCTGGTCCGAACCGAAAGCATAGTCCAGCATGGGGACAATTACATAGCTGAAAAAGAGTGGTATACCCAGTAGCCACTGGGAGTCGTAGGCGAAATACAGAGCAATACCCAAGACGGGAAATAGCGGCATAACCAGTGACAACATCCACAGGTACCGCTTTCTGTCCGTATACTCGATATGCCCCTGCTCAGGGTGATCCACTACATAGCTTGTGCTCACGGCAAAGCCCTCCTTATTGACCAGGGTTCCAGCCTAACCCGACGGGTGGTATCGGCGCTTTTCACTAAAAGACATATTTATTATCATTAAGTGACAAATATGATGCCGTGCGCTAGCGTAGCCCTATGCCCAGAAAAATCGAATTGTCCGCGGCCTATGCCCGCCTGACCCTGCAATCGGGTGTAGCATCGGCGGCTGAACTCTTACAGGGTGTGGCGATAACGGAACAAGCGCTGGCGGACGCAGAGTTCATCGACGCCTCCGCCCTGGGCGTGTTGTTTCGCAACTATGACCGCTGCGTCAACGACTGCGCGTGGACCGCTCGACTGGGCTCCCAATTCAGCATCGCGGCACACGGTCCGCTGGGGTTCGCGGCCCTGAGCGCACCGACGTTGGGAGACGCCATGGATGTGATGGGTACGTTGTATCAAAGCCGCAACACGGCCATGACCGCCCGCACCTATGCCACTGACACGCACTACCGCCTCAATATTGAGGATGTGACCGGGGTGCCCGATTTTGCCCGTTGGATGATGGAGGCTGTGCTTAAAATTGTCGAAATGCTGCTCTCCAGCATCCTCGGTCACCCTGTCGGCAAGAACGTACTAATCAGCTTCATGCATGCGCCGCCAAGTAAAAGTAAACAATTGATTGCCGGCTACGATGCTGCGGTGATCTTCAACGCCAGCGAAAATGCGATTGCGGTACCGATAGCGTGGCGCCAGTTGCCGTCGCCACTGCACGATGAATCCGTGTATCGCGCTAACGTCATATGCTGCCGCGAGCTGATTGCTGCACGCGAACAGATCGGTAGTGTGGCTTTTGCAGTACGCAACCGCTTGTACAATCATTTTGATACGCAGATGGTGTATGCGGGGCCGTCCTGCCCGCCGCCGACCCTGGATCAGGTCGCCGACGCCATGCACCTGACGTCGCGCACCCTGATCCGTAAGTTACAACGTGAAAATACAACCTACAAGGAGGTGTTGGAGGGCCTGCGCCGGGAATATGCGGAGCGCCTGTTACAGGATGCCCGGCTCAAAGTGGCTGATGTGTCCGAAATCCTCGGCTATCGCGAGGCCGCCAACTTTAGTCGGGCCTTCAGACGTTGGTATGGCCTGTCACCCGCCGTCTGGCGCAGGCGCTGACAAGCCGGACAGCGCAGCGGCTGCCGCGTCACCCATACAGTCTGCAGGGCAACCCAGCTCTGCAGCCAGCTCCTTACGTGTGCCGAGGCTGCTGTCGAGTTCCAGCAGGTTCAGCGAGTCGACGATGGATGTCTTGCAGTTCAATTTTTGGGGATTGCTGGCTGCCCTCGTTTCCAACAGGGCCACCACGTCCACCACCGCGATAGGCTGCGGGGCCGGAGGCGCAGACGGTGTGGCAGGAGCAGTGGCGATTGGCGGGCTGGTGCAGTGGCGACCGGCGGTGGCACAGCCGCCTGCACCGAACCAATACCCAGTTGTTCGAGTATTTTGCCGAAAAAGCGCATGTGCTAGTCCTTTTTTTAGTGGGGGTGGAGACTTAACGTCCGCTCTGAAGAGGCGCAGGGCAGCGTACCCATGCGAAGTATAGACCACACACAGCGATGTAACAGGAGTTTCGCTTTCCTGCATCATCACAGCCTCGACGCGCCTTAAGCGCCGCGAGTGGGTCTATGGCTGTTACTGTTGCGATACGTATTGCGGACCAACGAAGGCAGGTTAAACACGCAACCATCGGATGCTGCACCACGATGTTGCTTTCAGCTCAGCCATGAATACCCGCGACGACCCTGCAGACCACCCGTATGGATCGCCAACAGCGGCGTATCAGCGCCTAACTGTCCCCGTGCGCGCAACTGCTGGATGGCAAACAGCATCTTGCCGGTATAGACCGGATCAAGCTGCACACCGTGAACACTTTCAAACGCCAGCATAAACTCGCGCAGTGGCTGATTCACGCGCGCAAAGCCTCCGCAGTGATAATCATGCAGGATACGCCAGCGCGCGTGGCGCTCTGTTGTCAGCGCTTTGAGCGTCTGCTGGACGCGGACCTGCAGATCGGTCACTCCTTTCAGGGCCGCAATACCAACCACCTCGTAACTGGCGTCCAGGCTGGCCGCCAGTCCCGCCAGTGTCGTCCCCGTACCGACCGGCACAATAATTTGCTTCGTCTGTGAAACGCTGCGCCGGATGAGTTCAGCTATCCCGGCGCAGCCTTTGGCACCCATGACGGAGGCACCCCCTTCGGGGATGATTACGCAGGGCGCAAAACGATCGTTGAGTTGTTGGTGATACTGGACCTCATTGCGACGCCGGTACTCCTGGCGGCTGACGTGTACAACGCGCATCCCCCAGCGCTTCGCATCGGTCAGCATGGCGGACTCCTGTGCAGTCTCGTCACCGCGGACAATACCTACCGTTTCGATACCGTGTTGATGACCGAGCGCGGCGAGAGCATGCAGGTGATTCGACCAGCAACCGCCAAAGGACACCACGCGGGGAACGGCCAGTCGTTTGGCCTCGACCAGATAGTCGCGCAACTTAAAGGATTTATTGCCCGGTACATGGCCGCCAATTTGATCAAGGCGCAGAAGAGACACATTGGCCAGCGACACCCCCAGCACGGGCGCAATGCTCAGAGCATGCAGCAGCGTGTCAGTGGGGCGCTCTTTCACAACCCCACATTATTTTTCGCCAACACCTGCTCTGCACGGTAACTGGAGCGCACCAAGACGCCGGAAACAACTTCCAGGAAGCCTTTTTCCAGACCCCACTGGCGATACTGTTCAAACTCATTGGGCGTGACATAGCGGGCAATAGGATAGTGGTTCACCGTGGGCTGTAGGTACTGGCCCAGAGTGAGGATATCGACCTGTGCCGCTCGCAGGTCATCCATACACGCGATGATTTCATCCTCAGTTTCGCCCAATCCCAGCATCAAACTGGTTTTGGTTAACACCTCCGGGCGGTAAGCTTTAGCGTGGGCCAGCACCGCAAGCGTCTGCTGATAGCCAGCACGAGGATCGCGCACCGGATGCGTCAGGCGCCGGACGGTTTCGATATTTTGTGCGAAAACCACGATGCCAGAATCCAGTACCGTCTCGATATCCGCCAACACACCGAGAAAGTCGGGCGTAAGCGCTTCAACTGCAGTGTCGGGGTTGGCGTCTATCACCCGCTTTACGCAGTCAGCGTAATGCGCTGCCCCACCATCGGGCAGGTCGTCCCGGTTGACCGATGTCAGCACCACATAGTTCAGTTTCATTAGGTGTACGGAGCGCGCTACGTGGTCAGGCTCGGCCGCATCCAGCCACCCCCGGGGATTGCCGGTGTTAACCGCACAGAAGCGGCAGGCGCGGGTGCATACATCCCCCATCAACATGATGGTAGCGGTGCCCGAACTCCAGCACTCGCTCATATTGGGGCACTTGGCCTCCTCACATACGGTCGCCAACTTATGCTCGTGAACGATACTCTGCACTTTCTCAAAGGTAGCGCCGCCACGCACGCGAACGCGCAACCAGTGCGGTTTACTCAGGCGCTGAACGTCTCCGCCAGAGGCTTTGATACCGTCCTTAATTGCGCTAATGCCCCGGTCATTGACGAACTTTTCTCCGCTGCTCACCTGTATGGAGGGGATGCGATCACGGTCGGACATAGACCCTATTCCTGACATTGCGTTGGGTAGGAAGGGATTATAGCGCTTTAGTAGCCGGTGACACAGCTGCCATCGATCGCCAGCCACAGGCGGCTAGGGAGTATCACATGGGCGCCTATTTGAGAGTGGTGAGACCAAGCGGTTCAGCTCCACTATAGGGCATCGACCTCGCTATGGTTAATGTTGTGAAGAACCCGCACATGGACATTCAAAAGATCTGTGCGTCAGATAGCACCTCCCCTGCCAGAGCCTGCCCGTCTCAGTACTGTATATCCCATCGAGTCAGACCTGGCCGCATGGCCATAGCAGACGAAATGGCTTACCCTTGAGCGTGAAGATCATTGGATGAGTAACACTGAGATGAAGCACAAAACCCTGCCTATTGCCCTGACGCTGTGTATGGTCCTGTTGGGGGCCTGCGCACAATTTGACAGTAAACGCGGCGTCGAGGTCAATTGGCAAACGGCTGTTACCGATACGCTGACCAAGGGAGAAAGCACCCGCGCCAACGTCCTGGCGCTCCTTGGCCCACCATCACAGGTGATTGCCCTCGATGGTGAGACGGCTCTCTACTATCTGTTTGAGCAATCCCAAGGTGATGGTCTGATTCTTATCGTGTACAACCGCATGCGCATTGATACCCGGTATGACCGAGCCATATTTTTCTTCAATGAGCACGACGTCCTGACCGAATATTCCACCCGCATTTACGCAGCCGATGAAGGCTAGATCGGGGCATATTGTTTGTGCATTGCTGGCCTGCTGGCTGGTGACGGCCTGCTCGCAGTGGCGCTATGACTTAGGCACACCGCTGGCTGTCATCGACCTGCCGCAGGAAGGTATGACGCTGGCACAGGCGCTGGATGTATTGGGTCCGCCACAACGCATGTCCGCCACTGATTCAGGGTTTGTGCTCGCGTGGGAGCACTGGCATATCCGCGAGGATTCCATCGGGGTAAGCCTGGGCGCATTGGGCGCAGATTTTCTGTCGGCCGACTGGGGTGAGATGCGCGTCAAGGGTGATTTTGTGCTTCTACTCTTTGACAGGCAACACCTATTGACCAGTGCAACGCGCTCGAGCTGGGACAACTACGGCGGTGGCGGCAAGGCTATTCAACCCTTTGTGAGCTTTGTTTCTGTCGTGGATGCAGGCGACCTGATTGGGCCCCTCCCACAACACCAGTGGGGCAGCTACCTGCTGCAAGAACTGCCCGGAACACTCAACATGGGCTCCAATCCAGGCTCCGGTCAGAGTGGCTTGCAGCAGCGCGGCACGCCTACTGCAATCGGCCAGCAATCGCTGGAGATGGAGTAAAGCCTGCAGGCTGCGTACCGTGCAGCCGTCAGGCACGTCAAGTCGGGATCCCGTTCAACTCGGCCCAACCGGTCCACATGATCTGGATGCCGATGCACAGTAGTATAAAGGCCATCATGCGGATCATCACCAGCGTGCCGATCTTACCCAGTCGGTCCAGTACGACG
This sequence comes from Haliea sp., assembly GCA_031409615.1. Taxonomy (GTDB): domain Bacteria; phylum Pseudomonadota; class Gammaproteobacteria; order Pseudomonadales; family Halieaceae; genus Marimicrobium. The sequence goes on along the minus strand of JANNXP010000132.1, from coordinate 17,951 downwards.
ACCGAGTTTTTGAAAATGAGGTAGAGCGCCAGTGAGACCAGCGCCGCGCCGCATGCGGCCACCAGCACACCGAGCATATACTCGACCGGTCCCGGCGGCAGCTTCGCCCCGAGGGCAATCGAGGCAGCTATTGTTCCCGGGCCAGTGGTAAGTGGGAAGGTAATAGGAAAGAAACTGCGCTGGACAATTTCGGCCTCTGACAGCGTCACCGCCTCCTCTGCTGCCACAGCATGCACGTCGTCCTCCTCGATGCGATGCAGCATCTGCCAGCCCGTGGCAGCCACCAATAGACCGCCGCCAATGCGCACGACGGGCAGCGAGATGCCAAATAGCGACAGTACGTAAGTGCCAATCAACATCGAGGCGAGCAGCACGAACCAAGCGTTGATCGCGACTTGCCGTGCCAGCCGTTTTGCCATATTACGATTAGTGCCAACAGTCGCAGCGAACACCGGCGCGCTACTCAGCGGGTTGATGATCGGCAACAGCGTCACCGGGATGAGTAAGAGACCGTGAATGAACCAGCTTAAGTACGATTCCACCTGACCTCCTTATAGTCGCGGCGTGCGCAGGTGCCAGGCAGTTGCCTGTTCGTAGGCATGTCCCACGCGCAATACCATTGCCTCCTCGAAAGGTCGTCCTGCAATCTGCAGGCCTATGGGCAGCCCGCTGCGGTTGAATCCGCAGGGCAAGGATAGCGCGGGCAGGTGTGTTGCATTGAAGGGCGCAGTACAACGGATCATGGCGCCCAGCACGGATTCCTCCATAGTGCCGTAGCTTACCGATTCCTGCCCAATGAAGGGTGCCGTGATGGGTGTCGTGGGCGTAAGTAGCACATCTACTGTTTCCAGCGCTATGCGCATCGCTGTCGTAAGTAGATCAACCGCGCGCTGACCTGCCATCAGCTCGGACGTGCTGGGGAAGTAGCCGGTCAGGATCTCGCGCACATCCGGTCCAAAATCCTCGGGCCTGGTCCTCAGTGAGTTGGCATGGATGTCCTGCGCCTCGGCCAGCACAAACCCGAATGTGCCACCCAGTCCGTCGGCGACGCCGGGAATATCAATATTGCGCACCTCCGCGCCCAGTTGCACCAATACATCGATGGCGACATCCATGGCCGTAGCGATATCGTCCTCCAGATGATCGAAGAAATAGCCGCGTGGAACACCAATGCGCAGGCCGCGTACACCCTGCCCCAGAAAAGCCGTTGCATCATCGACCGGCACGCGTACGCTGGCAGCGTCAGCCGGATCGTAGCCGGCGATCACGTTCAACATCAGCGCGGCATCTTCCACGGTGCGCGTCAAAGGCCCGGTGTGATCGAAGCGATAGGACAGTGGCAGCACGCCCGCCTTGCTCACCCGTCCATAGGTCGGCTTTAATCCGACCACGCCGCACACAGAGGCGGGCATCCGAATACTGCCACCGGTATCGGAACCGGTAGTGGCAGTGGCCAGCCCAGCGGCAATGGCCGCTGCGGAGCCACCGCTGGATCCCGCCGGAATGCGCTGCAGATCCCAGGGATTGCGCGTTGCACCGTAGTGCGGATTATTGGTGGTGACACCGTAGGCATACTCGTGCGTATTGAGCTTGCCCAGCAAAATCGTGCCCGCGTCTCGCAGCTTGCGCACAACCGTGCAATCGGCCTTGGGTATGTGCTTGCCATGAATCTTCGAGCCACCCGTGGTGCGAATACCTGCAGTCTCGTACAAATCCTTGTGCGCGATCGGAATACCGTGCAACGGCCCGCGCACCTTGCCCGCTGCGAATTCCTCAGTAGCCCGCCGAGCATCGTCCCTGGCTCGCTCTGCCGTGATGGTGACAAACGCATTTATCATCGGATTGAGCGCCTCGATACGACGCAGGTAGGCGTCCGTAAGTTCCAGCGGCGAGAACTCCCGGTCGCGCAGTGCGCGGGCAGCGCGTCCTATACACAGGTTTGCTACATCGATGTCTTGCATACAAAGATCCTACGTTTTCGTTCCAACAGGGTTTAGCACACACGATGACTCACTGCTCAGTAGACGCTTGCCCTGCTAACCCATAGTCAGCCCAGAGTCAGCCCAGAGTCAGCCCACCATCAGCCACCAGTGAATGTCCCGTCACAAATGACGATTTGTCACAGGCGAGCCACAGTACGGCTTCAGCAATTTCCTCCACAGTCCCCAGTCGCCCGATGGGATGCAGTCCCAGCACCTTCTTACCCAGCGCAGGATTGATCATCGGGGTGTAGATATATGCAGGGCAGATTGCATTGACACGAATATTGTCCGACGCGTAGTCACGCGCGGCAGATTTGGTCAATCCGATCACGCCGTGTTTGCTCGCCGTATACGCTGTCATCTGCAGGTGTGAGCTGGTGAGTCCGTAGATCGATGACATGTTGACAATACTGCCTCCGCCATTTTCCTTCATGGTGGGGATCACATACTTCATCATCAGCCACACACCCTTCAAGTTGATATCAATGACACTGTCCCACTCAGCCTCATCGAGATCAGCAAGCGGTGTATAGATGTTGCCGGAGATACCCGCGTTATTGAACAGACAGTCAACGGTGCCATAGAGGCTGACAACCTGCCGGACCAGGGCTGCAACATCTGTGGAACGCGAAACATCCGTGGCAATGAAGGTTGCAGTACCCCCGGCAGCGACAATCTCATTGACCACTTGCGCACCCTCCTCTGACCGTCGCGCTGTAATCACCACCTTCGCGCCTTCAGCGGCAAATAGTAATGCAGTGGCTTTTCCGATGCCGGAGTTACCACCGGTGATCAGTGCCACCTTTCCTTCCAGGATCCTGGTCATTGCTAATATCCTCAACTATTGGTGAATGATCCGCAGGGAAACAGATCTGGGGAACTGTGAGCTCTCTAGGGCCATCCCGCTCGCGCGACTCTGACCTGGATCGTTTCAATTCGTCCTGTCGGCGCAGCGGACGCGTGCTGCCCATCAGCACCCGATGCAGTCAATGCAAACAGGGTTTTTCCATCCTGGCCACCGAGCATACAGGCATAGCAGGGTTGACTTGTTGTTACCCGTTCGTGAATTTCACCACCCTCGGCAACCAGGACCACTTCCGGGCCTATCGCATTGGCCACCCATATCTGGTTGTGGTCATTCAGGCAGATCCCATCCGGGGCAACACCTGGAAGCGATGCCCACACTCTGCGCTGGGTGAGTGACTTGTCTGCATTGATAGTGAAGGCGGTCAGGCAACTGGCCAGAGTTTCAGCCACGATGAGTGTTTTGCCATCAGCGGTAATAACACTGCCATTGGGAAAATGCATGTCCTGCGCGGCCAGATGAACAGTACCGTCCGGATCAACTCGCACGAGGTTAGTCACCGGGTGATCACTGAGCACCGCCATACCACGCTCGCGCAGCTGCGCATCCAGGTCAAACCCAAAGTTGCCAACCCAGGCACTGCCCTGAGCATCGACCACCATGTCGTTACACAGATGCGCTGTGAGGTGACTGAGGTCGGCGTGCAGAACAAGCCCATTCCGGTCCAGGCGCTTGACTGCACGCTCCTTCATCGCAACCACCAACAGTCGTCCATCCGGTAACCAACCGAGTCCCGAGGGCTCATCATCCAGTTCCAGCTCGGTGCGCAGCTGTCCTGACTCATCAATCGATTTCACGGCATGGGCGTAGAAGTCACTGAACCACAACCGCCCTTCATGCCAGCGTGGTCCCTCACCAAAGTACAGACCGCTTACCAATGTCGCGGTGTCACTCATTTCAAAAAATCTCCGATCACTGGCCCAAAAAAGCGGTACCGCCAGGTGCACAGTCCGGTGAACAGACGCCCACCATCCACAACCAGAATCTGGCCTGCGATGTGGCCACTGGCAGAACCTGCCCGAAAAACGACGCTAGTCTTTGTGTCTTTGTGTCTTTGTGTCTTTGTCATTACCGAAATACTACTGTGAAATGTAGAACAGTCCTCGTGCTGTCGTGCTGTAAAGCGCCCGAACTAGCGCCGGTGTGCAATCACCTGGAAAAATGGGCCTATAGCGAGCAGCGCACTGCGCGCGCCACGAAACGTCGCAATCCTGTTGTAAAGTCGCGCCAGAGCGGCGCGCCGAGTGCTGAAGTGCTCAATTTCTTCCGCCGGAACCTGCGGCACCAATATCTCGAACGTCAAATCCGCGTGGCGTTGGAGCTCGCGCGACATTTCCCATGTGCTCAGCAGCTGTGTGCCACGGTAGTCCAATCCGCTACGCCAACGCACATAGGGTATCTGTAGCGGGCGCGGGAGCCAGCCGACGCCCCACACAAACACGTGTGGCTCGGCCGCAAGACTGAATCGATTAGGGGTGGAGATCGCGATATGTCCGCCAGGCCTGAGTACCCGGTGCGCCTCGTCAAGCGTCAGCGGAACACTCGCTACATGCTCGATCGAATCGTACATGGTGACCGCGCCGAGGCGCCCGTTGGCGATCGGAAGTGCCTCAGCATACGCGCATGCTAACCGCGCGATGCCGCCATGCGCCTCGATCATGCGCTTGGCGGCCACCAGCATCATCATCGACGCATCGATGCCCGCCCCGGCGAAACCGAGCGTTGCCACGTCGGCCAACAAGCCGCCGCTGCCGCAACCCACATCGAGAAACAGGCTATCGCGCGTCAGGCAGGGATGCAGCCAACCCTCGAGCTGGCTGCGCAGTCTGCGCGGCGACTCCATAATCTGCCGCACCCGCATGGCCCTCGTTTCAGGGTCGATTCCAGGCCGGTCACAGAGTTGGTCCATCACAGCTTCGAGGCTGGCATCGCGGGAGTCGACGTAGTAGCGCCGCGCTTCCTCAAGGTCACCATCGGCGTCGAAGGTGCCGCTACCGCGAGCGCGAAGATCGGGAATGCCGCCAACTGCAGGGTATTGCACTGCACAATCTCGGCAGGACACCAGTTCCAGGGAGCGCGCTTCGAGTGCGCCCCCACACGTCAGACAGCGCCACAGGTCTAGCGCAGCAGTCTCACTCGCCTCCGGTGTATTGCCTGTAGTCCACTGATTACTGACGCCGGATATTTGCAAAGCGGCACTACTCCACTGCGTACTAACGGGGTGATTCCTGCAACCCTATCGCCCGCTTCTCATTGATCTATACGGCACGGTGAGGTCTCGAGTTGCAGGAACGATAGCAGAGGATTACAAAAACTCAAACAAGCCCGTTTGCCAGTGGTGCCATTGGGCCTATCGGCGGAAGAATTGGGTGTCTAACCGAATTGCCCTCACCCTTACGCTGCCAGTACGCGTGTTGTGCCGCTCAATTTTGCCTCACCATCCTGATTGTGCAGGGTCAGCTGTGCAATGATGATCTTGCCTTCAGCGGTCTCCTCCTTACCACTCACCACAATTCTTGTGCTGAGAGTTTCACCAGGCCATGTCTGCTTGGTGAAGCGCACGCCGTACACCTTCAGATTGTCAGCACCAGCCCAGTCCGTCACGGCGCGGCCCAGCAGTCCCATGGAAAACATACCGTGGCCGAACACGCTGGGCAGGCCAGCGTCTTTGGCCGCCACTTCATCGGTGTGCATGGGATTAAAATCACCAGAAGCACCGGCATACCTGACCAGATCGGTTCGTGTCAGTGCATGGCTTATGACGGGCGCTTCATCGCCTATCGTTATAGCGTCGTACTGCAATATCAGTGTGTTCTTTGTTTTGGTGTCAGGCATGACTGTGGCCTCGCTTGATCGTTTCCAGAAGTCGACTTAGTTGCCGCGGTGGATCAAATTGAATATCTCAGTCACCACGGGTTCACCAGCCACGTCTTTGAACACGTTTTCCATTACGATGAAGGTCATCACCTTGCCCTTCGACTCCCTGGTGTAGATGTCAGTGATTCTTCCCTGCCAATACAGGACAGCACCGCACTGCACGCTCTGGTGATAGCGAAATTCCTGTTCACCATGCAATATCAAGCCGCCATTGCGCAACAACAGCTGCATGATTTTCATCACAGGACTTCCCTCGCCGCCGGTGACATCCACTGGCTGCTCTTCCGGTCGGGCCCCGAGAAACACAGAGGAAAACGTCCACGTGGGCGGAACCGGTGGCGCCTCAAAACCCGCTGCTCGCGCCGCTGACAGATCGTGATACACCGGATTGGTATCTGTCACGCCGAGGGCGAAGCGACTGACCGAGCCGCGCTCCACATGGATGATGCCGGCCCCCGTTGGCTTGCCAATATAGTTCTCTAACTCCACCTGGCTACCTCGCCAAACTATGATCCGTGTGTGCCACCACCCAAATTGAACTCGCGCAATCCGGATTCTTCATGCAACCTCTGGTATTCCTTGAAAGTGCCGGCAAACAAGAAAGAGGCGTGCCCTGACTCGTTCGTGTAATAGCTATGGCAGTCAGGCGCGCCCCAACTGAAGAGGGCGAATTTCTTATCCATGGCGCTGTTGTAGTTCGCGAACGCCTCTCGTTTTACTTCGAGGGACTGCTTGCCGGCCTCACGCAGGTCTGACAGCAAACCCACAATGGTGGCGATATTGCGTTCGGCGGTCACGAAATAGGAAACATTCAGCACCAGGCCATTGGGACCCACCGCAAAGAAGAAGTTAGGAAAGCCAGGGACGGCGATGCCTTTGTGCGAACGTGGCTCATCGCCCATTACAACGCCGAGGTTCTGGCCGTCCCTGCCGATGACATCAAAGCGGTCGTAGTCGAGAATTTTGTAGCTTGTGCAGTAAATTATGACATCCGCGGCAATGTCACGCCCGCCGCTGGTCACGATGCCGGTGGGTGTCACTCTGGCCAGCCCCTCGGCTACCAGCTCGACATTGTCGCGATTCAGGGCTGGATAGAAATCATCGGAGACCAGGCCGCGCTTGCAGCCATAGCGAGAGTCGGGGAGTAATACCTTGCGCAGCGCCGGATCATCGATGCTGCGATTGATAAACTTCTCTACCATGGCCTCAAACTGGCCCATACGGTTGTGGCCAAGTGTAACCGCGTAGGCGACCTGCCCCATCAGCAGGCGCTGCACCCAGCGCGTGAGTTTGATCAGCATCGGGAAGTGGCGAAAGCGCCAGCGCTGGGCCGGGCGATACACCTTGCGCCCGCGTGGCATGATCCAGTTGGCGGAGCGCTGCAGTACGGTGAGGTGCGCGACGTCTTGCGCGATCTCCGGCACGATCTGCACGGCGCTGGCAGCGGAGCCGACAACGATGACCTTCTTGCCTTTCAAGTTAACGTCATGATTCCAGCAGGTGGCATGCCAACTATCACCCTGAAAGCTCTCGCGCCCTTCCACCGTTGGATAAAGCGGCGTGTGCTGGTTGCCCATGGCGTTTATCAGGATATCGAATTCTCCCAGAGGCCCAGTGTCTGACTCAAGCCTCCAGTGACCTGGCTGCGCATATTCAGCGCGGGTGATGCGGGTGTTCAATTGCAGATGGGGGTCCAGGCCAAATCGAGTGGCACAGTCTGCCAGATAGGCCTGAATCTCGGCAAAGCCGACGAAGCTGGCGCTCCAGTCGGGATTGGGTGCGTAGGAAAACGAATAGGAGTGGGCCCAGACATCGCAGGCCAACCCCGGATAGGAGTGCAGCCGCCACGTGCCGCCGGGAGCATCCAGTGCATCAAAAATTGTAAACTCAAAAAAACCCTGCCTGAGTAATTCACGACCCGCTGCTATCCCGGCTGGCCCTGCGCCAACAATTGCTATACGCATGCTAACTGTCCTATATCTGCCAGCCCTTTCGCGGTACAACCATGGGCGTGGGGCTATACCCCCTGCTCAACGATAGAACCATTTCTGCTGTGGTGCGGCCCCCTGATCGTATTCGACAACCTGGATATCGAACCAGATCGGCAGCAGGTACTGTACATAGAAGGCATGCGTAGTGGTGGGGCTGATAATGAGATCGTCATACTCCTTGAGGCGCACTCGATCATCCTTCTTCTGCCACTGCTTGCACCGGGCCAGCTTGTCATCCACTTCCGCACGTGGGTCATACAGGAAGCCCAAGTGATCGAAGCCGGGCGAATGCAGGTGCTTGTCCTGCTCCATCAACAGCAGGAACTGGCTGACCTCCGTATCGGTGCCCAGCAGCAAACCAGTGCTATCAAACAACGGGACGTCGATGGCATTGAAGCCGAACACCTCACTGTAAAAGGCAACAATGGCCTCGCGATCGCGCGCCAGCGCACCGACAGGCAGGGTCAATTCCATGTGGTTAAAACGCATTGCAGGCAAAATCGATTCCTCTAATTCATTGTTTCGCAGGTGGATAGATGACCTTCCAGTCATTCTTCATATCGACCACTGTCCAGCCGCTGGCTGGTGCCGCATCCAGCGCCTTGTCAAGCTGGCCGATGTGGGATTTACGGTCATAGGCCCACTCTCTCGCGGCATCGGTATGATGCACGACCAGACCAAAACGCGCACCGGACCCACCGGTTGTATATTGCAACATTTGCATATCCCCGTCGGAGTTGCCGAACGCAGCAATGGGGCGGCGGCCAATATGCGAGTTGATGCCCACCGGTTTTCCGGCTTTATCGTCAATGAAGTCCAGCTCAGGCATACGTAACAGTACAGGCTCGCCGCCGCGCATTTGAAATGCGGTCTTGATGCTGCTACCGACCACCTGCTCTGGCGGGATACCGTAGACTGTTTCTGTCCATGGACGCATAAACTCAATGCCGCCGCCGGAGACAATGAAGGTCTTGAAATCGTTGGCGCGCAGGTAGGCGAGCAACTCCAGCATGGGCTGATAGACCATCTCGGTGAAGGGCCGCCCCGTTGTGGGATGTTTCGCCGTAGCGAGCCAATCTTTCACGATCATCTCAAATTCTTCGGTAGTCATGCCGGCGTGGGTTGCCATGACGATTTCCAGCATGGCCTGCTCGCCGCCCGCGAGTGCGCCTTTTACATCACCCTTGAGCAGGGAGGCAAAGGGTTCCGTGGTTTGCCACTCAGGATGCTGCGGTGCCAGCTCCTTCACACGGTCAAGCGCGAAGAACAGCTGGAAATACATCGGCTGCTCCGCCCACAGGGTGCCATCGTTATCGAACGTGGCGATGCGCTCTGCGGGGGGCACAAAATCAGCCGAGCCCGGCGTCGTTACCGTGGTCACAAAGTCAACGATGGACTGCCGGGACTTGCCATCCTTCCAGGACGGAAGCGGATCAACAACCTGTGCCGTGGCAAGGCCAGTGTACAGAACAGCGCAGGCGACGAGGGCCGCCAGTAAAACTCGCTCCAGGTGCATTAAGCGTTTTCCTTACAGAGTCAACGTCAGGCCAGCCAACTGCGGTTGCAGGTCGCGGCGTACTACACAATAATTTACTGCGGCAGTGATATCTCCACAATGGGCATCGATTCTGGCATGCCGCCCAGGGATACCGCGCAGCGTGAGAAACCACTGAAATGTGCAACTAGCATAGAAAGATGCACCAGTTCCTGAGAGCTGAAGATCGCAAGCAACTCGGCCTTGAGCGATTCGCTTAGCCCGCCCGGATCATTCAGGAACTGATCGGTAAAGGCCAGGATGAGTTTCTCGCGCTGACTCAGGGCGCTGTCTCTGAAATCATCATCAATCATGGCGACCCGGTCTTCGCTGAGTCCATCCGCCCGAGCGATATCGTAGCGTACACTCTTGCAGTAGACACAGTTGACCTTGCGCGCATTGCGCAGCCTGGCAACTTCAATCTCGGCGGGACTCAGCGGTCCGCACTCCCAGATTTTTCGGTTAAGCGCCATGTAGTGATCCAGTGTTTGGGGAACCAAACCCAAAGCAGAATCCCTGATCATATTGCCCGTGGGGGTATTCGCATTGATGGCGCGCAGTTGACCAGTCATAGCGCGAGTCCTTTAGCGCTCTGCGGGATCGTAGTGGCAGGCAGTTGCCACAAAAGACTGAGCCGGGTCATACCATCAAGGATACCCAGCGCCTCCACCAGTAACACCAAGCCCGCATCACCGAAGTGGGTTTTTACCGCCGCTGCCAACTCATCGGTCAATGCTTGGGTATCCATGGCATAGACTTCGGTGAACGCCAGACACGCACGCTCCGCATCCGAAAAACTGCTGTCGGTATTCCAGTGCGAGAGGTTGTTACGCTTTTCCGTCGCTACGTCATAGTCGTGGCGCTGCATTTCCACCTCACAGTGGTGCAGCTGCGCCAGCCGCAGACGACATAGCTCCAGGACTTCAGGTGGCAGATGCGGCTGCGTCCACAGAGACAGGTACAGCGCCTCAAAGGTAGCGGCAATATCCGGTAAGACCCGGATGGTCCCTTGGCGATCACTGCCGCTACTCACCCAAACCATACACTCTCCTGCTCTTGCCAATTATAACGACGGTTATCAAAAAACCTGTTACACCCCCGCCGACACCAGCGGCAACCACCTCGCCAATGGTGCTCTAGAAAGGTGCTGGCTGCTGCCGCAGATAGAGCAAAATGCATACTGGGATAGGGCGCTCAGTGGTGCCGTTTGTTGCACCATCGGTCACCGGGAGGTGAGGATTCGCCAGCGGAGGCAGTGATTTGGGATGGCTGGGCCGACTGCAATGAATGAGGCCGCCGGGGGCGTTAGACGCGCTAACCCCTGGAAATCTTCAATACCTGACCTACCTGTAGAGAATCACTGGATTTACTATTTACCGAGCGCAACTTTTTCACACTGGTGCCGTAGCGATTAGCAATAGTCCAAAGCGTATCGCCACGATTGACCCGGTGTGTAGTTGCGTTTACTGCAACGAGATCATTTTTACCTGCGACGTTGGCCACATCACCTGCAGTTGGTATACGTAGTTTCTGGCCGGCATTAATCAAATTGCCCCGCAGACCATTAGCCGCGCGCAATTGCGGCACGCTAACGCCAGTCCTGTCAGCAATCTCAGACAGCGAATCACCCTTGCGCACCACGTAGCTCTTCTCGACCACGGCACGCGCTGCCACCACGGGTTCACGTTCAGCCTGCGGGCGAATCTCGGTAACCTCCTGCCCAAAGTTGGAACCATAAATCGCCGCCACCCTGGTTTCATACTGTTTGGCGTAAACGGCAACATGGTAATGTGGTGGGTACCGCTCGCGGGTCACATCCAGTACGCGCTCTTTTTCCAGGGACAGCAGGGTATTTTCCAGCCAGGCACGGCATTTCTGTTTTGCAGGAATTCTCAGATCAGCCGCCATACCTGTCGGGTGCACCGAGCGCACAGAGGCATTGGCGGGCTGGCGATTCCTGGGCCTTAGCAGACTGGTAACCGTGAGCTTCTCGCCACACGCTGAGTAGTACTGCGCACTGAGCCGGGACAAAAACATCTTGGTCTCGGCAACGGCATACGGATAGGACACGGCATGCAGGTCCATATACCGATCCGCATTCACCCTGACCAACTGCCGGGAGTTGACGTTGCGCTGCACCTCGTTGCCGCTATTGATGAAGTTAAATCCGTAGGTTCGAGCCAGCTGGTACTGCTTCTCCATGGACGCAGCGGAACCCATCAGGGTTTGCGCCTGCACCAGGCTCCCGCACAGCAGGAATGCGAGTCCAAATGTCATTATTATCACGTGTTTCAAGTCGTGTTCCCCCCGTAAAGACTGCTTTGAGTTATTCATGTCAGGCTTTTACGACGCGCTTGTTTACTTCTTGTACTGAATACTCTCGTGAATTATCACCATTGTCTAGTAGTATGTTGAATTTATTACTAATAATTTTTAGGGGTGTTCTCTCCCTTACCGGCGTACTGAAACCTTCCATCCCGATTTTGGTACCACGAGAGCACACTCCTGAAGGTTTCGGGGCATATGTGGTTCAATAAATCAGACTTTAGTGGTGAGGAACTCGGCCAGGTCGAGTCGAATGGTCCGGCGCAACAACTTACCCGTTTCGTTATAGGGCAAATACGTGGCAAAGCAAATATGTTGCGGCACGCGCGACGAACGCAAATGCTGTTTCACCCACTCCTGCAGCTCCGCAGCGGTCGCAGCTGCCTCGGGCTTAAGCACCACAACTGCGGCCACCGCCTCTCCCCAGTGTTCATCAGGCACACCCACCACACCCGCTTCGGCAATCGCAGGATGGCGCACTAACACATCCTCGATTTCACCCGGCGACATATTTTCCGCACCGCGCACAATTACATCGTCTGCACGCCCCTCGAGAAACAGGTAGCCCTGCACATCCAGCTCGCCAGCATCACGGGTCGGGAACCAACCCTGTTCGTCCAGCATACTGCCGCGCCCAACATATTCACCTGACACCTGCTCTCCGCGCGCGTAGATTTCCCCGCGCTCGCCAGGCCCCAATACCGCACCGTCCTGATCGCGAATCTGCAGTTCCACGCCCGGCAGCGCTCGACCCACCGACGTGAGGCGACGGCGCACGTCAGGATTATCACTCGCCACGGCCGCACGATGATCTTGCGGCAGCAGCACGCAAAGCGTGGAGCTGGTCTCGGTGAGGCCATAGGCTTGCGTGAATTCCGTATGCGGCAAAAGTGCCATCGCGCGCTCAATCAAGGGCCCCGGCATCTTGCCGCCGCCGTACGAGAGAGACACGAGGTGGGGCAGGTCTGCGCTGAACTGGCCGTCCAGTTCGCGTACGATCTGCGCGAGCATTGTCGGTACGACAAAGGCCGTGGTCACACGCTCACTGCGCGCTAGTTCGAGCCAGGCATGGGCCGTAAAATTTGGCAGCTGCACCACACGCCGACCCGCATAGACTGAGCCTATCACCGAGACCACCCCCGCGATGTGATACGGCGGCACCGCCACTAGTGCCACATCGTCGACAGCCGCCGCACCAAATTCAACGGCGGAGAATATGTATGACACCAGGTGACGATGGCGCAACACAGCCGCCTTGGGGGCGCCGGTGGTGCCGCTGGTAAAAAGCAGTATCGCAACGGCCTCAGGATCCATCGCCCAATCAATTGTTGCGATCGCTTTCCCCTTGCGGGCCAGCTCAATAAACTCGCGCCGCTCCATTGGCTCTACGGCAGCTGCACCCGACTGGAACCCCATACGCGCCCGATCCGTCACCAGCACCGATGGTTGAATACGTTCCAGCAGGGCTTTTACTTCGGGATCTGCGAGCCGATAGTTGATCGGCACAAACGGCTTGCCTGCCCAGGCACTGGCAAACAGGCCTATCGGCAGCGCCAGGCTACTGACATCCAACATCGCCACGTGCTCACAGGCCCGAATACGCAAATGCTTTGCAGCCTGTCCGGCAGCGTCAAACAACTGCTGATAGGTGAGGGACTCCTTGCCGTTCACAAAGGCCACGCGCTCCCCGAAAGCCACGGCGGCCATCTCCAATAACATCATCAAATTCATAGTCAGGTTCTTGTATCATTATTATGTGCAAATGAAAGTCGCGTTCAATCAGGAGACAGCGACGATCTGCTGCCTATAACCACTGAACGCAACTTGTCTGCGGCTATCGATCCCTGACCGCGATCGATTCCTGATCGCGCATGAAACACCACAGGTATACCTCGCCCGACCCATTGGTGTAATGCTTGCCCAATAATGTACCCTGAGCGGCAGCGGCGTCCAGTACCACGCTAACCATAGCCCACGCCCCTGACTATGCCCTCGGCAAGAGTTTAACCCATTCGTTTTGGTATCAGTCGAACCTGTTCTCTGTTGGGCGAGGCAGCGCAATAATTCAGGCGCTGACGCCATTCATTGCTCGCACCTTTTTGCGTTGTACCGTCTTCCATTCGCCAAGCGCCACTAATATGCCTACCAACAGCCCTTTCACTGCGCCTGCAATGGCCCCTCCGGGAGTCATCAACACGGTAGCGAGCAAAAATCCCGCAAGCGCACATAACAATAAAATTCGAATATAACTGAACACAGTAGCCCCCTTTGCCCCGGACCGATTGGCTATCTCTAAGGAGTGAGACTGCTTTGCCTTACATGGCCGAGTGCAGAACCATTAAGTTCCCCGAGCTGTAATACGGTCAATGGAATAGTGGCGAAAAGTAGAGAAACTCGGCGGCATACTCAAAATTGTCATGTTGACTGGCGCTATTCTGGCCTACCGCAATCGCCGACATCAAAAAAATGAGAAGCAGTTCTCATACGAGTACGCGAAGTACTGCATGCTCATTGGGAGCCGCATGCATTCCATGTCTTCTGCGACACCGTGACGGAACACTGTGCGTTTTTCTATTGCGCGATATCTGCAGAATAGTCTGATAAATATCGCTCCAGTGCGTTACACCGCGACTTCTTATACTGGGCTATGCGTCCGGGCACCAGACGCTTGACATTGCTGTCGTGCTGGACGATGCTTTGGTTGCGTTTATTTTTTAACCTCCCGATAATTGACATTGTAGGTCGCCATAATGCTACAGGAATTCAAGCAGTTTGCGATGCGCGGGAACGTCGTTGATATGGCGGTCGGCATCATCATTGGTGGGGCGTTCGGCACCATCGTAAAGAGCCTGGTGGCCGATGTCATCATGCCGCCTATCGGGCTGCTACTCGGCGGCGTGGATTTTTCCCAGCTGTTCATCACGCTTAAGGAAGGCGCTACCGCTGGCCCCTACTCCTCTCTGGTATCTGCTCAGGAGGCAGGGGCGGTCATCATCAGTTACGGACTCTTTATCAATTCGGTGATCAGTTTTCTGATCGTAGCCTTTGCAGTGTTTCTGCTCATCAAGAGCTTGAACAAGTTACAGATTGAAAAGCCGGTGGCCGAAGACGTTACCACCAAGGAATGCCCATTTTGCATTAGCGCTATCCCGATCAATGCTACACGCTGCCCCCACTGCACTTCATCACTCTAGTTGCAGTCATAGGGTGTTCTCTGCAGGTCCCCCTGACTGGTCAGGATGATTGCTACAGCACTTTATCTACAAGGTTTTCTATCAGGGCCGCACCCACCCAGGTCAGGGGCGGCAAAATGAGGTAGAAGCCTAATCGCATTAACCCAGGCACATCAAAGGGCCAGTCAGAAGTCTGCTGAATTTCACGGCGATACAGCAGCAGCCGATTGACCTTATCGAGACTGGGTGCGTCATCAAGCGCCGTTACTGACTGGGAACGCACTCGTTCCAGCTGCCGATTGATCACTATAAGCTCTGCGCGCTTGGCGATTCGCAAGCGCTGATGCAGCGGCCAGACGGGCAACAGGAACAAAATCAGCACCGGTAACATGGTAGTCAGAAACCCCGGCAGTATCTCCAGCCACACCACGCCGGCATCAAAAATCAGGAATACAAATAGGACTTGGGCACCAACCACTGAGAGCGTTGACAGTATCGCGATCTGTGCCACGGCTAGCAGCGCTGGACGGCACAGCACGTCGATCCGCATACGGCTACCCATCTGACCAAACAGGTAGGCATTGCCAAGCAGCGCACCGATCGCAGTTGTCATGGTTAGCCAAATCAACAGGGTACCCACATACGTTATGTACTCGCCATGACCCTTCGCGAGCTCCTCGATCAAGCCGCGACCCTGCTGCGGGTGCGAGATTAGGATGTTTGTCATGCCCATGATCAGGGCAAACGTGCTGATCGCCGCTACCCAGCGCAAAGAGCGGTGGGTGAGCGCTTGTCGCCACCTGGCACACTCCTCATCGCTGGCATCAAGAGTGCCCCTGATGTCGTCAAAGGTGGCGACCGAACGCTCAACAATAAGACTGAATACCGGCACCAGGTAGGCACACATAGCGGCAAAAAACAGTTCACTGAAAAAGCCGATCTCATTATGGCGGTTGCCCAGGATAAAAAGCGCCCACATCACAGCGAAAATCAACAGACCTGTGGCCAGCCTGCCGTAACGGAAGCGGAATACAAGCCGATTCAACCAAATCGGGTACACGGGCGTCCCGTCAGTCATGCGCGAAGATCGCCAGCACGGCACAGTACAGCGGCACACGGCCACACCACGTGCGCCGGTCCATGCTCCGTCTGTTTAGCGCTCGGTGGGGTGAATAGAATCTCGATGGACAACGAAACTTGGCCAGCATCCGTGGTCTAAGTGCTGCTGATTGTCCCTGCATCAGGTAGAATCTCCCGGTTACACTCCGTAAGTTAACATGAGCACAAGTATGAGTAGTATCGCCAGTTTTGACCATGTCTCATTGGAGCGTGGTGAGCGAAGTATATTTACCGATCTTTCACTAGAGATCCCCGACGGCAAAATTACTGCCATTATGGGCCCCAGCGGCTGCGGCAAAACCACGTTGTTGCGCCTGCTGGGCCGGCAATTGCAGCCCAGCGCTGGGCAAATCACCCTGTTCGGCCAAAATTTGAGTAGTCTATCGCCCGCACAAATGCTGTCTTTACGCCGTCGAATCGGCGTGTTGTTCCAGAATGGCGCGCTGTTTAGCGATTTGAATGTGTTTGATAACGTAGCCTTTCCATTGCGCGAGCACACCCGGCTTTCGGAGCGCCATATTCGCGACCTGGTTCTGATTCGTTTGCATATGGTTGGGCTGCGCGGCGCCCGGGCACTGCTGCCCAATGAACTCTCCGGCGGGATGGCGCGACGGGTCGCCTTGGCCCGCGCCATTGTGCTGGACCCGGAAATTATTCTGTATGACGAACCCTTCGCCGGTCAGGATCCGATTTCCATGGGTGTGCTGTGCGAGTTGATCGCGCAAATAAACAAAGTACTGGGTATCTGCAGCGTGGTGGTGTCCCACGATATACACGAAACCACCGCGATCTCAGACCACATTTACATTATCTCAGAGGGAAAAATTGTCGCCAGCGGCCCTCCCGAGCAGCTGCAAAATACCACCAACGCCCTGGTGCACCAGTTCGTTACGGGGCAAGCCGACGGCCCCATTCCCTTTCAGTACCCGGCGCCCGAGTACTGGCGTGATCTGGATATCGCAAGGGGTGCGCTATGCAGAAAATAGCCGCGATAGGGCGCATGGGAATTGCGTTTGTCCAATCGCTCGGACAATCGGCAATATTGCTGTGGTCGGTACTCACGGCGCCACCTGATCGTCCATCGCGCGAGTTTCGACGCCTGGTGAATCAGCTGTATTTCATCGGTGTTAACTCCGTTTTGATCGTCATGCTGTCGGGGCTATTCATCGGGATGGTGCTGGCCTTGCAGGGCCATACGGTGCTAAGTCGGTTTGGCGCGGTGGAAGCGCTAGGGCAGCTGGTGTCACTGACACTGCTCAGAGAACTGGGGCCGGTGGTCGCCGGCTTGTTGTTCGCCGGGAGAGCAGGGTCAGCCATTACAGCAGAGCTCGGCTTTATGAAAGCAACCGAGCAATTATCAGCGCTGGAGATGATGGGCGTGGATCCGCTGGCCCATGTGCTGCGGCCGCGCTTTCTTGCCGGTCTTATCGCGATGCCGATACTGGCGCAAATTTTTAATGCTGTTGCCATCTCCTCTGCGTGGCTGGTCAGTACTGAGCTGCTGGGAATCGATAGCGGCTCCTTCTGGGCCAATATGCAGCAGGTGGTCGACTTTCGCGAAGATGTGGTGAACGGCATTATCAAAGCACTGGTGTTTGGTATTGTTATTACCTGGGTAGCGTTGTACGAAGGCTACACCGCTGCGCCCAATACCGAAGGAATTAATCGCAGCACCACCCGTTCCGTCGTTATCGCGTCTCTGTCTGTTCTGGCGCTGGATTTCATTCTTACCGCATTTATGTTTGGAGATTGATTGTATGCAACACAGAATTATCGAAGTTTCGGTAGGTTTACTCATGTTGGCCGGCATGGCAGCATTGGCATTTCTCGCCTTACAGGTCAGTTCCCGCGGCTTTAACCAGAATCAGGGGGGTTATGGGGTGGCGGCGTACTTCACCAACACCTCCGGTCTTACTGACAAGGCCAGGGTGAGTCTCGCAGGAGTGACCATCGGCCATGTTGAAAGTATCGAGATTGTGCCTGCCAGCATGAAAGCGAAGGTAGATATGAAGATCGACAGGGAGGTAGATTACCTGTCCAGCGACAGCAGCGCTGTGATCCAGACAGCCGGTGTACTGGGAGAGA
>JANNXP010000131.1:0-3741 GCA_031409615.1 Haliea sp. | reverse complement strand
AAAAACCGAAGCGGTTTTTACTCTGACCCCAAATAGCTTGACCCCAAATAGCTAAAAGTCCGGTGGACAGTCGCCGCGCAGCCATTGCCCCGTGGCGGGGTGGGTAAACTCCAGGGTGGTGGCGTGCAGCATCAGGCGCGGCGCCATACCCAGAGCCGTATCATGGGCATACATATCGCAGCCCAGGATGGGGTGACCCAGCTCGCGCATGTGGATGCGCAGCTGGTGCGAGCGCCCGGTGACGGGTTTCAGCAGCACCCGGGTGCGGTCAGTCCCGCGCTCCAGTACCTCAAAACGGGTGAGGGAGGCCCTGCCGCGCGTATGGCAGATCATCTGCCGTGGGCGGCGCTCCCAATCGCAGGTAATGGGCAGATCAACCTCTCCTGCATCCGAAGCCACGATGCCGAACACGATCGCGTGGTAGGCCTTGCGCACCTGGCGCTCCTGAAACTGGCGACTGATGTGGGCGTGGGTGGGCTTGTTCAGCGGGATCACCATAATCCCTGATGTGTCCAGGTCCAGCCGGTGCACTACGGTCGCTGTGGGGTAGTCCTGTTGCAGGCGGGTGATCAGACAATCCTTGTTCAGGGGGTGTCGCCCCGGGATGGTCAGCAGCAGGTCAGGTTTGCGCACCAGCAACAGATCGCTGTCCTCATGGAGTATGGCGATCTCCTCGGTGCTATGGGGGACCAGATAGGGTAGTGAGTCAGGCATGGCACGCAGCTTATCGCGCTATTGGTCTGCGGCGCATTAATTTTGTACACTGTGCGCCACCTCAATCCGTCGAGAATGTCCCCGCATGAATCCCAATTACCTGGACTTTGAGCAGCCCATTGCCGAGCTGGAAGTCAAGATCGAGGAGTTGCGGCTGGTCGGCACGGATAACGAGATCAATATCGGCTCGGAGATCGAGAATCTGCGGGCCAAGAGCACCAAGCTCACAGAAAAAATCTACTCCAACCTCAGTGCCTGGGACACTGTCAAAGTGGCCCGCCACCCCCGGCGCCCCTACAGCCTGGACTATATTCCTCGCATTTTTACTGAATTTGATGAACTGCACGGTGACCGTCACTTCGGCGATGACAATGCGATCGTCGGTGGTATAGCCCGGATCGAGGGTCGCCCGGTGATGGTTATCGGCCAGGAAAAGGGTCGCGCCGTGAAGGACAAGGTCATGCGCAATTTCGGCATGCCCAAGCCCGAGGGTTACCGCAAGGCCCTGCGCCTGATGGAGATGGCGGAGCGCTTCAAAATCCCGGTCGTTACCCTGATTGACACGCCGGGCGCCTACCCCGGCATCGATTCTGAAGAGCGCGGCATTAGCGAAGCGATCGCCCAGAATCTTGCAGTCATGTCCCGTTTGGCCACCCCCATCGTCTGTATCGTGATCGGTGAGGGCAGTTCCGGTGGTGCCCTGGGCATCGGCGTGGGCGACCACCTGGCCATGCTGCAGTACTCGACCTATTTCGTGATCTCCCCGGAAGGGTGTGCCAATATTATCTGGAAAGATATCGCCAAGGCGCCGGAAGCGGCGGCGGCCATGGGGGTTACGTCCAAAGTGCTGCAGGACCTGGGCATTGTTGACGCCACCATTGCCGAGCCCCTCGGCGGCGCCCATCGGGATGTGGAGCTCATGGCGCAGCGCATCAGGGAACACATCGTTGCCCAACTCGATACCCTGCAGCAATTGCCCTTGGAAAACCTGCTGGCCACACGGTACCAGCGCCTCATGTCTTACGGAAATTAGCTACGGAAACCAGGCGGGATTGCTCAATTACACCGATCTTGACAGTCAGCTAAACGAGCTGCTCGCGGCTTCTGGCTGGTGCGTTGGGTTCAGTGGTGGTGCAGACTCCACTGTCTTGCTGCATCTCCTGCATCGCTGGTGTGCGACCCATCCCGGGTCACCTCCGCTGCGGGCCATCCATGTCAATCATGGGCTGCAGCCAGCGGCGGCGGACTGGCAGGGTCACTGTGAGGCGGTGTGTCACGCGCTGCAACTGCCCCTGCACACCTGCACTGTTGCAGTGCACTTACATGGCAGTGGGGAAGCGGCGGCACGGGCAGCACGTTATAGTGCCTTTGAACAGCAGTTGCCACCCGGCGCGGTGTTATTTCTTGGCCATCACCGCGACGATCAGGTAGAGACTTTTTTCCTGCGCCTGCTGCGGGGTGCCGGGGTAGATGGCTTGGCCGCGATGCCGCGTCAGCGCGCCCTGGGTGCGGGGCTGTTGGTGCGCCCCCTGCTGGAATATGGTCGCGATGAGATAGAAGATTTTGCCGCACACCACGGTCTGGACTATGTGGAAGACCCCTCCAACTGCAACACCGCTATGGATCGTAATTTCCTGCGCAGCGAATTGCTGCCGCTGCTGGCCACGCGCTGGCCTGGCTATCGGCATACCGTGGCCCGCGCCAGCGGCCACATGGCCGCCACATCCAGCCTACTGATCGACGAGTTAGGTGTTCCGGAAACGGTACACAGTGCGCTGGGGGATACCGGTCTGCTGCTGGCGCCCTTGGTCGTTGGATCATCAGACGTCGCCGCACCACGGTTGCGGGCCTGGCTGCGGGCGCGGGGCTACCAGGCACCCGATCACGCGGCACTGGCAGAGTTTCTGCGCCAGTTGCGCGTGGCTGACATCGACGCCAATCCCAGGCTGGCCTGCGGCGCCTACACCCTGCAACGCTATCGCGACCGGGTGTACCTGTTGCCGGAGTTTGGCGCCGCGGCGCCAACGGACTCGGTGGAACTCGCGCCGGGTGCGAGTCGCATCGTGCCCGGGGTAGGTACGGTCAGCTTGCGGCGAGAACAGGGTGCTGGCCTGTGGTTGGCGCCCGGTGCGCAGCTCACGCTGCGCTGGCGTCAAGGCGGCGAGCGACTCCGTTTCCCCGGGCGGGCTGGCAGTCGCAGCCTCAAGACCCTGTTGCAGCAGTGGGACATTCCGCCCTGGTGGCGGGATCGTGTGCCCCTGTTGTACCTGGCAGGCGAATTGCTCGCAGTAGGGGAGTTCGCCCGGTGTGAGTCCAGCTGCTGGCGCTCGGGCGCGCCGGAGGGCGAGCAGCTCTGGAACCTGAGCTGGGAACGGCCAGCTATCGCTCCTACCGTTGAGCTTGCTGCGCCTTTCTGGTAACCTGATTGCCCATCTTTTGCAGGACTTGCGCCGGTAGATAAAGCTCCTTGTGAGTGCCGGACGCGGGTCGTGTGTGCCCATAAATACTGCATAATTATAGGCTAATCATGACGCGTTATATTTTCGTCACAGGTGGGGTAGTGTCGTCTCTGGGCAAAGGTATCGCTGCTGCTTCGATGGCCGCAGTGCTGGAAGCCAGGGGCATCAATGTCACTCTGCTCAAGCTCGACCCCTACATCAATGTCGATCCCGGGACCATGAGCCCATTTCAGCACGGTGAAGTATTTGTGACCGAGGATGGCGCAGAGACCGACCTGGATCTGGGGCATTACGAACGCTTTACGCACACCGTCATGAAACGCACCAATAACTTCACCACGGGCCGGGTCTACAACGCAGTGCTGCGCAAGGAGCGCCGCGGTGATTATTTGGGCGGCACCGTGCAGGTCATCCCGCATATCACCGATGAAATCAAACGTCGTGTGGTGTTAGGCGCAGGCGATGCCGACGTGGCAGTCGTCGAGATCGGAGGTACGGTAGGCGACATCGAAGGCCTGCCGTTCCTGGAAGCGGCGCGGCAACTCAAATTGGAAATGGGGCCCAGTCG
>JANNXP010000130.1:0-2097 GCA_031409615.1 Haliea sp. | reverse complement strand
TCGATTCGCACCTATCGCCTGCCGTCCAAGCTCGAGAATCAGGTGCATGTGTCGGATCGTTTTCATCTGAAGCCGATACTGCGCGCCGTGACCTTTCCGCATGACGCCTATATTTTGGCCATTGGCATGGGCGCTGTCCGTCTCATCGAAATCTCGGCCGACCTGCCGCCGCATCCGGTCAAGGTTGCCGATCTACCCAAAGATATGGCCGACGCCATCGGCCGTCGCAGCCATGTCGCGACCAGGGCCAAAATGCGCGGTGCCGAGGAGAGCAGCCAAAATGCCCTGCTCACCCGTTATGCACGGGCAGTGGACGAGGTGTTGCGCCCGGTGTTGACCGGTCAGGAACGCCCGCTGATTATCGCTGCGGCGGAGCCGATGGCGTCCATTTTCCGCTCGGTCAGCACCTATCCCCATACGGTCGACGAAGCCCTGGGCGGTTCGGCCGACGACACTGCCGATCATGTGTTGGCGCCCCAGGCCCGCAGTGTGCTTGATCGCCTTTACGCCGCCGAGATCGCGGCCCTGGGCGAACTGTACGCGACGCGCGAAAATCAGGGCCGGGCCACTACCGACATCGCCCATGCGGCCCGCGCCGCCACCTATGGCGCCATCGACACGATGATCGTCGATATGGATGCGGTCATCCCCGGCACGGTGGCGGATGAAGACGGCCAGGTGACCTTCGCCGATGCGCCCAGCGCGGCCAGCTATGGTGTGGTGGATGAGATTGTCAGCCGCGCGCTGAAGTCCGGCGCTCGTGTCATTGCCGCCCGTCAGGATGACGTGCCGGGCAAGGGCGTGCTCGCGGCCATCCTGCGCTACGCGATCTGAAGGCGATCGCGCGGCCTGTCCGCGTAACCCGCAGCGTGGACAGGTAGTGCGCGTCATAGTCGTGTGCTACCAGCAGGGCGTGTAAAGTTCTCTGCCGGCTGAGTTCGTTTGGGCCGGCGTTGGGTTTGGGCCGACACTGGGTTTGGGCCGACACTGGAGTGTGCAGTCATGTCGAGTGAAGAGTTGCGCAACTATGCCACGGTGGCGGCGGCGGTGGTGGCCTTACTCGTGTTCCTGCTGAATTCATTCTCACTGGTGCGCAATCGGCGGATTGAAAACCTCGCGCGCTTCAACCACGCGCATCAACGCTTATTTTCCTCAGGCACTTACATCGCCCGCAATATTATCGACATTGCGGCTGGCACTCTGCAGCGCGATTTTGGTAACACCAGGATGGAAGCCAAATTCCATGGCATGCTGCTGGAGATTGAGCGACTCGCGATTCTGGCCAATAACAATGCGGTGCCGCGCCATACCCAGGTGTATATGTTCGGCGCCTATGCTGACAAACTGTTGCGGCTAACGACTGCGGCCGAGCGCGAGAGCATGTTCTGGGAGTTGGCGCTGGGCTACCTGGAAGGGCTGGCGAAGGATACTGAACGCTACCAGAAACTTTCGCGCCGCGAGCGAGAAAAGTTCTGGCGCTGAATTAGAGGCTGTATTAGGCTCTGACGTGCTAATCTGATCCAAGGTAAGCGCAACTGGGACAGAAGTTGGACACACTGGTGTGCCCGAAATTCAAACCGTTCAGAGGAAGTGAACAATGAGTTCTTCAACATCAGAAAAGCTGCCACTGGCCACACTCACCGCGATGGTAGTGGGTGGCATGGTCGGCGCGGGGGTGTTCTCCATCCCGCGCAACTTCGCCATGGCCACCGGGGTGTACGGTGCGCTGATCGCCTGGACCATCGCCGGTCTGGGTATGTTGATGCTGGCCTTCGTGTTCCAGAAGTTGGCCAACCGCAAGCCTGATCTCGATGCCGGTGTGTATGCCTATGCGCGTGCCGGCTTCGGCCCGTATCTGGGTTTTGCCTCCGCCTTCGGTTACTGGGCCAGCGCCTGTGTCGGCAACGTCTCTTACTGGGTGTTGATCAAATCGACACTCGGCGCGGTATTCCCGTACTTCGGTGACGGCAACACCGTCAGCGCGGTGGCGGTATCGTCGGTCGGTATCTGGGCCTTCTATTTTATGATGATGCGCGGCGTGCAGGGTGCGGCGTTCATCAACAAGATCGTCACCATTGCCAAAATCATCCCGCTGAT
>JANNXP010000129.1:0-5559 GCA_031409615.1 Haliea sp. | reverse complement strand
GTGTGCAATTCGCTGGCTTCCCCGATACTCGCCAACGAATTGCACACCCGACACCCGACACCCGACACCCGACACCCGACACCCGACACCCGACACCCGACACCCAACCCCTCGTTCCGTGCCATCACTTGAACCAACGTTCCATGCAGTTGACAGGAGCCGCTGGCAGGAACGAAAAAGGGATGTCTCTGTGTGGCAGCTAAATAATCCGCTTCATGGCCGTCATATAGCTGCGCAGTTTCTTGCCGACAATTTCCACAGGATGGCTGCGAATCGCTTCATTGACAGCGATCAGCTCTGCGTTATCGACACCGTTATCGCCTTCGATGCCTTTTCCGATCACGTCCGTGTCGATCTTGCGCATGAAGTCTGCCAGTAACGGCCGACACGCGTGATCGAACAAGTAGCAGCCGTACTCTGCCGTATCGGAAATGACCACATTCATCTCGTACAACTTCTTGCGCGCAATCAAGTTGGCAATCAGCGGCGTTTCGTGGAGTGATTCGTAATAAGCCGATTCTTCGACGATGCCGGCCGACACCATGATTTCGAATGCCAGTTCGACACCAGCCTTGACCATGGCAACCAACAGGATGCCGTGATCGTAGAATTCCTGCTCGGGAATGTCCGCCTTGGTATTGGTCGATTTTTCGAACGCAGTTTCGGCGGTAGCGGCGCGCCATTGCAACAGGTTAGCATCGTCGTTGGCCCAATCTATCATCATGGTTCGAGAGAACTCCCCAGTCATGATGTCGTCCTGATGCTTTGCGTACAGGGGACGCATAATGCCCTTGAGCTCCTCAGCAAGGTAGTAGGCGCGGATTTTGGCCGGATTGGACAGCCGATCCATCATGTTGGTAATGCCGCCGTGTTTCAGGCCTTCAGTGACAGTCTCCCAGCCGAACTGGATGAGTTTAGAGGCATAGCCGGGCTCGATACCTTTCTCGACCATTTTATCAAAACACAGTAGCGCCCCAGTTTGGAGCATACCGCAGAGAATGGTCTGTTCTCCCATCAAGTCAGATTTTACTTCGGCGATGAAAGAGGACTCCAGGACGCCGGCGCGATGGCCGCCAGTGCCAGCAGCGTAGGCTTTTGCCAGTTCCAGGCCATCGCCATTGGGGTCGTTTTCGGTATGTACCGCAATCAGTGTGGGCACGCCAAAGCCTCGTTTGTACTCTTCGCGTACTTCTGTGCCGGGGCATTTGGGGGCGACCATAATGACGGTGACGTCGTCGCGAATCTGCATGCCTTCCTCGACGACGTTAAAGCCATGTGAATAACACAGGCACGCACCATGCTGCAGCAGTGGCATGATCGCGGTTACTACGCTGGTGTGTTGCTTGTCCGGTGTCAGGTTGAGCACCATGTCCGCCTGCGGAATCAGTTCCTCGTAAGTGCCCACAGTAAACCCGTTTTCGGTCGCGTTCTTCCACGACTGGCGCTGCTGCGCAATGGCGCTATCTCGCAGGGCGTAGGAGACATCAAGCCCACTGTCGCGCAGATTCAGGCCCTGATTGAGTCCCTGTGCACCACAGCCCACGATCACCATTTTCTTGCCGCGGATCATATCCACTCCATCGGCAAATTCTGAGCGCTGCATAAAGCGGCATTTGCCCAGTTGCTCAAGTTGCAGGCGCAGTGGCAGGGTGTTGAAGTAATTGTGTCCCATGATGAAGGTCCTTTGGCGAGTAATGGTGAGTGGAGGAGCACGATACGGTAATTCGTAGCTTGCGTAAAACGCTATATAAGTAATACTGTATTGCGATTATTGCAATACAAAGGTCGTTACTCATGGATACGAGAGCATTGTCGGTCTTCCTCGCAGTATCCGATACGCTCAATTTTAGTCGCACCAGTGAAATGCTGCACATGAGTGTGTCCGCCGTTAGCAGAACGATACAGCGGCTTGAGGAAGAACTGGGGCAGCCTCTGCTGGAGCGGGATAATCGCAGTGTCCGGCTCACCGGCGCGGGCCGCGAATTCCGCGAATATGCGCGCATTTCCGTTGCCGAATGGCTGCAACTGAGGCGCAAGTTGGGCAGTGAGGAAGAGCTGGCGGGCGAGGTCAGCCTGTACTGCTCAGTGACGGCGACCTACAGTGTGCTGGCGCCCATTCTAGAGACATTTCGCGCCACCCATCCGTCGGTAGAAATCAAAATGCACACGGGCGACCAGGCCGATGGTATTGGCAGAATTCTGGAGGGGCGGGACGATATTGCGGTAAGCGGACGGCCAAGTGTGTTGCCCCGGCGTCTGGAGTTTCTGCCACTGCTGCAATCCCCCGTGCAATTTTGTGCGCCGGTGGCGGACTGTGCGGTGCGTGACATGGTGCTGGCCGGTGACCCTGCCACTGGCGATATCGATTGGAATGGAATCCCGTTTATCGTACCGGAGCGTGGTGTGACCAAGGCGATGTTGGATGCCTGGTTTCGCGAGCGCGGTATCAGGCCGCGGATCTATGCTCAGGTAGCCGGACATGAAGCGATTGTCGCCATGGTCAGTCTGGGTCTGGGTATTGGCATCGCGCCCCAGTTGGTTATCGCAGCGAGCGGTCTCTCTGCTGGCGTCAGCCTCATTACTGTGCCGGAGGGCTTGCCGCCCCTCACAGTGGGATTGTGCAGTCTGCGGCAGAGACTGGCTAGTCCGCTGGTTAAATCGCTGTGGGACGTCGCGGGGCAGACCTATTGCGATCGGGTTTGATACTATAGATGGCTAACTGGCACAGTGGGTAGCGACATGCACGCACACGACGACACTTCACCCGGACAAATACCTGATCCTGACGCGTCTCAGGAGCAGCCTACTGCGAGCGCCATAACTCCGCGCCTTGACTTATTGGTTGACGAGCATGAGGAGGAAGTGTCGGAGAATGGCCGAACCGTCCGCCATCAGGGGATCTACCTGCTCCCGAACCTGTTTACCACGGCCGCATTGTTCGCCGGGTTTTACGCCATCATCGCTGCCATGCGCGGTGACTTCGAGAATGCTGCAGTCGCTATCTTCATCGCCATGGTGTTGGACGGATTAGACGGTCGTATCGCACGCCTGACCAATACATCTAGCAAGTTTGGTGCTGAATACGACAGCCTGGCGGATATGGTGTCGTTCGGGGTCGCGCCGGCCCTTGTCGTATTCAGCTGGGCACTGGATGGACTGGGCAAGTTTGGCTGGAGCGCCGCTTTCATCTACGTGGCCTGCGCAGCGCTGCGCCTGGCTCGCTTCAATACGCAGATCGATACGGCGGACAAAAACTACTTCACCGGCCTGGCCAGCCCGGCTGCTGCGGCAATTCTTGCCAGTACGGTCTGGGTTTGTCATGACGTGGGATGGGTGGGGAACGAGTTGCCCCTGGAGTTATCCGTCCTGGTCGGGGTGCTAACCGCGACCGTTGGCTTCCTCATGATTGCCAATTTTCCCTACTATAGTTTCAAGGGTATCGACTTTCGTGGTCGCGTGCCCTTTGTGGTAATGATTGCGGTGGTGCTGGTCTTTGGTCTAATTACGCTTGATCCACCGAGCGTGCTGTTGGCAGGATTCCTGCTCTATGCGTTGTCCGGACCGATTATGCAGCGCGTAAGGCGGCGCAGGAGTCGGCTGGGCTAATTTTTTCGCGCGGCGCCCGACGTGTGGAACCAATAGCCGGTTAGCTGTTCTGAATAACAGCCATAACCAACGAAAGGACGCAGGTTTCATGCGACAGCGCTATGTAATACCCCCGATCGATTCATCCGAAATCACCTCTGAATCCATTTATCTCAAGCGCAGAGACTTTATGCGCGCGGCGGGCCTGATGGCCATGCCCGCTATGGGAGGTTTGTCCTTGGCCGCCGAGGCTGCTGCGGTTACGACTGGAGCTAGCCCGCTGGACTATCGCAAAACATCGTCTGTAGCGGATGGCTTTCGTACGGATGAGCAGCCAACGCCTGCCGCAGATATCACCGCCTACGGGAACTTCTATGAGTTTGGGACGGACAAGGGCGACCCCGGCCGCTACGCGCATGAAATGACTGCCGACCCGTGGTCGATTGAAGTCGTCGGAGCAGTACACAAACCGGGCAAGCTGCATCTGGAGGACATTCTCTCCAGTTTCGACCTGCAGGAGCGCGTTTATCGCCTGCGTTGCGTTGAGGCCTGGTCCATGGTGGTGCCATGGGTGGGTTTTTCGTTGGCTGATTTACTGGCGCGTTTTGAGCCGAACAGTGAAGCTAAATATGTTGAGTTCGAGACGCTGTATCGCCCCAAGGAGATGCGCGGCACCCGCTCCGTCACCGGCACCATCGACTGGCCCTACCGCGAGGGTTTGCGCATGGATGAGGCCATGCACCCCCTGACCCTGATGGCGGTGGGTCTTTACGGCAAGACGCTGCCCAACCAGAACGGCGCGCCGATTCGATTAGTGGTGCCTTGGAAATACGGGTTCAAGAGCATCAAGTCTATTGTTCGCATTCACCTGAGCGAGAAACGTCCGGTTACCACTTGGGAGTCACTGGCTCCGGGGGAATACGGTTTTTATGCCAATGTGAATCCCGAGGTGGATCATCCGCGCTGGAGCCAGGCCACTGAGCGTCGCTTGCCCTCAACACTTTTTCGTCCCAACCGCATCCCCACCAAAATGTTTAATGGCTACGCTGAGCAGGTGGCTCATCTTTATCAGGGTATGGATCTGGCCCGGAATTACTGAGTATGGAGCGTGTTGCGAGAATTGGGGCATTTGTTCTTTGTCTGCTGCCCTTTGCGTGGGTGCTGTATGCTGCGGTTTCGAACAGTCTTGGTCCGGACCCTGCTGAAGCCGTGATGCTGTTCACCGGGGAATGGTCCCTGCGCATGCTCGCATTGACTTTACTGGTTTCTCCTTTGCGTGACTTGACGGGCTGGTCGCTGCTGATGAAGTTGCGCCGCATGCTGGGGCTATACGCATTTTTTTATGGCGGCGTACATTTTCTCGCCTTCCTGCAGTTCTATATCGGTTGGGTCCCGAGTGCGTTGACGGAAGAACTGGCAGAGCGCCCCTATATCGCGTTGGGCTTCTCTGCATTGATATTGATGTTTCCCTTGGCCATTACTTCTACGCGCGCCATGCAGCGTCGTTTGCGCTCAAACTGGCAGCGTCTGCATCGTTTGGTCTATCCTGCGGCCGTGCTCGCATGCCTACACCTGTTGTGGCAAGCCCGTTCCGATGTGGGTGAAGCACTATTCTACGTTGCTATTTTCATTGGCTTATTGGTGTGGCGTGTGAGGCGCCGTATCCTGAAACAGAAGCGATCTATGATTGCCAGATTGTGATTCCACTGTTCGCCAAAAATGCCTCGGCGTGCGAAGTGCGGGCGCATCTTTGCGTCGTAGTTTCGCTCAGTAGAAATACCCGAAATTAATTCGGTAAAAGGTCTTGCGGGGGCGAGCTCTGTGCGTATAATGCGCCTCCCGGATGAGGCAAGCCCTCACTGGGTATTCGAGCCCTTGCGGTACGAATGTTGTTTAACAAGAAGATGAAGACAGATGTGTGGGCACTTGTTGGGATAGTTGTCACAACTATTCAGATACAACAAGTGACTCATT
>JANNXP010000128.1:0-25629 GCA_031409615.1 Haliea sp. | reverse complement strand
AAATGGTGCCGAAGGCGGGACTCGAACCCGCACAAGCATAGCTCACTACCCCCTCAAGATAGCGTGTCTACCAATTCCACCACTTCGGCAAATTTTCTTTCTGTTGCATCAATCAAGATTGGGCAGGTCGTCCTCTGCAGGCGCTGCGACCGCTGGGGGATTGTTCTCCAGTGCGGGCAGTTCTTGCTCCTCCGTCGCGATTTTTTTCTCCACTGCTGCGGGGATCGCCAGATCCAGTTCATCCACCACGACCGACCGCTGATTGACCAACAAAGCCA
Organism: Haliea sp.; assembly: GCA_031409615.1. GTDB lineage: Bacteria > Pseudomonadota > Gammaproteobacteria > Pseudomonadales > Halieaceae > Marimicrobium. Next base: position 25,351 of record JANNXP010000128.1, on the reverse strand, counting down.
GGCTAAAACTGCTGACAAAAAACAAGAATACCAGCCAGGCAGTCGCTTTGGTCAACACATTGCCACTGCCCTCGCTACCAAACAGCGTCTGTGAACCGCCGGCCCCAAACGACGCACCCATATCTGCGCCTTTTCCCTGCTGCAACATGATCAGGCCAATGATAGCCAATGCGATAAGCAGATGCGCTACTAAAATTATCTGTTCCATAGTGTTTCAGTCCCTCCAGGGGACATTTTCAAATTTCTTGTCACGCCATTGCTGCGTTGATTATTGCTAAAAAATCCGCTGCATCCAAGGCAGCCCCTCCCACTAGCGCGCCATCGATATCAGGCTGGGCAAATAGCTGCGCCGCATTACTCGACTTCACACTGCCGCCATACACTATCCGTGTCGCTGCCGAATCCACTTCAGGAATAGCGCCAAGACAGTCACGTATAAAAGCGTGCATGTCCTGAGCCTGCGCCGGGTTGGCCGTAAGCCCGGTACCTATCGCCCACACTGGCTCGTAGGCTAGCACCAGCGTGTGCAGGTTTGCTTGGCCCTGCAGTGCGCCGTGCAACTGAGCACTGACCACCGATTCAGCTGAGCCCGCCTCGCGCTGCTCGCGCGTTTCGCCGACACAAACGATCGGTCGCAGGCCCGCCTCTAACGCCGCCGTTAACTTCGCGGCAACCAACACATCGGATTCACCGTGGTACTGGCGTCGTTCCGAATGTCCCAGAATTACCCAGCCACAGCCCATGTCAGCCAACATGGCGGGGGCCACTTCGCCGGTATAGGCACCGGACTGCATGTGGCTACAATCCTGCGCGCCCACCGCGATAGCAGTCGCCGCGCACAACTCGAGGGCTTGGCCCAGGTGCACATACACTGGACACACAACCACCTCAGGTCCAATGACCGAGGGAGCGCTGAGCAGGTCACTGAGCAAAGTCGCGACGCTGGCTCGAGAGCCATTCATCTTCCAGTTGCCTACAACCAGAGGCTGGCGCATCTGAGCCTCCTGATGAAAAAAGCGGCGACAATCTTAACCAAGATAGTCCCCGGTGACAAGGAAGATCCCCTCAAGCCGGCCGCATTGGCACGGAGGTCGCTGTGGATTCACGCGAGAATCCGCTCGACTTCCACCGCCAGCTCAGCGCACAACAGCTGCACCTCATCGCGGCTCTTACCCTCGACCATGACTCGGACTTTGGGCTCAGTGCCGGAAGCGCGCAATAGAACCCTGCCCTCCTCACCCAAGCGCTGCTCCACGGATGCCACTGCAGCACTTATTTCCGGATAATCCTCCAGCTTGATCTTGCCACCTACCGTGACATTGATCATGGTCTGGGGGTACATGATGATGCCTGCCCGAAGCGCCGCCAAGTCCCCTTCTGCCGCCTGCAGTGCCATCAAGACCTGCAGAGAAGCGATGATGCCATCGCCAGTGGTGGTCACATTGGAGCATATGATATGGCCGGAAGATTCACCGCCCAACGACCAGCCATGTGCTTCCATCTGGGCCTTGACGTAACGGTCGCCCACCTGAGCTCGGACAAACTGTAACCCCGCGTCCTGCAGCGCCAACTCCAGTCCCAAATTCGACATCAGAGTACCTACCACGCCGGAGTCACTTATGCCCGTCGCCAGGCGATGCATGGCAATGATGTAGACCAGTTCATCCCCATCGACTATGTCGCCCTTATCATCCGTCATCAAAACCCGATCACCATCACCGTCGTAAGCGATGCCGATATCCGCGCCCTGCTGCCTGACCAGCTCCGATAGCGCGGCCATATCGGTGGAACCTACGCCTTCGTTTATATTGAAGCCGTCCGGCTGCGCGCCCATGGTGATCACCTCCGCCCCCAATTCACTGAGGACACTCGGTGCGATGTGATAGGTCGCGCCATGTGCGCAATCCACTACGATACGCAAGCCACGCAGACTGAAGTCCTCGGGCACCGTCGACTTGCAGAACTCGATATACCGCCCGGCGGCATCCTCGACCCGCAGCACCTTACCAATATGCCGCGACTGCACTGTTGTCAGTTCCAACTCCAGTTCCGCTTCGATCGCGTGCTCTATTTCATCAGACAGTTTAGAACCGTCAGCGCCAAAAAATTTGATGCCGTTGTCATAAAAGGGGTTGTGTGACGCGCTAATAACTATACCAGCCTCGGCATTCTGCTTACGGGTCATAAGCGCAACAGCGGGCGTCGGCATGGGGCCCAGTAATTTCACATTCACCCCGGCCGCTACCAGGCCGGCCTCCAGTGCCGATTCGAACATGTATCCGGAGACGCGCGTATCCTTGCCGATAATGACCAAACAGCGCCCCTCCCGATTGAACTCTCTGGCAAATACACGGCCACTGGCCCAGCCGAGTTTGAGCATAAAATCCGGGGTAATGGGAAACTCACCCACTTTGCCGCGAATACCATCAGTACCAAAATAGCGTTTAGTCATGTAGCCGCCCACTCCTCCAATGCCACCCACATCGCCACAGCGTCCGCAGTAGCGGCGACATCGTGCGTTCGTATCACCGCAGCCCCGCGCTCCACTGCCAGTACTGCAAGCGCCACACTGGCCGGTACGCGCTGCTGCACATCACGCCCCAGCAGTTTGCCAATCATCGATTTACGCGACAGTCCGACCACCAACGGCAAACCCAGTGCCGCCAGCCGGGGCAATCCTTGTAGCAATTGCATATTGTGGGCAAGAGACTTACCGAATCCAAAACCGGGATCCAACAGCAACCGATCTCGCGCTATGCCCCCTCGCTCACAGGCCGCGACCCGGCCCTGCAGGTAGGTCGCGACCTCGGTCACGACATCAACATAATGTGGCGCCGCCTGCATGGTGACGGGTTCGCCTTGCATATGCATCAAACATACGGGTAGGCCAGTGCCTGCCGCTGCCTCCAGAGCCCCATCGCGAGTGAGCGCACGGACATCATTCAACATTCCCGCGCCCGCACCTGCGGCCTCATGCATCAGTGCCGGCGAGCTGGTATCCACTGAAATCACCACCGCCAGTTCCGCGGCAACGCGCCTCACCAGTGGCAAAACTCTGTCCATTTCCTCATCGGGCGACACCGCTTGAGCACCGGGCCGGGTAGACTCTCCGCCGATGTCTAAAATAGCAGCGCCCGCAGCCACCATCTCCCGCGCGCGCGTCATAGCGCTCTCGATATCAAGCCGCGCACCCCGATACAGGGTACCGCCGTCAGAAAAAGAGTCCGGAGTGGTGTTGATAACACCCATAATGACAGGGCGAGACAATGAGAGAGGCCGTCCGGCACAGTGCAGTGTCGGACCATCTCGACCTTGAGGAGAAGACACTATCCTGACGGGTTCAGTGCTCGCCGGCAGGCCCGCCAATCGGACTGCCGGAGCCTTGCTGCTCAGTGCGCACAACGGCCTCGGGGGTATCGTCACTGCCGGTACCGCCCCAGTCCTTGGGTTCTCTGGGCTCGCGTCCGTTCATAATGTCATCGATTTGACCGGCATCGATGGTTTCATAGAGCATCAGGGCCTGTGCCATCAGGTGCAACTTGTCGACATTTTCTTCCAGTACTCTCTGTGCAGTGGCATAGCATTCATCAATAATGCGCCGCACTTCCTGGTCGATTTGCTTGGCGGTTTCTGCGGAGACTGTCAGGTGCTGTTGACCGGCGCTGCGACCCAGAAACACTTCTTCAGTGGCCTCGTCATACATCAAGGGCCCCATTTTTTCGGACAATCCCCATTTGGTAACCATTTTGCGGGCGATGTCCGTCGCGCGCTGTATGTCATTCGATGCACCGGTAGTCACACCGTCTTTGCCGAGGGTCATTTCCTCGGCAATCCGACCGCCGAAGAGGCTGCACACCTGGCTCACGATAAACCTGCGACTGTGGCTATAGCGATCCTCCTCCGGCAGGAACATGGTCACACCCAGAGCGCGTCCCCGCGGGATAATGCTCACTTTGTAGACGGGATCGTGTTCCGGCATAAGGCGGCCCACAATCGCATGACCCGCTTCGTGATAGGCCGTATTGCGTTTCTCTTCCTCGGACATGACCATGGATTTGCGCTCGGCGCCCATCATGATCTTGTCCTTGGCCAACTCAAACTGGTTCATGCCAACGGTGCGCACATTGCTGCGGGCGGCAAACAACGCGGCCTCATTGACCAGATTCGCGAGATCGGCGCCGGAGAATCCCGGCGTACCGCGGGCAATTTTCGATGCTTCCACATCCTCAGACTGGGGCACCTTGCGCATATGCACTTTCAGTATTTGTTCACGGCCGCGGATATCCGGCAGACTCACCACCACCTGCCGTTCAAAGCGGCCCGGTCGCAGCAGAGCGGGATCCAGAACATCGGGACGGTTGGTGGCGGCGATCACGATCACACCGTCATTCACCTCGAATCCGTCCATTTCGACCAGCAATTGGTTCAGCGTTTGCTCGCGCTCGTCGTGACCACCACCAAGGCCGGCGCCCCGGTGACGCCCTACTGCATCGATCTCGTCGATAAAAATGATGCAGGGGGCCTGCTTCTTGGCCTGGTCAAACATGTCACGCACACGGGAGGCGCCGACGCCTACGAACATCTCCACGAAATCTGAGCCAGAGATCGAAAAGAAGGGTACTTTCGCCTCACCGGCAATGGCCTTCGCCAGCAAGGTTTTACCCGTTCCAGGCTGGCCCACCAGGAGCACACCACGGGGAATACGTCCGCCCAACTTTTGGAAACGGCTGGGATCGCGCAGGAATTCCACCAACTCCTGCACATCCTGCTTGGCTTCATCTACACCCGCTACGTCGGCAAAAGTAGTCGTAATCTGACCCTCGTCCAACAGCTTGGCCTTACTCTTGCCAAAACTCATGGGGCCACCGCGACCGCCGCCGCCGCCCTGCATCTGGCGCATGAAAAACATAAACACGCCAATAATGATGAGGATCGGGAAGCTAGCCACCAACAACTGGGTCCAGACACTCTGCTGCTCCGGTTTACGGCCCTCAACTACGACCTTATGCTGCAGCAGGTCATCCATCAGTTTGGGATCTTCGACCATGGGGCGAATAGTCTCAAAGCGGGAGCCATCGACGCGCTCACCGGCAATCGTCAAGCCATCCACCACCACCTTCTTAACCCGCTCGTTCTGTATCTCGGCGATAAGATCGGAATACCCGACCTGCTCCGGAGTACCCTGCATATTGAAGTTATTGAATACGGACAACAAAACCGCCGCAATCACCAACCAGAGCAACAAATTCTTTACCATAGTGTTCAACGTTATTACCTCAACGAGGGTTTTCGCCGGAGCCCCCATACTAGCCAGATGGGGACGATCAGCGGGGGCCCATTTTCTGCAAGACGCTACCTACCAACTTACTACACTTGGGGCAATCTCTCCATGTTTCAAGGGAGCCGGTGACGCCAGTGTCAGCGGCCACGAAACTCCTTGGCCACCATGTATACCTCTCTGGAGCGCGGCCGTGAAGCCTTGGGCTTGCGCGTCAAAACCTTGAGAAAAGAGCCTTTGGCGTCCTGAAATACCTGATCAAAGCCCTCCCCATGAAATAGTTTGACCACAAAAGCGCCACCTGGGGCCAATACCTTCTGTGCCATATCCAGGGCCAGTTCCGCCAGATAGATCGCGCGCGGCTGATCCACGGCAGTCACACCGCTCATGTTGGGCGCCATATCAGAAATCACCAGATCAATCATCTCGCCACCAAGAGCCGCCATAATCCGGTCGAATACCACCTCCTCGGTGAAATCGCCCGCAATAAAAGTCACGCCGGCCAAGCTGTCCATGGGCAGGATATCCGAGGCAATCACCTTACCGTGATCTCCCACCCGCGCCATCGCTACCTGCGACCAGCCGCCCGGCGCACTGCCCAGGTCCAGTACGGTCATGCCCGGACGGATTAGTCTGTCCTTGTCCTGCAACTCCAACAGCTTGTAGCAAGCCCGTGAGCGATAGCCATCACGCTGCGCCTGCTGCACATAAGGGTCATCCCTGTGCTCTTTTAGCCAGGCTTTGCTGGAAGGTCGCTTCTTGCTCATGGGAGGTCACTGTATTTTCGGTTTCTTGCCCGGGATGCCTTGTGTAGAATAGCTCGCCCTCGCGATGGCGGGCATTGTACCTTGGAATAACTATGAGCAAGAAACCAAATCAGGACAACAAACAGCTGCGCGCGATTGGCCACAAATTGAAGCCGGTGGTCACTATCGCCGGAAAAGGGCTTACCGCGGGCGTTATTTCCGAGCTGGATCGGGCCCTGACCGACCATGAGCTAATCAAGGTCAAATTGGCGGTGGGCTCGCGTGAGGCGCGCGCTACTTTAGCGAGGGAAATCAGCGCGCAATCCGGAGCCGAGGTCGTACAGAGTATTGGCAGTGTCATCCTCCTGCTGCGCCGTTCCACGACGCCGGACCCAAGGCTGTCCAACTTGATCAAACCTCTGTAGTTTTTTGTACGCATTGTTGGGGACCGCGCAGTATGGGAGATATCCTCGAGTTTCCGTCACAGCGAACCCAGGGCCTGGCTTTTTTGGATCGCCAATTGCGTGAATTACTGACCGCAAAAGGCGCAGACGATCAATTGGTCGATTTCGCTGCCAGGCAACTGACCAACATGTACGCTCAACTCAGCGAGTCTGAACAGTACGGCTTCACGGTGGCGCTCCCCCCGCACCTCACGGAGCAGGAAAGCGCGAGCTTACACCTCCAGATTAATGCTGGTTTGGAAGGTATTCGCAAGGAAAACCACGCGGTACTCGTCAAGATGGTGGCACAGCTGGTATTGGCACAGGTCAGGCTGTTTCAACACGAGCGACCAGAGTAGCATCCCGCGGTATCAGGTAAACAAGCTCGTCAATTGATACACCGCCAATGCGGCAAGGTAAGCAAACAGAAAATAGCCCGCGAACATTTTTACAGCCAGCGACGTTGATCCGCTCTCTTTAGCGAGAATCGCCAGAGTAGAAACACACTGCAGGGCGATGGCGAAAAAAACCAGCAGAGCCAGCCCGGAGCCCAGTGCCAGATCACTATTTTGTATGTGCTCTACCAGCGGCGCCATTTGTTCATCGGCAGACTCAATCCCAAAGATCGTGCCCAGGGTTCCCACAAATACCTCTCGCGCCAGGAAAGAACTCAATATTGCCACCCCATACCGCCAGTCGAGACCCAATGGTGCAAACAGGGGTTCGATGAACTGACCCATATGCCCCAGCCAGGACGTGCCCAGATCGGCGCCGAAATTAGGGAAATAGCCTAAAAACCATACTGCTACCGTTACCGCGAAAATGATCTTGCCCGCCTTGGTCACAAAGTGCTTGGAGCGATTCCAGCAATTGCGCAACAGGGGCCCCACGCTGGGAATTCTGTAGGGGGGCAACTCCAGGACAAAGGGCAGGTCGTTATAGTGGTCTTTGCTGGTGCGCGACACCAGCGCGGTCACCAACAGGCCACAGAACATACCGAAAAAATAAATGGCAAACATGGCCAGTCCCTGCCACCCGACAAGCCCCCCCAGTGCAGTGGTTGCAGGAATAAATGCAGCAATGAGCAAGGTGTACACCGGCAACCGGGCGGAACACGGCATGAGGGGTATCGCCATGTAGGTCAGCAGTCGCTTGCGCGGGGAATCGATGGCACGGGCGGCGTAAATCGCCGGAATCGCACAGGCCACGCCGGACAGCATGGGAATAAAACTTTTTCCAGTCAAACCGAACAGGCGCAATGGCTTGTGACAAATCAGGGCGGCACGCGCCATGTAGCCGGAGTCTTCCAGCAGGCCGATGACAAACGTCAGGACAAAGATCTGCGGGACGAAAACCAGAAAGGCGCCGAGACCGCCAAACACGGCATCAGCGGTAAAATCCCTTGCCGTCTGGTTCCCGATCAGGGGCACGACCGCGTCGGCCATGGCGCCTAGCACGTACTCGACCGCATCCATGAGCGGGGCCGCCCACGTGAATATGGACTGGAATAGTAGATACATGATGAAGAAAAAAGCGATGCCTCCAGTTAAGGAGTTCAGGAAAATGCCGTCCAGCCGCGTCTGGTTCCTGATCAATACGTCACCCTTGGCACCGAAGCGCTGCGCCAGTTGATGCGCGGTGATGCGCAACTGTTCGTCGCTGGTTGCTGGCGGCTGTTCACCGGTGCCGAGGTGAGGCACTAGCGGCGTCTTTTTCAACTCGCCGATAATCGCATCCAGTCCCTTACCCGAACGGGCGGATACAGGCAGCACCGGCGCCTGTATTGCAACGGCCAGCGCGGCGACATCGAGGCTGAGCTTATGGGAATCAAGTACATCTATCATGTTAGCCAGTACGGTGACTCGTTTGCCGTGCCGCGCGCAGTCTCGAATCACCTGCAAGGTGAAGTAAAGACTTTTTTCCAGCCGCGTGGCATCAATCACACACAGTACCTGGCTGACATCCGGATCAAGCAGGGACCGCTCGAAGTACTCGACGGCAACCTGCTCATCCGCTGAAATAGCCTGTAAAGAATAGGTGCCGGGGAAATCCACCAACTCCAGCTCCGGCAGAGCCTGCAATCGACCCACGCTGACGTCCACCGTTATGCCCGGGAAATTCGCTACTTTGTGGTGCAAGCCGGTCAGTCGGTTGAACAGGAGGCTCTTTCCCGAATTGGGGCTGCCCATCAGCAGTACTTTACTCATGGGGACGGGGTAATCCTGACCAGCACGTGGGCGGCGACTTCATCGTCGAGTGAATACACTGTATTGCTGACGCGATAGACCTTGGGTGCCCCAAAACCGAGCGATTGCAAACAGGACACTGATTCACCGGGGTGAAACCCGAACTCCATCAGGCGAATGCGGTACTTCTCATCAAGGGCATTGTCGTAGCCGAGAATTTCGCAGCAGTCACCGGTCTTCAGGGTCCAGAGGGAGGGGCTCATAGTGTTCAATCAACTGAGATAAAGACGCGATCATAGTATAAATGAGAATTATTTGCATTATTGTACGTATCGAGCGTCAAATATGGTGCACCTGATCGATCTCATACTCAATATCGCCACCGGGTGCTTTGACAATCACGACATCGCCCTCTTCTTTGCCGATCAAAGCCCGGGCAATGGGTGAGCCGACAGAGATCATGTTGCCTTTCACATCGGCTTCGTCCTCGCCCACGATGCGATACCGCACCGTGTCTCCTGTTGCGGCATTGATAAGGTCAATCGTGGTGCCGAAGATCACTTTGCCGGTGCGGGGAATGGCCGTGATATCAATCACCTGGGCGTTGCCCAGTTTGCCCTCGATGTCCATGATACGGCCTTCAGTAAAACTCTGCTGCTCCCGGGCGGCGTGATACTCGGCATTCTCTTTGAGATCACCGTGCGCTCGCGCCTCGGCGATCGCCTGCACAATGCGCGGACGCTCCACCTTTTTGAGGCGCTCCAGTTCCTGTCGCAGGAAGGTTTCCCCCGCCAGCGTCATCGGAAACCTACTCATAAGCCAATTCTCCCGTGCAGGTCCTGCAGACGCCGCACTGTCTTTTCACCTTTAAATTTCAATGCCATACAAATCGCCTGAGCCGCCGTCAGCGTGGTGGTGTAGAACACGCGATGCGCCTCGGCGCTGGCGCGAATGGGCGCAGAATCCTCAATAGCGCGGCGGCCCTCGGTGGTGTTGATGATGAAGTCTGCTTCATCATTCTTGATCATATCCAGGATATGAGGACGCCCTTCAAGCACTTTGTTGACCCGGCGCACGCTCAGGCCTGCCTGCTCCAGCACCTGCGCGGTACCACTGGTTGCCACCAGGGAAAAGCCCAGTTCTGCGAGGTCCCGGGCCACACCCACGATGCCGGGTTTGTCCACGTCGCGCACGCTGAGCAGGGCGGTACCACCGGTAGGAGGTCCACTGCCACCGACCGCCAGTTGGGCCTTGGCGAAGGCCTCGGCAAAGGTGTCGCCAGTACCCATGACCTCGCCGGTGGACTTCATCTCAGGCCCCAGGATCGGATCGACACCGGGAAATTTGTTAAAGGGCAGTACCGCCTCTTTAACACTGAAGTAGGGCGGTACAATTTCTCGGGTGAACCCCTGCGCGGCCAGCGTCTGACCCACCATACAACGGGCGGCAACTTTGGCCAGCGAGACGCCAATACACTTGGATACAAAAGGCACGGTGCGCGAGGCCCGCGGATTGACCTCGATCACGTAGATCTCTCCGTCCTGCCAGGCCAGCTGCACATTCATCAGGCCCTTGACACCCAATTCCAGCGCCATTTTTTTGACCTGTTCGCGCATTTCATCCTGCAGATCGGCGTCCAGACTGTAGGGCGGCAGCGAACAGGCGGAATCGCCGGAATGCACACCGGCCTGTTCGATATGCTGCATGATGGCACCGATTACCACTTCCTCACCATCGCTCACCGCGTCAATATCCACTTCAATCGCGGCGCTGAGAAAACTGTCCAGCAGTACCGGCGCATCGTCAGAAGCCTGCACCGCATCGCGCATATAACGCAGCAGGTCCTCCTCCCGATAAACAATCTCCATAGCGCGACCGCCCAGCACATAGGAGGGACGCACCACTAGCGGGTAGCCGATGGCCTTGGCCGCTTCCAGTGCTTGTCCGGTACTGCGCACGGTCGTGTTGGTGGGCTGCCTGAGTCCCAGCTTCTGAATCATGTGCTGGAAGCGCTCCCGATCCTCGGCCCGGTCGATGGCATCGGGGGTGGTGCCGATGATCGGCACGCCCTGAGCCTCCAGGGCACGCGCCAGCTTGAGTGGCGTCTGGCCACCAAATTGCACGATCACGCCTTTCGGTTTCTCCAGATCAACAATCTCCAGCACGTCCTCCAACGTCACTGGCTCAAAATAGAGACGATCCGAGGTGTCATAGTCGGTGGAAACCGTTTCCGGGTTGCAGTTGACCATGATGGTCTCGTAGCCATCCTCGCGCAGTGCCAGTGCAGCGTGTACGCAGCAATAATCGAATTCGATACCCTGGCCGATACGGTTGGGGCCACCGCCCAATATCAGAATCTTATCGCGATCGGTGGGCGCCGCCTCACACTCCTCCTCGTAGGTGGAGTACATGTAAGCGGTCGCGGAGGCAAACTCCGCAGCGCAGGTGTCCACACGCTTGTACACCGGGCGCACACCCAGGCCGTGGCGGTGCTCGCGCACTGCCGTTTCAGACACGGCCAGCAACACCGCCAGGCGTTCGTCGGAAAAGCCCTTGCGCTTAAGCCCGAACATCTGCGCATGGTCGATCTGTTCCAGATTGACACGTTTCAGCCCGTCTTCGGTGGCGATAATGTCCTGAATCTGCACCAGGAACCACGGATCCACGCCAGAGTACTCATACACCTCATCCACGCTCATACCGGCACGGAACGCATCGCCGATATACCAGATACGATCCGGCCCGGGATTGGTCAGCTCCGACACCAGCTCATCACGCAGCTCAGGGTCGTCCACATCAATCCTGTGTTCAAAGCCGGCGGAGCCCACTTCCAGGCCGCGCAGGGCTTTCTGCAGGGACTCCTGAAACGTGCGGCCAATGGCCATGACTTCGCCCACGGACTTCATCTGGGTAGTGAGACGAGTATCAGCACCGGCGAACTTCTCAAAGGCAAAGCGGGGAATCTTGGTAACCACATAGTCGATGGAGGGCTCAAAGGACGCGGGTGTCGCGCCGCCGGTGATGTCATTGAGCAATTCATCCAGGGTGTAACCAATAGCCAGCTTGGCCGCCACCCTGGCAATGGGAAAACCGGTCGCCTTGGAGGCCAGCGCCGAGGAGCGCGACACTCGCGGGTTCATCTCAATGATCACCATGCGGCCGGTTTTCGGATCCTGTCCGAACTGCACGTTGGAGCCACCGGTCTCCACGCCGATCTCACGCAGTACCGCCAGGGAGGCGTTACGCATGATCTGGTATTCCTTGTCCGTGAGCGTCTGCGCCGGCGCCACCGTGATCGAATCACCCGTATGCACGCCCATGGCGTCGAAATTCTCGATAGAGCAGACGATGATGCAGTTGTCGTTCTTGTCGCGCACCACCTCCATCTCGAACTCTTTCCAGCCGATCAGGGATTCGTCAATCAACAACTCGTTGGTCGGCGACAGATCCAGTCCGCGCCGACAGATCTCTTCGAACTCGGTGCGGTTGTAGGCGATACCGCCGCCGGAGCCTCCCATGGTGAAGGAGGGGCGAATAATGCAGGGAAAACCGATGGAATCCTGTACCTGAAACGCTTCTTCCATACTGTGGGCGAGGGCGGAGCGGGGCATGTCCAGCCCGATGCGCTTCATCGCCTGGCCGAACAACTGGCGGTCCTCCGCCATGTCGATCGCCTCTTTCGTGGCGCCGATCATTTCCACCCCATGCTTCTCCAGCACGCCTTCGCGTGCCAGGTCCAGCGCACAATTCAGGGCGGTCTGACCACCCATGGTGGGCAGCAGGGCGTCGGGCTTTTCCACTTCAATGATGCGCGCCACGGTCTGCCACTCGATAGGCTCGATGTAGGTGGCGTCTGCCATGGACGGGTCAGTCATGATAGTGGCAGGGTTGGAGTTCACCAGGATGACCCGATAGCCCTCCTCGCGCAGGGCTTTGCAGGCCTGGGCGCCCGAGTAATCGAATTCACAGGCCTGCCCAATGACAATCGGGCCGGCGCCGAGGATGAGGATACTGTGTAGGTCAGTGCGCTTTGGCATGGTGGCTTACTTCGTCTGGGCCCGTGCGGTGATCAAGGCAATAAAATGTTGGAACAGCGGCGCGGCATCGTGCGGGCCGGGACTGGCTTCCGGATGGCCCTGGAAACTGAAAGCGGGCTTATCGGTGCGCTGCATGCCCTGCAAGCTGCCATCGAAGAGCGACTTGTGGGTAACGCGCAGATTGTCAGGGAGGCTCGCCTCGTCCACTGCGAAACCGTGGTTCTGGCTGGTGATCAGGACCGTGCCGTCATCCACATTTTGTACCGGATGGTTGGCGCCGTGATGGCCAAACTTCATTTTTACAGTGCGGGCGCCGCTGGCCAATCCCAACAACTGGTGCCCCAGGCAAATTCCGAACATCGGGATATCGGTGGCAAGAAATGCCTGGATTGCGTCAACGGCGTAGGTACAGGGCTGCGGGTCACCCGGACCATTGGACAGAAAAATGCCGTCCGGATTCATGGCCAGCACCACAGCGGCCGGCGTCTGTGCAGGCACTACTGTCAGGCGACAGCCATGGTCAACGAACATGCGCAGAATATTGCGCTTCACGCCAAAGTCATAGGCCACGACATGCCAGGGCAGATCGGCCTCGGCGCGTTCACTGTGCCCCACCCCCATCACCCAGCTACCCTCGCGCCAGGTGTAGCTGCCAGAGGTGGTAACTTCTTTGGCAAGATCCATGCCCTTGAGTCCGGCGAACTCGCGCGCCTGTTGCAAGGCTTGCGCTTCATCAATCAGCTCACCTGCCATCAGGCAACCATTGAGGGCACCCTTCTCGCGCAATATGCGGGTGAGGCGACGGGTATCGATCTCGGCAATTGCCACAATGTTGCGGCTCTTCAAATACTCTGACAGTCCCTGCTGATTGCGGTAATTACTCGCCAACATAGGTAAATTTCTGATCACCAGTCCGGCGGCCCAAATCCCACTGGACTCCTCGTCCTCTGCGTTGGTGCCGGTATTGCCGATGTGGGGATAGGTGAGTGTGACAATCTGGCGCGCATAGGAGGGGTCCGTAAGGATTTCCTGATAGCCGCTCATGGCGGTATTGAACACCACCTCACCAACCGAGGTACCCGAAGCACCTATTGCCAAACCCTTGAAAATACTGCCATCTTCAAGCGCTAATATGGCCGGATTGGACAAGCAAACCTCCGTCGATCAGTGGCACTACGCCAGCGGTGCGCGCCGCAGCCAGACACTCGCACCTACGCGAGACGGGGATCCGCATCTCGCTTTTTTACGTATATGGCTGTGGTTATTCACCGGGGCACACTGTACCCGGTGAACTGCCCGAGTGTGTGTAATCTGGCGGAAGATTGTAGGGGAAGGGCTGCGGAGTGTCCAGACTCAATGCTGACTCCATGGTCTCGATTAACGCCTGCAAGGGATTGTGCGCGGCGGCGTTCGCCGTCCCACCAGGCCCATGCAGGCGGCGGCGGGTAGCGCAGAGAAAAAGTGTTAGCAAAGCAATTACTTTAAGGACAGAAGTGCCTATCATCGACGGTCCCTTACAAACAGCGGAATTCTCTCATGAGCTATGTACTCGGCAAAATTGCCGTCATTACCGGCGCGGGATCTGGCATCGGCCGCGCGCTGGCGCTGCAGCTTAATCGCGACGGCTGTGACCTTTACCTGAGCGACATCAATGGCGAGGGCTTGGGAGAAACCCTCGCTCTGTTGTCGCGCAAGGACGTTCCTGCCAGCGGCCTCGTGCTGGATGTCGCGGACAAAGCAGCCATGCACGCATGGGCCGAGCAAATTGCTGCCGCCCGAGGCCACGTGGATATCGTCATCAACAATGCGGGGGTGGCGCTGATTGCATCGGTTGAGGCCAGCAGTTATGCGGACATCGAGTGGCTGATGGGCATCAACTTCTGGGGGGTGGTCTACGGTACGCAGGCCTTCCTGCCTCTCTTGCGCAGGTCTAGCCAGGGCCATCTGGTCAATATCTCCTCGGTTTTCGGCCTGATCAGTGTACCGACCCAATCCGCTTACAACGCGGCAAAATTCGCCGTGCGCGGCTATACCGAAGCCCTGCGCCAGGAGATGCATGGCACGAATGTGCACGTCTGTTGTGTGCACCCCGGCGGCATCAAGACCAATATCGCGCGTGCTGCCCGCGGCGGCGATAGCGCAATGAGCGCCGCGCAACGCGGCAGTGAATTCGAAAAACTCGCCCGGACCACGCCCGAGGTCGCCGCACAGAAAATTATTGCGGCCATGGAAAAACGCAAGAAACGCCTGCTGATAGGTCTTGATGCCGCTATCATTTCGCTGGTATGCCGCCTGTTCCCGGTCAGCTATACGCGCTTCTTGCTGGCACTGGCCAAGCCTCCCGAGAGTCTCCTGAAAGTCTCCTGAACAAGTGACACGGCCGACAGGCACCCAGACTGAACCCCAGTAACGAGAGAGAACACTATGAACGATACCGCCCATGACCTGTTGTTCGACCTGACCCTGACGGATGAACAGCGCATGAATCGCGAATCCATGCAGCGTTTTGCCGCCGCCGAGATGCGGACACTGTCCAAGGCCGTGGATGGCGGCGACAGCCCAGCGCACGACTTTTACCCCAAAACAGCAGAATTGGGACTGACCCTGCTACCCATTCCGGAGGCGCTCGGCGGTGCCGGTGTGGAGCGCTCCCCCACCTCCAACGCACTCATCTTTGAAGATCTGGCACATGGCGATATGGCCTTGGCGTTGGGATCGATAAGCCCAATGTCATTCGTCAATACCCTGCTGGACCAGGGCTCAGGCGCACAGCGCGAAAAGTATCTGCCGCTGTTCTGTGCAGGCGATTTCAAAGCGGCTACCACGGCGCTGCTGGAGCCGCGTGCGACCTTCGAGCCGACCGCACCCGCGACCACGGCCATCGCTAACACCAATGGTTACTGCCTAACGGGCACCAAGTGTATGGTGCCATTGGGCCTGGATGCTGAACGGGTGCTGGTGATCGCACGACTGGAAAATGGCAGTCCTGCGGCCTTCATTGTCGAGGGCACTCCACCGGGGATGACCCGCACGGCAGAAGCCAATATGGGTTTACACGGTGCGCAGTTGGCGACCCTGACGCTGGACAATGTGCAACTGCCCGCCACGGCATTGCTCGGTGACGGCCCCTTCGATCTACAGCGCTTCATCGACCTGAGTCGCATCGGCATCTGCGCCCTCGCCGTGGGCACCTGCCAGGCCGTGCTGGACTACGTGATACCGTACTGCAATGAACGAGTGGCCTTTGGCGAACCGATCACCAACCGCCAGTCCGTGGCGTTTATGATCGCTGATATGGCCATTGAATTGGAGGCCATGCGGCTGATGACCTGGCGCGCCGCGTCACGTGCAGAACAGGGCCTGGATTTTCACGAACATGCCTACCTGGCCAAAGTGTTCTGTTCTGAACACGCCATGAAGATTGGTACTGATGGCGTACAACTGCTGGGCGGACACGGGTTCTGCCGCGAGCACCCGGTAGAACTGTGGTATCGCAACCTGCGCGCCATCGCCACGCTGGAAGGCGTCGCCAGCGTCTGACCCTCGACTTTCGCCATACGACCTCAGGAATCCAAGCCAATGATTAATCTCGAACTGTCCAAAAAACACCAGGAAACGTTTGAACAGACCATGATGCTGGCCGAACACATGATGCGGCCCTACTCGCGCAAATATGACAAGGAAGAACACACCTACCCCAAAGAAATGGAGGAGGTATCCAAACTGATCGGTGGCGCCCGCTCCGCAGCAACGGGCGGCAACAGGGCGCCAATTCCTGCTGGCACCGTGGTGAACGGCGGCAATATGGGCGCCGTGGTCGGCTTGTTCGGCTTGTGCTGGGGTGACGTCGGATTATTTCTGGGCATGCCGGGCAGCGGTCTGGGCAATGCTGCAATTACTGCCGTCGGCACACCCGAACAGGTGGCGAAATACGGCGGTAGCTACGCCGCCATGTGTATCACGGAACCGGGCACCGGCTCTGACTCCGCCAACATCAGCACCACGGCGATGCTTGACGGCGATGAATGGGTGCTCAACGGCGAGAAAATCTATGTCACCGATGGCGACCGCTGCGACACGCTGGTGGTGTGGGCCACCCTGGACAAATCCCTGGGCAAATCAGCCATCAAGTCCTTCATCGTGGAGAAGGGTACGCCGGGCTGCGAAGTCACGCGCCTGGAGCATAAGCTGGGCATTCGCGCGTCCGATACTGCCGCCATCAGTTTCACTGACTGCCGTATTCCGAAGGCGAACGTTCTGGGCAGCGCGGACATCGCCACCGATGCCGAGGGGCGCAAGAAAGCCTTTGGCGGCGTCATGCAAACCTTCGACAACACCCGCCCGCCGGTCGCGGCCATGGCCATAGGTGTATCGCGCGCCGCCCTGGATATGTCCCGAGCGCTGCTTAAAGAAGAAGGTGTAGAGCTCAAGTTTGACCAGAAGCCAGCCAACCTGAGCGCGGTGGAAGCCGAGCTGTACCAGATGGAGGCGCAGTGGCACGGGGCCAGATTGCTGGTGCTCAAAGCCGCATGGATGGCGGACAACAAGATGCCCAACTCGATGGAAGCCTCGATGTGCAAGGCCAAGGCGGGCAGAGTCGGGAATAATATTACCTTGCGCTGCGTGGCGTTGTGCCAGAGCCTGGGCTACAGCGAGCAGTACCTGCTGGAAAAATTCGCGCGCGACTCCAAAATTCTGGATATCTTTGAGGGTACGCAGCAGATCCAACAGTTGATCGTAGCGCGCAGAGTGCTGGAGAAATCTTCTTCTGAACTCAAGTAGCCTGACCGGGCGGGCATCCCCTTGCAGGGGCAGCTGACCCGCCAACAACTGACCGTCCTCATCCTGGCTCTGATGGCGACGGGGATGGGGCAGTCGTTGGTGTTTGCCATCCTCGCTCCACTGGGGCGAGAAGTGCACCTACGCGAATTACAGATCACATCCATCATCGCACTCTCAGCGCTGATCTTCGGCCTCGCAGCCCCGCGCTGGGGTCGCTTTAGTGATCGCGTCGGGCGCAAGCCCATCATCATTACAGGATTGATCGGATACACAGTAGGCACCCTGCTGTTTACCAGCGTGTTTTATGCTGGCCTGACCGGTCTGCTCAGTGGTGCCCTGCTCTATGGGACATTGCTGCTTACACGCTGCAGCCAATCGATCGTCATGTCAGCTACCGGGCCCGCCAGCGCGGCCTACGCCGCCGACCACACCAGCCGTGAACAGCGCACCAAAACCATGGCTCGCCTGGGGACTGCCAACAGTATGGGCACGATTTTGGGCCCTGCCGTGAGTGGCGCCCTGGCCACATTCGGCCTGCTGGCGCCTTTGTACTTCGCCGCTGCCCTCGCCGCCGTCGCTGCGGTGGTGGTGTGGCGCAAGCTGCCGCAGCCGCGCGCTGAGAATCTCACTGAACGCAAGCCGGGCCCGACATTGCGCTATAGCGACCGCCGCATCGCATTGTTACTGGTCACGGGCATCGGCGTATTCGCAGGCTTTTCCAGCATTCAACAGACGCTGGGCTTCCAGTTGCAGGACAAACTACACCTGAGTGGCATCGAGACAGCGCAAATGACCGGGGCCGCGTTAATGGTCTCCGCCGCCTTCACCTTTTTAATACAGCTCACCGTGATGCAGCGCGTGCAGGGAAGACCCACCCAGTTTATTCGCGTGGGCCTGCTGTTACTGCTGTTTGGGGCTGCGATCGTGTCTGGCTTTGAAACCTTTGCGGTACTGGCCGTCGGTATGGCGTTTCTAGGTGCCGGCATGGCGCTGTGCATGCCGTCAATTTCCGCCGGCGCGTCCTTGGCAGTAACGCCCGAGGAGCAGGGGGCAGCAGCGGGACTGGTGAGTTCCTGTCCCGCCATCGGGTTCGTCTTCGGCCCCCTCTGCGCCGGTGCGCTATACCAGATTCACAGCCCGCTGGCACCACTGTTCAGTGCGGCGGTGTTTTTTGTGGTATTGCTGGTACTGATTTTCAATGACCGTTAATGCTTTAGCTGTCACAGAAGGAAACGGAATGAACCCAACAAGTATGGATCAGGCGGATCACCACCAAGCGCTGTCGGCTGAGGAGCACCACACGCAGCTGAAACGCGCCATCATCGCCGCGACCATTGGCACCACTATCGAGTGGTACGACTTTTTTCTCTATTCCATCGTCACCGGCCTGGTATTCGCCAAGCTGTTTTTTCCCGAATCCGATCCGCTGGTGGGCACACTGCAAGCCTTCACGATTTACGCCGTGGGTTTCGCGGCGCGGCCCGTGGGTGCCGCCATCTTCGGCCACTACGGTGACCGCATCGGCCGCAAGGCCACGCTGGTCTGGACCTTATTGCTGATGGGCGTAGCCACGTTTCTGGTGGCGTTGGTACCGACATATCAATCTATCGGCATCTGGGGCGCGGTCATTCTCACCGTGTTGCGCTTTATTCAGGGCATTGGCGTGGGCGGTGAATGGGGCGGCTCGGTACTGTTGGCAATGGAATGGGCGCGCACCAACTCCCATCGCGGCTTTATCGCGTCGTGGCCGCAATTTGGCGTGCCAGCGGGTTTGTTTCTGGCCAACGCGGCGGTGCTGGGTTTCAGCGCCATGTCGGGCGATGCGTTTTTGGAGTGGGGTTGGCGGATTCCGTTTCTGCTGTCGATCTTTTTGGTTGCGGTGGGGCTGTATATCCGCCTCGGCATTTTGGAAACGCCCACATTCAGAAATCTGGTCGCCACCGAGCGCGTTGCGCGCCAACCGGTGCTGGAAGCCATCCGCAAGCACCCCAAAGAGATTCTCCTGTCGGCGTTGCTGCGCATGGGTGAGCAAGCACCGTTCTATATCTTCACGGCCTTTGTGTTTTCCTATGGCACGACCGTACTGGGAGTCTCCCGTGATTTTCTGCTGACAGCGGTGTTGTGCGCCGCCCTGCTGTCGTTTATCACCATCCCGTTATCCGGCTATTGGTCAGACCGCATTGGCCGCAAGAAAATGTACATGATGGGCGCGGCCCTCATGCTGGTATTTGCCTTCGTATATTTCGGGATGCTGGATACGAAAAACCCCACCTGGATTTTTGTGGCGATTGTGCTTTCGCTGATCCCGCACGACATGATGTACGGTCCCCAGGCGGCCCTGATCGCCGAGGCATTCACCGGCCGTGTACGCTATTCGGGGTCATCGCTGGGATACCAATTGGCCTCGCTGATCGCAGGCGGTCCGGCGCCATTGATCGCCACGGCCCTGCTCGCCGGATTTGGTTCGGGCACGGCCATCGCATTTTACATAGCGGCGTGCGCCCTGTGCAGTCTGGTCGCCACCGCGATGATCAAGGACTACACCGGCAAGGACATTCATCACGAGTATGATGCTGGGTAATGCCAAGTAAACCAGCGAGTACGGGCGTGATCTTGTCGCCCTGATGGCTACTGCTGATCGAAATTTGTGTATACCGATTCCCTGAAATGCCGTTCCTTGTCGAAATCGCCGAGCAGAAAATAGACATCCGACAGTTTCAACTCAATTCCATATCGCAGTTCTTCCTGATTCACGACCTGATAGTGTTGGAGCGCCAACTCAGGCAGGTTTTGCAACAGCGCCGCGTCTCCAGCTCGCTCCCGCCAAAGCCCTGCAGGGAGAGCGAGCGCAGTAAAACGCTCGGCAACTTCATCGGCGAATTGCCCCGCCTGCTGGTAATCGCCGGCGCCCAGCAGTTGAAAATACTGCTGCTCCAGCGCGAGATACCAGGAAAGATACGCTTCCCACTCGTCCGGCATAAACGGTTTCAGCCGCTCAACAACCAGTGCCGTTTCAGGTTTCGCAATTTCCCGGCGGTGCTCCACTGTGAGCGCTTGCAAACCATCTGTAAGATCATCAGACAGCAGCGGAAATTCAAGTTGACCCTCTTTACCTGCAGCGCGCTGATGGAACATAACCATCGCCAACGCAATGTCCTTCCTCATATCTTCCTGATCGAGATTCGATATGTCGACGAACACGTCCGCTACAGACAGGTCGCTGGCGCGAATGATGATTCTCGTCAACTGAAAAATAAACGCGTTTGGAGCAATGGCTAGCGCTCGATCTATCTGGGTTTCCGCCGCTGCAGGGTTATCCGCCGACAACAAAGCACAGCTTTTTCGCCAATACTGGAGCGCGCGAAGTGCAGGGTGTAATTTTTTGGAATCGCTTGCGAAGATCGGTGGGGCGTCACCGGTGAGGCCCAGTAGTACCTCCATTTGCGATGTGTGAAGTATTTCCACAAGGTCCTCTATCCCGATGGAAAAATCATTCAGGTCTTTTGCAGGCAGACACTGCAGCTTGCTCAGTGCGCCCTCCTGATAGGTCTTCCAACGATCGACAAACAACTGTTTTCGCCCGGGCGCAATGAGAGGCTCAGGCACAACGTTGTTGGATGTTGTAACTGAAAAATTGTCTATCAGTAAATCGGTGGGCTGCCTGTCGTAGATATCCCCGACAAAGGAGTATTCCAGAACACCGTGCATAGGATGCCTGCCAGGGGCGAGAATGAGGTCTAACTGACTAAAAACCACTGCACCGCGTTCGTCTATCAGGCGCAGGGAATAAGACTGCCGATCGAGATCCAGGTCGGCCCTGACGGTGTACCACTGGAATGTCTGTGGCTGGAACACTTTGATGGGAATGGAGTTGCTATAGCTGCGCAGCCACTCTCCGTCGTATAGCAACCAGAAATTGATACCGTTTGGCCCCAGCCGATACTTATTTGCACCCACCAGTGCGAAGTTGAAGACCCCCTCCTGATCGGTTATCAAAAAGCCGAATTCAACGCTCAATCTGCCACTGGTCTGTGGCGGAAACACGCCCTGGAATTCCACGAAATCATCATCGAAAGCCCGTTCTGAAAAATGCAGGGCGGCAGCTCCGGATTGGGCGATATCGTAGCTGATGGCAACCTTGCTACCGCCCTTTTTAAACACCCTGTAGGTGTCTGGACCGGGCTGTAGCAACTGGTCGTCAAAATTGTAATGTACGAGCACGGAAGACTTACCGAAAACGTTGCAGCTCGCCACTACCAAAACCAGAATTACAAGTTGCGCTGATAGTCGTCCAGCCATGCCTGCCACCTCTGAATAGCTGCGTTGCGCGCCTGCGGGTCGGCGTCGGCGAGAAAACCCATCTTTTGGCCAGTGTGGATTTTCAGTGCCTTGATTGAAATCTTCCTGACCTGTGCTTTGGGGTCGCTTAGCCCATCCACCAAACCCCGCAACAACGGGTATCTTTGCCGCATCGTCAGGTACACCTGATTGTTGGAGAGCGCACAGGCTGCCTTGTCACGTATAAGCGGGTTTTCGTCATTGCGCATATTGTCCAGCAGGGATTGAACAATAACGGGATTGCTGCTCAGGTTGCCGAGTGCATATTGAATATTGATTCTCAATGTTTCGTCTGGCGTTTTGATGTCCCACAATAAAACCTTGGCCGCCTCTTCGCTTTGCCAGCCCAATTCCGATAGCAAGCCGGCGAGCTTGGCTTGCTGCTGATCGTCGCTCGTGGAATAACGGTCCAGAATATGGGGGATGATAGCGGGGCCAAGGGACTGTATCGCGTCAATTTTTTCCTCGGAGAGCCAGTGACTTGATGTATCGATCATTCCGTCTACTGCTGCGGTCTCCTGCGCCGTTAGCCCAAAACCGGCACTGGAGTACACAAACAGTAACAGGACTAACATCCAACGGGTTCGCGTCACAAGACACCTCCTGTGGCTGGACTTTCCACCTCCTGTGGAGCCCTACTCAATGCTGATGCGCTCCAGAGCTGCCCGCAAATGTTGCGGAATGGGTACCGCACGATTCACCGCACGCTCCACAAATACATGCACAAAATGGCCATGCGCGGCGGCTTCCTCTGCGCCTTCCCTGAATATCGCTATCCCGTACTGCACTGAGCTGTTGCCGAGGCGATCCACGCGGACTCCCGCTTCCACTGCTTCGGGATAGGTGATGGGCGCGTGGTAATCGCAGCCCGAACTTACCACGTAGCCGACAATCGTACCGTCACTGATATCCAGCCCGCCCTCCTCGATCAAATAGCGGTTGGCGGCGGTATCAAAATAGGCATAATAGACCACGTTGTTCACATGGCCGTAGATGTCGTTGTCGGACCAGCGTGTGGTAATCGGATAAAAAACCTTGTAATCATCACGCGTGGGCGGCGCGGCCTTGCTCATGCGGCGTCTCCATAGGCGGCCTGGTAAATTGCCAGTGCGTCATCGTAGCTAACAGCGCGCGGGTTGTTCACCAATAGACGCTGCTGCAGCATGGCGTCTGTGGCCAGCATTTGAAGATCGCTTTCCTTTACCCCGGCCTGCTGCAGGGTGCCCGGCAGCGAGACGTCCTTGATCAACTGGCGCAGTGCCGCGATCAGCGCAGCGGTTTTCGCTTCAGCGCCGCCGGCTACCGGTACGCCGATCACCGCCTCTGCCAATTGGGCGTACAGTGCATGGGCCTCGGGTGCATTGAATTCCAGCACCGAGGGCAACACCAGCGAATTACTCAAGCCATGCGGAATATGGTAGTGGCCGCCCAGCGGATAGGCGAGCGCATGCACTGCTGCGACCGGCGCATTGGCAAACGCCTGCCCAGCCAGGCAGGCGCCTAACAGCATATGTTCCCGCGCCTGCCGATTGCCCCCCTCGTGCACGGCGGTGCGAATATTGCGCGACAATAAATGCAGCGCCTGCACTGCGAGGTTGTCGGACAGGGGATTTTTCTTGTGCCGTGACGTATAGGCCTCGATCGCGTGCACCATGGCATCGACACCGGTCATGGCGGTCACCGCTGGTGGCAAACCCAACGTGAGCGCGGCGTCCAGCACCGCTACATCCGGCAGCAAAACGGGCGAGGACACACCGGCTTTGGTCGTCTCTCCGGTGGTAATGACCGCAACCGGTGTCACCTCTGAACCCGTACCGGCAGTGGTGGGTACCAGGATCAACGGCAACCTGCCGCCAGTGACGTTGCCCACGCCGTACAGGTCGGCCAGCGTCTGCTCACCACCGAGCAACACGGCCACCACCTTGGCCACATCCATGGAACTACCACCGCCCACCGCGATGACGCCATCAACCTTGCCGCTGCGCGCCACTGCGACCGCCGCCAGTACCGTGGCCTCCGGCGGGTCCTCGCGCACCTGATCAAACACGAGTGGCGCCAGACCTGCTTTTTCCAGCGCTGCCAATACGGGCGGCACCAAACCGATGGCTATCAATCCCGGATCCGTCACCAGTAGAGGCCGTGTCACGCCCAACTGCCGACACTGACTCGCCAGTTCCAGCGCGCTGCCCATACCAACGATGATCCGCGCTACCGTATTGAATTCGAAGCTTTGCATCACCTACACCTACATCGTGATAATGACCTTGCCGCGCGCGCGGCGTTCCATCATGCAGTTGAAGGCTGCTGCATACTGCTCGAGCGGGAACACGTCCGTCACCACCGGTTTGATTTTACCACTGGCGAACAGCTCCCAGAGCGCTTCAATGTTCTTCAGGTTGACCTGTGGCTCCTCCATGGAAAAGCGCCCCCAGAATACGCCCACCAACGAGCAGCCTTTGAGCAGCGTGAGGTTCAGCGCAATTTTGGGGATAGGCCCACTGGCAAAACCAATCACCAGATAACGGCCGTTCCAGGCCATACCGCGGATCGCGGGCTCGGCATAATCACCACCCACCGGGTCGTAGACCACATCCACACCCTTGCCGCCGGTTAACTCCTTGATCGCATCCTTCAGGCTGACTTTACTGTAGTTGATCACTTCGTCAGCGCCCAGGGTTTTACACAAGGCCAGCTTTTCATCGGTGCTCGCCGCTGCAATGACTTTCGCGCCCATGTGTTTACCGAGTTCGATAGCGCTGGTGCCGACTCCACCGGCCGCACCCAGCACCAGCAGGGTTTCACCCGGCTGCAGATTAGCCCGCTGCTTGAGCGCATAATAGGAGGTGAAATACGTAATGCTGACCCCGGCTGCCTGCTCAAAGCTCAGCCCTTCTGGCATGGGGAAAGCGCCCAGTTCATGCACGGCAATTCGCTGGCAAAACGCGCCCGATCCGCCCGCAGACAACACCTTGTCGCCCACCTTGAAGCGACTCACTTTCGCGCCTACTGCGGCCACCACCCCGGCGCACTCACCACCGGGGATAAAGGGCATCTCGGGCTGCATTTGGTATTTGCCCTGAATCATCAACACATCAGGAAAATTCAGGCCAGCGGCCTTCACGTCAATCAGCACATCGTGGTCACCCACTGTGGGTTCCGGCCAGTCCGTGACCAACGCCAGTGTATCCGGCAGACCGTGTTCCTTGCATACCACTGCTTTCATTTTTTTCCGCCTCGGCTAATCAAACATTACAGTTTCGTCTAAAACAAGAACGGCGCCCGCAGGCGCCGCTGTGATCCCTTGTATGTCAGGCCACCTCGAACAGGCCTGCCGCACCCATACCGCCGCCGACACACATGGTGATAACCACATACTTGACGCCGCGGCGCTTGCCCTCGAGCAGCGCGTGCCCAATCATGCGCGAGCCGCTCATACCGTACGGATGGCCAATCGAAATAGCGCCACCGTTAACATTGAGCTTGTCGTTGTCGATGCCCAGCTGGTCGCGGCAATAAATCACCTGCACCGCAAAGGCTTCGT
>JANNXP010000127.1:0-8374 GCA_031409615.1 Haliea sp. | reverse complement strand
GGAACGCCAGGGGAACTGGGCACGCCCAGCGTGAGCGCACCGGAACCTGCTTTCACCAACAGGGAATCAGAGTGACCGTGATAGCAGCCCTCGAATTTGACGATGGTGTCTCGGCCGGTATAGCCGCGAGCGAGGCGAATGGCGCTCATAGTGGCTTCCGTGCCGGAGCTGACCATGCGCACCATATCCATACCCGGCATGATGTCGCAGATGCGTTCCGCCAGTTCGATCTCCAATTCTGTGGGTGCACCAAAACTGAGGCCCTTGGCCGATTGCCGGATCACGGCTGCGCGCACTGCAGGGTGATTGTGACCCATCAGCATTGGCCCCCAGGACAGCACATAGTCGACATAGCGCTTGCCCTGGCAGTCGAAAATATAGGCCCCCTCACTGCGTTCGACGAAGACTGGCGTGCCGCCCACGGCCTTGAACGCGCGCACGGGAGAGTTGACCCCCCCCGGAATGTGTTGTTGGGCGCGTTCGAACAATTGTTCCGAGGTGCTCATGACGTACTCGTCCTGGACGGTGATAGGCCCCGCAATTGTGGCGGGGGTGGTGGGAATGAAATTATCAGGGCTGGAGCACAGAATATCCAGTGGCCTCAAAATGGTTTGAGCACGGCCAGAATCACAATGGCGAAGAGAAATAGCACAGGAATTTCGTTGAAAAACCGGTAGAACACGTGATCGTGCTGATTGCGATTGTCATTAATCGCGCGCACATAGCGGCCGCATATAACGTGATACACAATCAGGCAGCCGACAACGCCAAGCTTCAGTTGCATCCAGTGGGATGCTAAATAGTACTCAGGGTTTAGCGCGATCAAGGCAAGGCCAAAGGCGACGGCAATGACCATAAAAGGTGTGACGAAGCGGTACAGTTTAAGCGCCATCACAGCCAGTTGTGCTCGCACCACAGTATGTTCACTGGCGGCGTAGTACACGAAGATGCGTGGCAGATAAAAAATACCCGCGAACCAGCACACCACAAAAATGATATGAAAGGCCTTTAGCCACAACATCGTTGATCCTCGCACCGGGTCGCGCCTGATGCCACTGTCAAAAAAGACAATATTATCAGGTATCTTGATACGTATTGCTTTTATACTACGGTCCGACGCGGCAGACGGGTCACAGTGCGGGCCCAGTAGACTTGCCGCAGTGGAACCAAAGTCGCAGATTGTATTCAAAATGGCTCAGGGAAAGGTTTGGGTAGAGACATGGTAAAGGTCGGCATAGTTGGCGGCACCGGGTACACGGGGGTCGAGTTGTTGCGCCTGTTGGTTGCGCATGAGGACGTGGAAGTGGCAACTATCACATCGCGTGCGGAAAGCGGTCGGCGCGTGGACGACCTGTTTCCCAATCTGCGTGGCCACTACGAGCTGGCTTTCTCGGAGCCGGATGTGCAGGCACTAGCGGCTTGCGATATCGTTTTTTTTGCTACCCCACACAACGTCGCCATGAACCTGGTGCCGGAGTTGCTGGCGGCCGGTACCCGGGTTATAGACTTATCTGCAGACTACCGCATTCGAGATGCCAGCCGGTGGTCGCACTGGTATGGTGAAGTCCACGCCAGCCCCGAGTTACTGGCGGAGGCGGTCTACGGGTTGCCGGAACTTAATCGGGAGAAAATTGCGTCTGCGCGACTGGTCGCCTGTCCTGGTTGTTACCCGACATCCGTGCAACTGGGTTTTATGCCGTTGCTGGCGCAGTCTCTGGTCGATCCGCAGCATCTTATTGCCAGTTCGGCATCGGGTGTCAGCGGTGCCGGGCGGCAGGCCAATGTTGACAATCTACTCAGTGAGGCGTCAGACAGCTTCAAAGCCTACGGCGTGAATGGGCATCGTCATCTCCCTGAGATTGAACAGGGCTTGTCGGATATCGCCGTGCAACCGGTGCAGATGACGTTTGTGCCTCATCTGTTGCCCATAGTGCGCGGCATTCACTCCACCCTTTTTGCGCAACTGCGCGACGACACCGTGGATGTGCAGGCCCTATATGAGGACTGGTATGCCGATGAGCCCTTTGTCGATGTGCTGCCAGCGGGTGTCTTTCCGCAAACCCGCACCGTAAAGGGCGCAAACAGGTGCCAGATTTCTGTGGCCGTGCCGCAGCGCAGAAATACGGTGGTGGTCATGGCAACGATAGACAACCTGGTGAAGGGCGCTTCCGGCCAGGCGATACAAAACATGAACATCATGCTCGGACTCGATGAAAGATCGGGCTTGCAGCATGTTGGCCTATGGCCTTGATAGTGGGCCGCAGATGAACGCCAAGTTGGCTCTGTTCACGCGTTTGTTGGCGCGCCTCGGACCAAAACTGGTTCTCGCATTGGCGTTACTGCTGGTGTTGACTCTACTCGCCGGGATCTACCTGGGACGGCAAGCGGCCTACAAGAATATGAAAGTCCCACAATCTATGGCCGGCATGCAGGTTGAGTTGTCTACTCTGCGTGAAGCCGTCAAAGTCGCGCAGGGTGACCTGCAGATGCAGCGCACACGGCACACGGTGGATAGCCATGCGCTGGAGTTACTGCGCAGTGAGATGGCGGCCGAGAAAGAGCGCACTGCAGATCTCGAGGAGGGCCTGCGTTTTTATCGGAGCATGGTGGTCTCCGAGGATATGGCGAGTGGCTTAAGCTTGCGCAAGCCTGAATTGGTGCCCAGTGAGAATCCGGGCCGCTTGGCATACCGTATTTTCATTCAGCAGCAAGAGCGTGAATACGAAATGGTCGAGGGAGTACTGTCGGTGGAAGTGTTCGGATTAAAAAATCAGGCAGAAACGAGCTATCCACTGGCCGCTCTGTCGGAGGACTTCGACCATCGGGCTGCGACATTGCATTTCCGATATTTTCAAGCCGTGGAGGGCGAGCTGGTATTGCCCGATGGCTTTGAGCCCAAGGGAATGACCGTGGTCGCTCGCGCGAGCAAGCCGCGAGAAACACAAGTTCGCGAGCAGTTCCCGTGGCAGTTACAGGAGCGATTTATCAATGTGGGGAAGTAACAAAACAGCGAGCGTGTCCGGCGGTACCACACTGATTTCCCATGAGACAGTGGTTATCGGGGATGTACATTTTTGCGGTAACTTGGACATTGAAGGTCTGGTCCAGGGAAACATTATCGCTCAGCCTGGCAAGGATGCGCTGCTGCGCGTGGTGGGTAAAGGGCGGGTCGAAGGTGATATCCGAGTGCCTCGTGTCATTATAAACGGCGCGGTTAAGGGGAATGTGTATTCCAGTCAACATCTGGAATTGGCGTCCAAAAGTCGGGTGGAAGGCAGTGTTTTCTATACCCTGGTGGAGATGGCAGCAGGGGCTGAGGTTAATGGCAGCCTCACCCACATGGCAGAGGTTGATGCCATAGCTGAGTCGACCGGATCAGACGCTGAAAAATCCGAGGCCAGTGATAACTCGGGGCCTGCAATGGATCTGGCCACTAAAGTTGACTAATTTAGTCGGACTTACCATAATTGCAACGTTAATCAATTGAAGCGGCCTCGGCCGACTCTGGAACACTCTGATGTCTGTCGCTGAAACTTTCGATCCATCAAGCATCAATCTCTCAGCCCGCGCTGTACATAAAGTGCGTGATTTAGTGGCGGAAGAGGAAAATGATCAGCTAAAGCTGCGTGTATTTATTACCGGCGGTGGTTGCTCCGGGTTCCAATACGGATTTACCTTCGACGAGCTCGTTGCCGATGACGACACTGCCCTGGAAACCGAGGGCGTCACTCTGTTGGTCGATCCTATGAGCTTGCAATACCTGGTTGGTTCAGTCGTTGATTACACGGAGGGGTTGGAGGGCTCACGTTTTGTAGTCAATAACCCCAACGCCACGGCGACCTGCGGTTGTGGCTCATCTTTTTCAATTTAGGCTCATTGGGTCGCGGCAGCCTGTTTCTGAGCCTGCTAGCAGCCATTCGTGGAGCCGGTCGCCCAGCGTGAACCGCTTTAGATACTCTACAAAAAGCCAGCCACTAATTATCTTTCCAGATCCCTCCGGGAAATATTCCCCCTAGTATCCGTGCCCCGGTCGCTCCTGTTACAGAGGGACAGTTTCCAGCCAGACCCGCCAGGGTTCGGTTGGCCAGCCAGGCAAACATTGCTGCTTCCACCCAATCCGGGTCCATGCCGATCATTGCGGTACTCGCTACCGTTGCTGGCGCCAATTGTGCTGTCAGGCGCCGCATCAGGTGCGAGTTATGGCTGCCGCCACCGCAAATATATATTTCCGATACGTCAAACGGGCTGCTTCGAATTGCGCTGGCGATACTCGCACTGGTGAGCTCCACCAATGTGGCTTGAACATCCACGGCAGCGACGTTGTCGAGGCCGGCGAGCTGACTCTCCAGCCAGGCGAGATTGAACTCTTCCTTGCCGGTGCTGCGCGGTCCCACTTTATCGAAGTAGGTGTGCGCCAAAAGTTTTGCCAATAGCAACTGGTTGATGTGTCCGGTCGCGGACCAGTGGCCGTCGCGGTCATACTGCTCGCCATGATGATTCAAAATCCAATGATCCAACAGGGTATTTCCCGGGCCGGTATCGAACCCCATCCGCAGTTCAAGCCCTTCTAGCAGTGAGATGTTTGCAATGCCACCGATATTCACGATGGCGCGATTCACGCCAGGCTTGGCGAAGGCTGCGGCATGGAACGCTGGGGCCAGTGGCGCACCTTCCCCACCCGCGGCGATATCCCTGCGTCGAAAGTCAGCAACGGTGGTAATGCCTGTATGCTCGGCGATGGTGTTGGGATCGCCAATTTGCAGGCTGAAACTCTCTGCGGCGCGTATCGCCGCTGAGGGCGGTCGGTGACGGATAGTTTGCCCATGACTGCCAATGGCCCTGATCTGTGCGGGCTGTATTCGGGCGATTGCCAGTAACTCTAGTGTAGCCTCAGCAAATAGCAGGCCAAGCTCTCTATCCAGTACGCCCAAGCGTTCAATTTCGTCGGAGCCCGAGTGGCTTATTGCTGCGATTCGCTGTTTGATGCCGGGGGGAATTGGGTGTTCGTGGGTGGCGACAATAGCCACGTCATGGCCGTGACATCGCACCAGAGCGCTATCGATAGCATCCACACTGGTGCCGGACATCAAACCGACATAGAGTGGATCGTTGGCGCTCAAGTTAGTTTGGAGTGGCGTTTAAATCGGCTGTATCGATCATTGCCAAATGATTCTGTGAGCGCAGGGCTGCTAGCTGCAAGTTGGCCTTGTTGGTCGTCTGGCGGAAAATCGCTAGCTCCTTTGTCGGCAGCACATTTGCCTTTGGTAGATCATTGGCGATGGTGCGGGGGTTGTGATGTACGCCGCTCACGAGAAATTCATAATGCAGATGTGGACCGGTGGCCGCGCCGGTGGAGCCGACTGCGCCGATGACCTGGCTTTGGGAAACACGTTGCCGCGTATCCACCATGCGCTTTTGCAGGTGAAGATATTTGGTTACATATTGATCACCATGCTGGATGACCACAAAATTGCCCATGGTGCCGTTATACCCCGCCTGAATGACGCGGCCGTCACCGGCAGCATACACAGGCGTGCCTGTGGGAGCAGCATAATCGGTCCCCCGATGGGGCCGAGTGATCTTGTAGATCGGATGCATGCGGCGCATGTTGAAATCTGAACTTACACGCGTGAAATCCAACGGAGCCATGAGGAAGGTTTTGCGCATGCTTACCCCATCCTCGTTGTAATAATTTGTATCGCCGTTGGTATCGGTGTAACGAAAGGCACTAAATGTTTCGCCCTGATTACTGAAAGATGCTGCAATGATGTTGCCGTCACTGTATTTTTCACCGCCCACCCACAGCTCTTCATAGACCAATTGCATGGTGTCGCCCCGGCGAGGGTCCAGTGCAAAATCAATAACACCACCGAAGATGTTGGCCAAATCCAAAATCATGTTCTGGGAAAGGCCAGCTTCCTGCCCGGCCAGAAATAGGGAAGAAGTGATTACACCCGTCTTCCACGCCTCTCTGGGCTCGGGAGAGCGGGTCTCTACACGACTTTCAAATCCGCTTTCGGAGTGTAGGTAGGTTACTGTTTCCAGCAGAGACTTAATGTGTCGCACACCGATCAGTTCGTGAGAGTCGTTCGTCTGGAAGCCAATGGTTTGGCCTGGGAAAATCCGTTCGAGGGATTCGCCATCGACTGACTGGCTGATGACATTATGGACGTCCTCGTCGTTGTAGCCGGCACGTTTGAATATCAGGGATAGCGTGTCACCGGGTTTTACCTTCTGCTCCAACCAAGAGGGGGGCTGCGGCGTCAGTGATAGAGAAATTTTGTTAGGGATAGAGTTTAGTGCGATGTTACTTAACACAATTTGTTGTTTAGTGGCGAGTAGCTGCTGGTCAAAATGCGCCCACTGTTCGCGCTGATTGGTATCGACGGGTGAGTTCAATATGGTAATAGCGTTGAATGCAAAGATCGCCAGAGCCGCCAGAAACACCATATTCGGCCACTGCAGCCTTGGCGGTACATTATCCAGCGTAATAGCAATCCTTCGCGGGTGTTTCGCTTCAGACATGGTCTTTAAAATCTGTTTTGTATTTAGAAGCGCCAGTATATTTAACTGAGCCGAGAATTCAACCTCCATGTTTAGGCGCAGGGCTTGCTTTTGGGGGAAGCTGTTGTATCTTTGGCGCCCGCTGGAGACCAAAGAATGTATCGTTTCGGAACGAATCCATGAGCAGAGCTTTACTCGATGATCTTCGCGCCCGTGGTTTGATCTTTCAGGTGGCAGGAGAGGACGATCTTCCGCGCTGGCTTGAGGGGGGGGTGCGAACGGTGTATTGCGGCTTTGATCCAACGGCCGACAGCTTACATATAGGAACACTGGTGCCATTGCTGATGCTGCGGCGCTTTCAGTTGGCAGGGCATAGGCCGCTGGCGCTGGTAGGTGGTGCTACAGGCTTGATAGGTGACCCCAGTTTCAAGATCCAGGAGCGACAGCTAAATACGCCAGATGTGATTAACGGCTGGGTCGAGAAAATCAAGAAGCAGGTTTCCCGATTTATCGATTTTGAGGCCGGAGAGGTCTCGGCCGAGGTGGTGAATAACCTGGATTGGACAGAGGGGATGGATGTATTGACGTTCCTGCGCGACATCGGTAAACATTTCTCGGTCAACGCAATGATTCAGAAAGAATCGGTGAAACAGCGCATCGAGCGCGATGGCAGCGGCATCAGCTTTACTGAATTTGCCTACATGATTCTGCAATCCTATGACTTCGCCGAGCTCCACAAGCGCTTTGGCTGTGGTTTGCAATTGGGCGGGTCTGATCAGTGGGGAAATATTACGGGGGGCATTGATCTCACTCGTCGGCTCCACGGCAGCCAGGTTTTTGGCTTGACTATGCCGCTGATCACAAAGGCCGATGGTACTAAATTTGGCAAGACGGAATCCGGCACGGTATGGCTGGATGCGCAGCGCACATCCCCCTATGTCTTCTATCAGTTTTGGCTGGGAACCCCAGACGCAGATGTTTACAAGTTCCTGAAATACTTCACTTTTCTTGATGTCGATGAAATAAATACCATTGCGCATTCCGATGCCGGGCGCAATGGTCGTCCTGAGGCCCAGTCAGTGTTAGCACGTGAGGTTACACGTTTGGTACATGGGCAGGATGGTCTGGATGCGGCCCAGCGGATTACCGAGTCCCTGTTCAGTGACAGTATCGCCGTGTTGACGGAGGGCGATGTTCTGCAATTGCGGCAGGACGGACTTCCCGCCAGTACCATTGCGCGCACTAGTTTCCCTGAAACGCTTACTCAGATGCTTACAGACGCGGGGATGGTGAGTTCCGGCAAGCAGGTAAAAGATGCGCTGGGTCGCAATGCTGTGACGGTCAACGGCCGGGTTTTGGGGCCGGAAGATAACGGGGCGGTAGCTGCGTGTTTCCCTCGTGCCCAAGCTGTCTTCGGACGTTTCTATCTGGTCAAGCTGGGCAAAAAAAAGTACCACCTGTTCGAGGTTAGTTAGGCTTGACGGGGTATGTGTTGAGCACGGAGAGTTTCCATCGCTATGTTTTCTTGAGAAATTTCTTGCTCATCTAAAGTGCTATCCGTATATTCGCCGGTCCCCGGGGCCAGGGAGTTCCTCACGCCATACTAGTCGCCTTCAAAGTTTGTGGAAGTTCAAAACACTATGTGTAGGTGTGCTGGGCGAGGCCTAAGGGAATAAATCGGCGTAGATTAGAATTTATGGTTGCCATGATGATGGTGATCGGTATAATACGCCTCCCGGATGAGGCAAGCCCTCACTGGGTATTCGAGCCCTTGCGGTACGAATGTTGTTTAACAAGAAGATGAAGACAGATGTGTGGGCACTTGTTGGGATAGTTGTCACAACTATTCAGATACAACAAGTGACTCATT
>JANNXP010000126.1:0-5239 GCA_031409615.1 Haliea sp. | reverse complement strand
GGTCACATCTGGCGGGGTGGCACAAGCCAGCGGCCCGAGTTTTCTATGTCTTGCTGGTGTGCGCTGCACTGCTTGCCATTTACCGGTATGGTCGGTTGGGCGATCTCCCGCAACGGGAGCGGGTGCAGCCGCTGCTGGGCGTGGCTTGCCTGTGGTGGTCATTCGCGCTGCTGTGGGTTAAGGGTTACCCCGACAGTGCTGTGCTGTGGCGCAGCATGGTCATGCGCAGTGCCATGGGAGTGCTGATCCTGGTGCCGGCATGGATGTCCGCACTGTACCTGCTCAGTTTCCCTCCCGGGGGACTTTTGCTGGTGGTTATGGTCTTGGTTGTCGCCACGGCCGACATTGGCGCGTATTTTTCGGGTAGGCGTTTTGGCAAGCACAAGTTGGCCGTGTTGGTCAGCCCCGCCAAGACCTGGGAGGGTTTCTGGGGTGGCGTGATGGCCTGCACGTTGTTGGCAGTGCTGCTGTGGTACCTCCTGCCGGCGGACGCGGCGCATGTAAGCCTTGCTGCAGTCGTGGCGGTGACCGTTACTACTGCACTGGCCTCGGTAATCGGGGATTTGACCGTCAGCATGGTCAAGCGTGAGAGTGGCGTAAAGGACAGCGGCAGCTTGTTGCCCGGTCACGGCGGGGTGTTGGATCGTCTGGACAGTTTATGTGGTGCGGCGCCGGTGTTTGCACTGGGCCTGTTGCTGGTGGGTTGGTAGAGATGACTGCGACCAAGCGGTTGGTCAGTGTGCTGGGTTCAACCGGGTCGATCGGGGTCAATACCCTGGATGTGATTGCACGGCATCCGCAGCGCTTTGAGCTTTATGCCCTGGCGGCACATTCGTCCGTCGATGCCATGCTCGCCCAGTGTTTGGCGTTTACGCCGCGCTATGCGGTTATGATGGATGAGGCCGCCGCGAGCTTGCTGCAGCAGCGGTTGCCACCAGGTGTCGTCACCGAAGTGAAGTATGGAGAGCGTGGCCTGACGGACATCGTCACCGCGCCAGAGGTGGATGTCGTTATGGCGGCCATTGTGGGGGCTGCTGGATTGCCCTCCACGCTGGCGGCCGCGCGAGCGGGAAAAACCCTGCTGCTGGCGAATAAGGAATCGCTGGTGATGGGCGGACACCTGTTAATGCAGGCGGTGCGCGAAGCGGGCGCCCGGTTGTTGCCTATCGACAGTGAACACAATGCCATTTTCCAGTGCCTACCCGTGGATGCCCATGCCAGATCCTCGAAAGAGGGTGTCAGCAAGGTGTTACTGACGGCATCGGGAGGACCCTTTCGGCGCTGGAGCTGGGCGCAGATGATTGAGGCTACACCAGACCAGGCTTGCGCCCATCCCAACTGGTCGATGGGGCGCAAGATTTCCGTGGACTCCGCGAGCCTCATGAACAAGGGTCTGGAATTCATTGAGGCGTGTTGGATTTTTGACCTCACACCAGAGCAAGTGGAGGTGGTCGTTCACCCGCAGAGTATTGTCCACTCGATGGTGCAGTATCTGGATGGCTCCGTACTGGCGCAACTGGGCAATCCGGATATGCGTACCGCTATCGCCTACGGCCTCGGTTGGCCACAGCGCCTGGCGTCCGGAGTGAAGCCCCTGGATCTGGTGGCCATCGCCCGTCTCGATTTTGAGGCCCCGGATGAATCGCGCTTTCCCTGCCTGCGCTTGGCGCGGGAGTCGGTGCTGGCCGGTGGTACGGCCATGGCCGTGTGTAACGCGGCCAATGAAGTCGCCGTAGGAGCCTTTCTGGATGAAAAAATCCGGTTCACAGATATTCCGGCAGTGATAGAGCATACGCTGGAGCGCGTGGGCAGTGTTGAACCCATCACGTTGTCCGTGGTCGAATCTGCCGATGCCTGTGCGCGAGATGTTGCACACCGTTTTCTGGCAGATCTTCAACAACTGACCATTGCCGTGAAGCGAATCTGATGGAACTCCTTTATACGATCGTCTTAACACTCGCCACCCTGGCGGTGTTGGTAGCGATTCACGAATTTGGTCATTTCTGGGTGGCGCGGCGCTGCGGTGTGCAGGTGTTGCGTTTTTCCATCGGTTTTGGCCCCTCGCTGTGCAGCTGGCGCGATCGCCAGGGCACTGAGTACAGCATTGCTGCCATCCCGCTGGGCGGATACGTCAAAATGCTGGACGAGCGCGAGGGAGAAGTCCCGGCCGCGGAGCTGCATCGCGCATTTAACCGCAAGTCCCCGCTGCAACGCATTGCGGTGGTTATCGCAGGTCCTCTGGCGAACCTGCTCCTGGCGGTCGTCGCGTATTGGTTTCTTTTTATGTCCGGGGAGTCCGGCTATGTGCCGATCATTGGTGAGGTTGAGCCCGATTCGATAGCGGCGGTGGCCGGATTGGAGGCGGGGCAGGAAATTGTCGCGGTCGACGGCCGTGCAACGCCGACCTGGCAGGCACTCAGTTTTCGACTGTTGGATCGTATCGGCGATACCGGCTCCATCAAGTTTGCTGTGCAATATCCCGATTCCGGTGTGGTCTACGAGTCAGAGGCGGCCATTACTAGCTGGTTGTCGGATGAGGAAGAGCCAGACCTCTATGGTGGCCTGGGTATCAGCTTGTTTACGCCTCAGGTTCCGCCCGTGGTGGGCGAAGTGGTCGCGGCAAGCCCAGCGGCTCTGATTGGTATGCTCCCTGGCGATCGGGTGCTGCGGGCAGATGGTGTCACCATGGCCCTGTGGATGGACTGGGTCGACTATGTGCGGGCGCGGCCGGAACAATCGATCGAGGTGGAGTACCAGCGTGGCGGTGAGGTGTTGCGGGCCACCATGGTTCCCGAGCGTGTTACCGATGACAGCGGGAAGGCCATCGGTCGAGTGGGTATCGCGGCGGCGATTCCTGAAATGCCCCCGGAAATGGTGAGACGCTACCCGCGGGGGCCTTTGCAAGCACTGGGCGCGAGCCTGTCCCGCACGTGGGAACTGTCGGTGTTTACCCTGAAGTCGATTAAAAAGATGTTGCAGGGATTAATATCACCAAAAAACTTGAGTGGACCTATCACCATTGCTAAAGTGGCGACCGCGTCAGCCAAATCCGGTCTGGAATCCTATATCAGCTTCCTGGCGTTGCTGAGCGTCAGCTTGGGAGTCCTGAACTTGTTGCCTATTCCGGTGCTCGATGGGGGTCATTTGTTGTTTTATACGATTGAGCTATTGGCGGGGCGTCCAGTACCTGAGAAGATACAGGCCGTGGGATATCAGCTGGGGCTATTTATGGTGCTCGGGATGATGATGCTGGCTCTGTACAACGATTTCACACGCCTGTAGTGATTGCGGTGAATATAATACTTAATGGAATTCTTCGGACTGGGGCTTATCTCCAGTGATTGGGTAAATTTTGATTAGACAACTGCCTACAATCCTGGCCCTGGTGCTTTTTTTGATTGCGCCGTTTGCCGTTGCCCAGACGTTCGTCATTTCTGACATCCGCGTGGAAGGGTTGCAACGTATTTCTGCCGGGACAGTTTTCGCAGCCCTGCCAATCGCGGTGGGCGATGCCGTTGATGAACGAGCTATCAGGGCCGCCACGCGCAGTTTGTTTGCCACCGGCAATTTCGATGACATAAGCATCGGCCAAGACGGCAATGTACTGGTTGTCGTTGTGACGGAGCGACCCAGCATCAGTGAGATCAATATCGAGGGTAACAAGGCGATTGAAACAGAAGCCCTGATGGACGGTTTGAAGGGCGCCGGCCTGGCGGTAGGGCAGGTATTCCAGCGTTCAACATTGGAAGGTATGCAACTGGAGTTGCAGCGACAGTATGTCTTGCAGGGTCGCTATGATGCCGCGATCGAAACCGAGGTAATTCCCGAGCCGCGCAATCGCGTTACCATTAATATAGACGTTGACGAAGGGACGGTCGCCGCCATCAAACATATCAATGTGGTGGGCAATAACGTCTTCACTGACGAAGAACTGAGCGAGGAGTTTGAACTGCGCACCACGGGCTGGTTCTCGTTCTTTACCAACGACGACAAGTATTCAAAGGAAAAGCTGACCGGGGATCTGGAGACACTCACGTCCTACTACATGGACAGGGGATATCTCCAGTTCCGTATCGATTCCACTCAAGTATCAGTGTCTCCAGACAAGAAAGAAGTCTATATCACCGCCAATATCACCGAAGGCGAAATTTTTACCGTTAGCAAAGTGGATATGTCTGGCGATCTGGTGCTGCCTGAAACGGATCTGCGACGCTTTTTACTCATCGCCGATGGCCAGGTTTTCTCCCAAGTGATGGTGACCTCCACCGAAGAGGCGCTGACCAAGCGCCTGGGTGATGAAGGCTATAATTTCGCCAAGGTCACCGGTATTCCCGAGGTCAATGACGCAGACAATACTGTCGCCATGAAATTTTTCGTGGATCCGGGTAAGCGCACCTATGTGCGCCGCATCAGTTTCAAGGGCAACGTGAAAACAGCCGATGATGTGCTGCGTCGTGAGATGCGCCAGATGGAGAGTGCGCCCGCCTCGGCTGCTGCCATCGAGCAGTCACGAGTGCGCCTTGAGCGGTTGGGCTATTTCAAAACGGCCACTGTCGAGACGCCCGGAGTGGCTGGCCATGACGACTTGATCGATGTGGAGTACACCGTGGAGGAGCAGTCCTCCGGCAGCATTGGGGCCAGCATTGGCTACGCTCAGGATGCCGGAATTATTCTGGGATTGAACCTGGAGCAGGACAATTTTCTCGGCACGGGCAAGCGCATTGGCATAGGCCTGAACTCCTCGCGCTACCAGGATTTCTATAATTTCAGTTACACCAACCCGTACTACACAGAGGATGGGGTAAGTCGTGGGTTCAATGTGTTTTATCGCTCCACCGACCTGGAAGAGGTTAATATCGCAAACTACAGCACCAATACACTGGGTGCAGCCATTAACTACGGCTATCCGCTCTCGGAAACACAGCGTGTTGGCCTGAGTTTGGGTGTGGCCGATACCGAGATCGAGACTGGGCAGTTCGCGGTGCAGGAAATCGAGGCTAGCCCGCGCCTTGATATAAATGGCGTGAATGACTGGTTCGACAGCACGCTTGTGGATGGCAGATATACTGCGCCGGAGGTCCTCAATCCGCTTAGTACCCTGCCCCCGAGCTACCAAGCTACTCCTGGCGAAGACGGCTTTCTTAACATTTATGGCAATGACTTCCTGAACTACACCGTGACCAGCAGTTGGACCCAGTCGACGTTAAATCGCGGTCGCATGGCGACACGCGGTGCATCA
>JANNXP010000125.1:0-10309 GCA_031409615.1 Haliea sp. | reverse complement strand
ACAACTTGTCCTACGTTACCCAGACCACCCTGTCTATGGATGATACCGCGAGAGTTATTGATACGCTGCGCGCGCGCTACCCAAATATAGAGGGGCCACGCAAGGACGATATCTGTTACGCCACCCAGAATCGGCAGGATGCGGTGAAGAAACTTGCCGCCACGTGCGACCTGGTGTTGGTGGTAGGCTCCCCCAACAGTTCCAATTCCAACCGCCTGCGCGAGCTGGCCGAACGTATGGGCGCAGAGGCCTATCTACTGGATGGTGCGGAGGATATAAACCCGCAGTGGCTGATCGGAAAATCACGTATCGGTGTCACTGCCGGCGCCTCCGCTCCAGAGATACTCGTTCAGGAAGTGCTCGATGGCCTGTGCGCACTCGGGGCGCAAGCGGCGGTTGAAGTTGCAGGCCGACCCGAAAACATTACCTTCTCCCTGCCGCGTGAACTGCGCATCGCCGTGAAGAATATTTAGAACCCTCGCACCACCAGCCCTCCTGCGGGGCATCGAATAGCGCTGTTTTCGGTCAAAAGGCGCCATCTGCTCGCGCTATTTTTCTGCTAATCCTATGCTTGTCCACAAATGGAGGAATGCTGTGGACAGGATGTCGTCGTGTGGTCCCGCCAGTGGGCTTACCCTGATTGAACTGATGATGGTGCTGGTGGTGGTTGCCGTCACCTTGTCGGTGGGTACGCCGCTGCTGCAGAACCTTCTACACAGCAATCGACTGCGCGCCGAGTCCAGTCGATTTCTGGATGCGATCAATCTGGCACGCAGTGAAGCTGTCATGCGAAACCAGCCCATCAGTATCTGTCCATCAGTGATGGCGACGACCGGAGTGCCGGCCTGCTCTGGTACCTATGCGGGTGGTTGGATGGTATTTGCCAATATGGACAGGGATAAAATTGTCGATGCGGGTGCGGATGAGGTGCTGCAAGTATTTGAAGGGTTGCCGCCGGGCTACCGTTTAACCAATCGTAGCGGTAGCGCGCCAGCATTTGAATTAATTAACTACCTGCCTGATG
This sequence comes from Haliea sp., assembly GCA_031409615.1. Taxonomy (GTDB): domain Bacteria; phylum Pseudomonadota; class Gammaproteobacteria; order Pseudomonadales; family Halieaceae; genus Marimicrobium. The sequence continues at coordinate 9,285 of JANNXP010000125.1, read as the reverse complement.
GCTCATCGCACAGTAATCGTACGCTGCTGTTCTGTCCACCGCCGCAAACGTCCAGCGAGTCACTGAGCATCGTTATCAATATTGTTGGCCGGGCACGTTTGAGCGGAGGATGGGGTGAATGTCCGATCGTGTGATGGCCCATCGGCGTCTTATTGAGCCGCTAGCAAGGCGTATCGACACCAGAAAAGTGTTGATCGTTTTGAGCCAAAGCGGATTTGGGATGTTTGAGTTCCTGATTGCATTACTGATTTTTTCTACGGGAATGATGGGCTTACTATCGACGCAATTGGCCGGCAAGAAAGCCGGTTATGAGGCTAGCCAGCGTTCCGTCGCGACTGCGTTGGCGCGCGATATTCTCGAACGTATGCGCGCAAATGCCGACCAGATTGCGGCATATCAGGTGACCAATGCCGGAGACGAGACGCGTCGCCTGCCCGTGCCCACTGCTAATTGCGATACGTCTGCGTGTTCGGCACCGCAACTTGCTGCCTTTGATGTGTGGCAGTGGGAATCTCACCTGTTGGGGGAGTTAGAACAGTACGCCGGAGGTTATGCCGGTGGTCTGCTAGCACCTCGGGCTTGCGTTACCGCGAATGATGGTGAGGTGACCGTCGCCATAAGCTGGCTGGATGCAATGTCTGCAGGAAAAGCCCCGGTAGCCATTTGCGACATCGAGAATGGAAAGGCTCTTGAAGCAGGCGAAGCTGATAGCAGTATGCGACGCCGTCACCAGCTTAGCCTTTCAACCTTTATTGGGAGGCATTGATGACGCGTCGAAACACGACTCATCACTGCCATGACGTTGCGCACGGCTTTTCTCTGGTTGAATTGCTGGTGTCGATGTTGCTCGGACTGCTCCTCAGCGCAGGTGTCGTCAGCGCTTATCTTGGCGCCAAGCGCAACGTTCTCTATGAAGAGCAGATGGCACGGATGCAGGAAAATGGGCGTTATGCGCTGCGCCTGCTCTCACGGGAGTTGGGTATGGCGGGATTTTTTGGTGGTGTTCCTGGGCTTGATGGACTGCCCGTCGCATCGGTGGGTACCGACTGCAGTGAGCGGGCTTGGGCACTGGACGGGGCCCATGCTGTGGAACTGGTGAATGACTATTCCGGTGTGGCAGTGCCGATTTCCCTGCACGCTACCTCATTGACCTGCCTGGACAGCGCAGCCATCGCGCTGGATACCGATCTGATCACGATCAAACGCACGGCCGGGGAAGCGAGCGTGCGTCGTGGGGTCCTCGCTCCTGGCCTGAGTGCCTCTACCGTCGGAAGTTGGTATCTGCGCCTTGCACCGGGGCAGTCGCCCCAGTGGGAGAAACTGCGCACAATTGACTTACGTGATCGCGCACGCGCAGCGCCATCACTTAGCTATTGGAAAGCGATTTCCCGCATCATTTTTATCCGCAGGTTTTCTGATTCCGAGGCAGAGGCAGAGGGCGATGGCATTCCCGGCCTGTGTATGGAAACACTCGCGGGTAACGCGATGACGTCACGCTGCCTGGTGGAGGGTGTGGAAAATATGCAGCTTGAATTCGGCATCGATACAGATGCTGACGGCGTGCCCAATCAATACAAATCAGCTCCCGAAGGCGAAGAAATGCAGCGGGCCGTTAGCGCGAAGATTTATCTGCTATTGCGCAGCATTAGCAAAATCTCCGGCCATCAGGATGATAAAACCTACAGGCTGGGACAGAAGATACTGACCGCCAAACACGATGCTTATCTGCGCCGTGTCGTCAGTACAACGGTGCTCCTGCGCAATCGCATTGAGCCGATAGGCTGATAGCGCTGGAATATGAATAGGATGCTGCCAAGACGCCGACCTGCCGCAAGCTGCGGGACGATATTGCTACTGGCGTTGGTGTTCATGCTGCTGATGTCCATTGTTGCGGCCATGGTGATGCAGACGGCCATTCTGCAATTGCATATGGCAGGCAATGATCAGTTCCTCGAAGAGGCCTTTCACAAGGTGCAGGCCATAGCCACGGAGTTGTCTCTGAATCCGGATAATTTCATTCTTGAGGAAGGCATAGGCCACACCAACTGCCCGTTGGGAGCGCCAGGTCCCGACTGCGACAGCAGTGCGCTGCAGGTCCCTGCCGGTGCGGTAGTGCCTGCCGGTGTTGAGCTCGACTACCGCATAACCAGGCAGGATCCACTGTTATGGCGAGGCTTTCCACTGCGGGAGTCGCAGGGCACGGTGTCCAGTAGCAGCAACTTTGATGCGGTGCCCTTTGAAATCAGTGTGCGTATCAATGGCAGTCAGAAGCGCCTCGGCACTGCGCATATTGTCCAGGGCATCGCGGTGCGAGTACCGGCACTGCACTAGGTCGGGGAGAAAAGTGTTATGCACAGATACGTGGTATTTTTTCTGGCGGGCCTGTCACTGTGGATGAGTTCAGCGCGCGCCGATGACAGTGAGGCATTCCTTTCGGGTGCGGCAATGGGCGGGGTGTTCGTGCATGTGGTGATGGATTTGGGCGACAGTGATCTGGATACTGCACTGTGCACCTACGGGGTCGATTGCGGTCCGCCCTTTATGACCGAGGCGGCCTATCGTCATCTCGGGGATATGTACCTTGAGGGTCAAGGGGTTACTGCGCCCGGTGTATTCAAAGCGGTGCTCGCGGCAGTGCTGGATAATACCCTGTTTGATGATTTCCATTTGTCACTACTGATATCCAACCATCAGGACAACCATGACAGTACCATGGATTCGGCCGTGGGTGGCGGCACCATACTGCAGGGCTACCGGCGCTTGCAGGAGCACCGGGCGGAGTTTGTTTCTACCCTCAAGTCGACGCCGGTGCTCGCCTCTGCTAAATCGCATGAGCTGCAACCCAAAGAGACCTATTTTGAATGGCTGCGCTATATACAAGGTGGCGATGTGGCGCTCGGTCAGAATACCAGCGGCAACTTCGGCGGCCCTGACCCATTACCCAATTTTGATGCGAGTATCATCGAGAGCGGTAAATACCTGACACCGTTTACCGAGCCGCAAGCGTGCCAAAAACTCTACTCTGTGCTGTTCACACTGGGAATGGCGACCCATGACGAGGATCTCAATACCCAGATTGTTGCGCAGATGCCCCTATCGAACCCGTCCACTTTCGAGCAAATGCTGGCCCACTTGCACGACGGTGGCACGGACTTGCTGCCAAACCTGGACGCCAACGTGTCCCTGCAAAAGACGTGGGTAGTAACCAGTCGTGAGCGGTCCGCAAGAGCGGCTGATTACGCCGCTGCCGGAGGGGGCGCGGACCTCTTGTATGTGAATGAACCGGCGGCGTTACAAGCGAGTTTGACCCGGGCTTTCGCCGAGCTTACTGCGGGCGCGGGCAGCTCCCTTGAGATGGCTTTTTCCGAGGATGCTTTTCATCCCGGCCGGGTATTGGATAGGTTGTATATCCCGCTCTTTTTGCCGCAGGGCAATTCCGGTTGGCTGGGCAATCTGAAAAAGCTGAAGTTTAAAGTAGCGCAGGGCGCTGGCGGGACTGCCGCGGCTGCCGGCGAGGCTGTGTTTGACCAGATCGTCGACGTGCATGACCAACCAGCCTTCGAACGGGTCGGTGCAGACCAGGGTCGCCTGCGCCCGGCAGCACTGACTTTCTGGACAGACGTAGCTACCCTGCCGCCCGGTGATGGTAAGAACGTCCTTGACGCGGCCGATGGCCCCATCGTGACCCGCGGAGGTGCTGGTCAGAAGATAGACGGCTTCGTGACGTACAGCACCGACGCGGGAGGTGGCGCACAGTATTTTATCGGGGATACCAATGCGGATGCTGCGATCAATGGCTTTCCACCCAGGCAGCTTTTTTACGAGCCGGAAGTGGGGCGGGATTTCGCGCCCTTGGATGCCGATGCGAAGACGGTGTTGTTACTCAAAGCGTCACTTGATCCACAAGGAGAGTTGACGGATGAGGCACTGCTGAATCTGATTAAGCGGGCGCGAGGGCAAGATACAGCCAATGGCTCGTCCTCTGCTCGCAGCTGGATTATGGGGGCGGTAATGCACTCGCGCCCGGTTGCGCTGAACTATGGAGCGACGCCCGGATACAGCAAGGCAAACCCCAATGTTCGCCTGTTATTTGGCAGTGGGGAAGGCATTTTCCACATCCTGCAGGACACCGCTAGCGACGGCAGTGAATCGGGCCGTGAAGTATTCGGTTTTTACCCCAGGGAATCACTGGCCAACATTCGATCGCATCACAACGGCACGACCACGGCACGAACTATGAAGTATGGGGTCGATGGCGCACCTGCTGTGTTGAAAGTCGATAAGAACGGCGATGGCACACTGGATTATCGCGCTGGCGATAAAGCGTATGTGTATTTCGGTTTACGGCGAGGCGGCGCCCGCTATCTCGCCCTGGATATCAGCGACCCCGACGCTATCCCCAGCCTGTTGTGGACGATTGCCCCTACTGCAGGTGGCGCGTTCGAGGAACTGGGTTTGACGTTTTCAACCCCGGTGGTCGGCAAGGTGAATTACAACGGTGCGCCGGTGGAGGTGCTGGTCTTCGCCGGGGGCTACGACGGCGGTTGGAATGAGGACTTCACCGCGCGACGCGGTAAGGACCTCGCTGCCGATGACGATACTGTCGGCAATGCCATTTACATTGTCAACGCAGTGACGGGCGAACTTGTGTGGAAGGCGATTCGGGGCGTGACCGGTGCCAGCTCCAACACACGCTATGCCAATGCCGCTCTGGTGGACAGTATTCCCTCTACGGTGTCGGCGCTGGTCACACCTGCGGGCATCACACACCGGCTTTACGTGGGTGACACAGGTGGCGCGGTATGGCGCATCGATTTACCGGAGAGTACAGGAGATGATGATAACCACCGCAGGGACCACTGGTTTATCACCAAGTTGGCAGATTTGGGTGCTGACGCAGCCGAGATCGGGGGTACTCAGCACGATGACAGGCGTTTTTTCCACGCACCGGATGTTGTCCAATCCTACGACGAGATCGGCGAGTTTGACGGTGTACTGTTGCAAAGCGGAGATCGGGAAAATCCGAATGAGACTCTGGTTGAGAACGCTTTTTTCTTTTTGAAAGACCGCCAGATCACGACGGGCAGCGCGTTGGTTCACGCAGAAAATGCTGCCACCAAACCTGCAGGAAGACTTCACTACACTGACCTCCCTGACCAAACGACCTGTATTGAGGGCACAGAAAAAGCAGGTGCAGGAGAAGACGGTATCACCTGTGGTGATCGCAGCTCGCACAGTGGCTGGAGAGTCCGCTTTCTGGAGACTGGAGAAAAGGGCATGTCGACCCCCCTCGTTGACGGCGGCAGGGTCTTCGCAGCCACCTTTGTTCCGGGTGAGGCGACAGCCTGCTCCGGACCGCAAGGGCGGGGTCTGCTCCATGTCCTGCAGTTGGCGAACGCCACTGCCGTCGCTAACAAGAAGAGAACGTACGAGCTCGGACTGGGAATTCCCGCCGCCACCACGGCGCTTGGCGACACCATTGTTCTGCCGGGTGGCGGCATTGACCTGTATGACCTGGATGGCGACGGTGTGCGCGATACAGTGCAGTTGCTACCCAGCCATGCGGGAAAACTGTACCGCACTTACTGGAGCGAGCCCGGTATTGATCCCTTATAGAATGGCTGCAGTACACAGATGAGCAACCGGCGAAAAAAAGGCTTCACTCTCATTGAGCTGATCATTGCCGTCTTCATCGTGGCGCTATTGCTTGCCTTGGCTGCGCCGTCCTATCAGCGACAACTCATCAATACCCGGCGCAGCCTGGGTGGTGCTGTGTTACTGCAGGTCATGCTGCGGCAAGAGCAATATTTTCTTGAGCACAAACAGTACGCCAAGGCACTCACGGATCTGGATTATCCCACCAGTCCGTATGCCATCGACGCCCAGGGCAACTTGGTATCAGTACTGGCAGGTGAGAGGATTTATCTTATCGATCTGGCACTGAACGAGGATGACTACACGTTGTATGCCACTCCACAGCTGACGCAGGCAGCAGACCATTTTTGCGGCACGTTGAGCCTGGATTCCATGGGTGCCAGGTTGGCAACTGGCGAGGCGGCGGCGCGAGACTGCTGGTGAGGTAGGTCAATCATCAAGCCCCAGTTTTTTTTGCCGGTAGCGCAGGCTTCTAAAACTGATACCCAGTAGTTTGGCGGTGGCGGTTTTATTCCAGCGACACTCCTCCAGCGCGGTGCTGATGATATCGCGCTCGAGATCTTCCAGATATCCTGCCAGATCGCCGAAAGCCTCGCGCACTGAACCCCCATGGCCGCTGCGCACAATCTGCTCGCCACCGGCCACTGGTGGGGAACCAGATACGGCGGTGGAAAATTGCAGGTCATCGGCGGTTATCTTCTCACCGTCAGACAGTGCCAGCGCACGCTCCAGCATATTCTCCAACTCACGCACGTTGCCGGGGAACGTGTAATCACTTAAGGCCTTGAGCGCGGATTTGTCGAGGCGGGCAGACACCTTGTCATCGCCTGTGGAAATACGTTTCAGAATTGCCGTTGTTAGTGCAGGTAAGTCTTCGAGTCGTTGGCGTAGATTGGGTACCAACACGCCGATCACGTTAATGCGGTAGTAGAGATCCTGGCGGAACCGACCGCCTTCAACTTCTTTGGCCAGATCCTTGTGGGTAGCGCTCAACAAGCGGATATCAGTGCGCTGCTCGGCACTTGCGCCGACCGGACGAACGGTCTTTTCCTGGATCGCCCGCAGTAGCTTGACCTGCATGCCCAGTGGCAGGTCTGCTACTTCATCGAGAAACAGCGTGCCTCCGGAAGCGGCCTGAAATAGGCCTACTTTGTCCTGGCTGGCACCGGTGAAGCTGCCCTTCATATGCCCGAACAATTCGCTCTCCATCAACTCTGGCGGGATCGCACCGCAATTGACTGCGACAAAGGCACCTGCGGCGCGGGGACCATTGTTGTGAATAAGGCGGGCAACGACTTCCTTGCCACTGCCGGATTCACCATGAATATGCACCGGTGCCTGACTGCGTGCCAGTTTGGATATCTGCTGGCGCAGGGTTTGTATAGCGGGTGCCGAGCCGATGAGTTCCTCATCTACGGCATCGCGCGTGCGGCTGGTGTCGACTTCCAGTTGCAGGGCACAACTGACTAATCGGCGCAAATTTTCCAGCTCGATTGGCTTGCTGATAAAGTCAAAGGCCCCGGCCTTGAGAGCAGAGATGGCGGCTTCCACGCTGCCATGGGCGGTAATCATCGCGACGGGAATGTGCGGAAACTCCTGTTGAATATGTTCCACCAGGCTGATGCCATTCCCATCGGGCAGGCGCATGTCGGTCAGGCAGAGATCCGGCTTTACTCGTGCGACCATGTCTTTGGCTTCCTTGAGCGTAGCCGCACTATGAGTCTGCAGCCCCATACGACTCAGTGTGATATCCAGTAACTCGCGGATATCCGGCTCATCATCCACAATCAACACAGTTTGGGTCGTCATTCAGAGCGCTCGTTGGTTCATAGAGATACGGAAGCAGCTTTCACCCTTCCTGGTAAGTCGATAGTCGAGATCGGCATTATTAATTTCACAGAGTTCCTTACACAGGTACAAACCCATGCCACTGCCTTCTGCCATGGTGGTAAAAAAAGGTTCAAATAATTTTGCGATATCCGCAGTGTGTACACCACTACCAGCGTCGATGATATCAATCTGGCACTGGTGCAGGGCGGAATCGAGATCGACCTCGATGCGCGCTATCTCTTGTTCTGTAGCGAGCTTGCTATGACGCAGTGCATTGTCCAGCAGATTGGCAAATACCCGCTGCAGATTCTCCGGATCGAATTCCACCAGCAGCTCTTTGTAGTCGCAATGGATCGAAATCTCTGCTGGCCGATTCAAGGCGTTGAGGTATTCGCCGACGAAGTCTGTCAACCAGGGTTCGAGCAACAGGTACTGCGGCTTCGGGGGCTCTCGTCGTGATATCTGCATAACGCTTTCCACGATCTGGTTGACCCGCTCGCAGTGGCGCTGAATGATATCGGCCATACGGCTGTCCGACGGTGACAGCACGGTTGATTCCTGCAGCAATTGCGCAGCATGACTTATCGCGCCTAAGGGGTTGCGAATTTCGTGCGCGATACTGGCGGTGAGTCGACCCAGGGAATTGAGCTTGAGCGACTGCGCATACTGCGTGACCGGCGTATAGTCTTCGACGAATACCAGAGACTCACGATTTGCATTGGGCTGCAACTCTCGAAAGTTGGCAATGACCGGCAATGCACCCTCCATCACAGTGAAGGGCTTGGCTCGGTGCATGCCGGAGTTTTTCCAATGCTCGAACTGGTAGGCCAGCTCCGGGCAGTAGTCGGCCAGTTGTCGTCCCTGCTCTACCGTGACGGGTCTCTCAGGAGCGAGTAGGCCGATAGCAGCCTTGTTCATTATGCGCACCACACCCTCGTTACTGACCAGCAGAATGCCGGTCTGCATGTGTTGCACGATTTGCTCGTTGAGCCGTTGCAGACTGTACAGGTCGCTGGCCCGGTTGCGGGCCAACTCCTCGGCCCGGCCCAGACGGTGTGCGATAGGCTGCACCATCAGGGATACGCCGAATATCAGCAGACCCAGGATGCCTGCAGGAAATAGCGAGCTGCTGTCGAGTTGGTTGTGCAGTATCAGCCAGGCAGTGTCCAGCAAAATAGCCAGCACACCGATGGCTGCGATCAGTGTGGCCATGGTCCGATTGACGATCAGTACGGCGCTGGCGGCGACGGTAATCACCAACAGTACCGGTAAACCGCTGAGCATCCCACCGCTGCTGTCCGCCAGTAAGGTGATGGCGATGATGTCCACCAGAAACACGATGAGCATCAGATTCTGGCTGTCATTGAGCCGCGTGGAGAGCGACCCCACCAGTGGAATGCTGGTGGCCAGATACGCCAGTGCAACTGTGGTGTAAAGGGTTGGGTTGAGTGTGCCGACCAACTGGCGTGTATTGGGGCTCACCAGCATGATCAACAGGACGACAGAAAGCAGGGAGCGATAGCCGACGTAGACCCGAAACAGCGCGAGGTTTTGATGGCTCGGTGAGTGAGCGTCAGGTTTGGTCAGTATGGCTGGGCGATTCACCGTGCGCTGGCCTTGTGTCTATCGGTGCCGTTGAGACTGTGATCCAGTGTAACAGGATTGTTGTGGCGAAGGACTGGCTATGGGCGGCGCATTTGCGGACAATAAAGGCCTGCAATCATGAGTACCTGAGAGCACCATGAGTACCCTGAATATACTGATGGCCCAGATGAACACCCTGGTGGGTGATTTTGAAGG
>JANNXP010000124.1:0-13587 GCA_031409615.1 Haliea sp. | reverse complement strand
TCGTTTTCCAGTGCCAGTTCGTAAATATCGCGCAGTGAGTCAGCCTGTAAACTGGCGCTACAGAGGAAAAGTGCCAGCGACGATAGCGCGACGAACCGATTTTTCATGCAATAATCCCCGGAGGAGCTGTAGCCGTTTTGTGCCCCGCAGTTTAGCAGTCTCTCGCCTGTGATGCACATATCGAAACCGGAATGAAAAGGTGCAGTCATAGGAAGTTTGTGCCATCTTAGCTTGAGGGATTGTGTCTATTTACAGGTCGGTAGTGTCCACAGTGGGGCGATGTATTCGTGGACTTTATACAGTAGAATTTCGGGAACTGGTTGTGCAAAAGCTGACGAAAAAGCCATTCAAACTTGATTTGACCGAGCTGCACGCGGTCTGTGATGCCAATTATGCGCGTCTGTTACGCCTCTTCCCTGACTATGAGAACTGCAATTCGCGGGATCTGCTGGTAGGCATGGCGAAGGTACGCCTGACCGTGGTGGAACGCTGTCGCTACACCACGATTTTCCACGTGCACCAGCAGCGTCCCGAATCTCCACGGCTGGGCCTGTTGAGTGTGGAGGTGCGAGCCTATCACGACGTGCGCATGCTGGAAGTGGGCGTGTTTCAATCCCATCGCCAGGCCGCGGCGCGCTACCAGTACCCCAATGAACAGATGTTTGCGCAGGATGAAAAGTACCAGCAGAACCGCTTTCTGGCGGATTGGCTGGAACACTGCCTGCTGCACGGACGCGCCGACCTTGATCTCGGCGCGCCCATGACGGGCTCCTGATCCGGTTAGCTGCGCCAGGTTCCCGATGCCCCAATCCCGACACACCATTCAATCTGTCGACGCGCACAACGAAGTTGTCCGGGTGGTGCAGTTAACGGATACCCACCTCTGCCAGTCGCGTGGTGGCACTCTGCTTGGCATGGACACCGACCACTCCCTGCAAGCCGTCATCGATCTGGTAAAAAAAGAGCGGCCCACGGTGGACCTGCTGCTGGGTACCGGCGACCTGGCTGATGGCGGTGCCGGAACGGCTTACGAGCGCCTGCAGCAGTATTTTGATCAGTTGACCAGGCACAACTACTGGCTGCCGGGCAATCACGACAGTCGAGCGAGGATGGAGGCCGCAGCCACCAGTGCCATGCGTCTGTGCAAGGAAATTCGCTCGGGTTGTTGGCAGATACTGCTACTGGATTCCCAGGTGTCCGGACAGGTCGGCGGTGGGCTGGGCGCAGCGGAATTGACGCTGTTGCAGCAGGCACTGCAGCGGGCGCACGAGCAGGGCTTGTACACGCTGGTGTGCCTGCACCACCAGCCGGTCATGATCGGCTGTGACTGGCTGGATCAGCAAATGGTGTCCGACGCGGATGCATTTTTTGCTGTGCTGGATGAGTATCCATGCGTCAGGGGCGTGCTGTGGGGCCACGTCCATCAGGAGATTGACCGGCAGCACAATGGTGTGCGGCTGCTGGCGTCGCCATCAACCTGTGTGCAGTTCGCCGCCGGCAGCGCGACATTCAAGGCCGATGACCAACCGCCCGGCTATCGCTGGCTGGACTTGCACAGTGACGGGCGCATTGAAACCGCGGTCTCCAGGGTCTGGGATACAACGTTCGTGGTGGAACTGGACTCGGGGGGTTACTTATAGCTCGCCTTGCACGAGGCGCGCTGTACAATGTGTTCCTACCGATTTTCCCAGTCACGCAAGAAAAGTTATCGCAATGAGTCAGTACACCGCCGAAGATATTGAAGTTCTTACCGGGCTGGAGCCGGTGCGCAAACGCCCCGGCATGTACACCGATACCACCCGCCCCAATCACCTGGCCCAGGAAGTCATCGACAACAGCGTCGATGAGGCCCTGGCCGGACACGCCAGCGAAATTGATGTCAGCCTGAACAAGAATGGCTCGGTGACCGTCTCCGACAATGGTCGCGGCATGCCGGTGGACATGCATCCGGGCCAGGGCAAGCCCGGTGTTGAAGTCATTCTCACCACGTTGCACGCCGGCGGCAAGTTCTCGGACAAGAACTACCAGTTCAGTGGCGGCTTGCACGGCGTGGGCGTGTCCGTGGTAAATGCGCTGTCCAGCGCGCTGGAAGTGTTGATCCGCCGCGATGGCAACGTATATCGCATGACCTTCGCCGGTGGTGACAAGAAAACCGATCTGGAAGTTGTCGACACCTGCGGCAAGCGCAACACCGGTACCACGGTAACCTTTACGCCCGACGCCAAATATTTTGATTCGGTGGTGTTCTCGGTATCCCGACTGCGCCATGTGTTGCGTGCCAAGGCCGTGTTGTGCCCCCGCCTGCGGGTCAAGTTTACAGATGAAAAGAAGGGCGAGACGGAAGAGTGGTATTACGAGGCTGGCCTCACTGACTACCTCGCCGATGCGACGATTGATTTTCAGGTGATTCCCGAAACACCCTTCGTGGGCAGCTTCAGCGGCAGCAATTCGGCGGTGGACTGGGCGGTGCAGTGGCTGCCCGAGGGTGGCGAAGTGGTGGCCGAGTCCTACGTCAACCTGATTCCCACCATTCAGGGCGGCACCCACGTCAACGGTATGCGCACCGGCCTGCTGGATGCGATGCGCGAATTCTGCGAGCTGCGCAGCCTGCTGCCGCGTGGCATCAAGCTCGCGCCGGATGATATCTGGGATCGCTGCTGTTACGTGCTGTCTTCCAAGCTGGGCGACCCACAGTTCTCCGGTCAGACCAAGGAGCGTCTGTCGTCACGCGAGGCGGCTGCGTTTGTGTCCGGCGTGGTCAAGGACAGTTTCAGCCTGTGGCTGAACCAGCACACGGAGGAAGCGGAAAAGCTGGCGGAGATGTGCATCGGCAACGCGCAGAACCGCCTGCGCCTGGCGAAACAGGTGACCCGCAAGAAGATCACGTCTGGCCCTGCGCTGCCGGGCAAGCTGGCGGATTGCTCAGGCGAGGATCCGTCGCGCGGTGAACTGTTTCTGGTCGAGGGAGATTCCGCCGGTGGTTCGGCCAAGCAGGCGCGCAGTCGCGAGTTCCAGGCCATTCTGCCGCTGCGCGGCAAGATACTGAATACCTGGGAAGTGGACTCGCAGGAAATTCTCGCCTCGCAGGAGGTGCACAATATTTCGATCGCGCTGGGTGTTGACCCGGCGAGTGATGACCTCAGCGGCCTGCGCTACCACAAGGTCTGCATTCTGGCGGACGCCGATTCCGATGGCCTGCACATCGCCACGCTTATTTGCGCCCTGTTTGTGCGCCATTTCCGGCCGTTGGTAACAGCCGGCCATGTGTACGTGGCAATGCCGCCGCTGTACCGTATCGACATCGGCAAGGAAGTCTTTTACGCGCTCGATGAGGCAGAGAAACAGGGAGTGCTGGATCGCATCGAAGCGGAGAATAAAAAAGGTAAGGTCAACGTGCAGCGCTTCAAGGGCCTCGGCGAGATGAACCCGCTGCAACTCCGCGAGACCACCATGGACCCCGACACCCGCCGACTGGTGCGCCTGGTCATAGGCGCCGGAGACGGCACTAACGAAATGCTGGATATGCTGCTGGCGAAAAAGCGCGCGCCGGATCGCAAGGCGTGGCTGGAGGAGAAGGGGGATTTGGCGGAGGTCATTCTTTAAGGGATCAAGTCGTTTGAGAGGCACAGAATCTTGCAATCGTTGTTACAGCAATTTTTTTGGACGGGTTACTGAAATGACAAATGCGATTAAAGCTATATTGCTACTGTTAATTTTTGTTGTGTCTGGCTGCATACAATCCTGGTTTGATCTTTCACCCGAATAGAGACTTCCAAAATCGTTTGAAATTTCGAAAGGAATGTCTCGAGACAATGAATAAAGGGGTCAGAGCCCTTTTTGAAAATCATCAAAAGTAATGAGGACTGATATTCCCCCCGTAATTCATACGCCCGATCGCTTACTGCATTTTGCAGAAGACTCCTCCGGTTACAGGCCCTGCTCCAACAACTGCGCCGCCAGAAACGCGTCGATTTCCCGCCAGCCCTCGGCGCGCGGATTGACGTCAATGGTATTGTGGCCGGCACCCGGCTGGCTCCAGTGCAACAGTTTTCCCTGATGCGCTGTCTTTAGTGGTAGCGCGAGGTGCTCCGGCACGATGTCGTCTGCGCTGCCGGTAACGATGACCATGGGCCCATCGAAGTCGGTGAGCAGATCCAGGGTGTTAAACCGGTCCCGCAATAGCAGCGCTACCGGCAGGAATGGCATGTGGTGTTGCGCCACATCGCCCAGGGAGGTGAACGGCGTCACTAGTAGTATCCCGGCGACGGCCTCCGGGCGTGCCGCTGCAACATGGGCGGCGACGCCGCTGCCCAGTGATTCGCCGAGCAGCAGTACCGGCCCTGGTCGCTCTGCCTGCAACAGGTCCATGGCCTGCAGGGCAGCATCGCGCAAGTTCTGCTCTGAAGGTTTGCCAGGGCGAGGCCCGTAGCCGGGGTATTCCAGGACATTCACTTCCCACGGTCCGGACTCGTGCAGGCCAAGGAACAACTCGGCGTAATAGAGCCTGTCGAGAGCCTGCCCGCCATTCCCGTGCATAACCAGCACGCGCCGTGCCGCGCCGGGTGCGCCGTGCCGCCACCCCAGCCATTTGCCGCCGGCGTCCCCCCAGGCACTGCCGCCCAGGCGGTCTACACTGGCCAGCGCCGTGTCGAGACTCTGTGTCTGCGGGTAATAGATGAATGAGCGCTGCATCAGCGCGTAGAACAGGACCACGGCCAGGTAGACGAGTAGTGCGAACCCGACAAGATTGGTTATCTTCATCCCCACTCCGGTGTGCGTCAGTTTGGCTTGCTTGTCACCCCGCAGCATACCGCAGGCGAATACCTGTTAGTATGATTACGGGGGCCAGAGCCCTTGAACCCGCTTAGCTTTGAGTCCCGCGCGGCCACGGCGTGGAAACACTTCCCGGAATAAAGGGCTCTGACCCCTTTATTTTTTTCTTCAATGGCATACCAACCTATGAAATTACTCATTCGAAACCTTTCCCGAACCACTACTGAAGAAGACCTAAGGGCTATCTTTGAAGAATACGGCACCGTACAGTCCTGTGATTTGGTATTTGACAAAGTCACCGGGGTATCCAAGGGATTTGCGTTTGTAGAGATGCCGCATACAGGAGACGCCAAGGCTGCGATGAAAAAATTGAATAATCTGAATCTGGCTGACAGCAAAATTCGCGTTAAAAAAGCGGAAGACAAAAAAACATAACAAGGCCCTCGGAATTCTTGTGGCAAACAGTGCTCTTAGGCTTAACGTGTCTTGATGTAATAAAAGTATGACCAATCCACAATCAAACAACCCAATGCACGGCCTGACCCTGGAGCGAGTGGTAACGAGGCTGGTGGATCACTACGGTTGGGATGGAATGGCTGAGAGAATCGGCACAAAGTGTTTTAAGAGCAACCCATCAATAAAGTCATCACTAACGTTTTTACGAAAAACACCATGGGCTAGAGAGAAGGTCGAAAGTTTGTATGTCGCAACCTTTGCGAAACCTTCTCCCTGGGGAAAAACACCACTGGAGGCAAATCCATTTGATAGCCATTGAACCGAAAATGGATTCGGTCCGTTTTTCATGCGATTTCGTATAGGATGTGGCATAAGGGCTAGCTTAAAGAGGTAAGGCCATGTTCGGGAAGCCAACACTATTTCTGGTTCTCGCCTGCAGCGTAGCCAACAGCGCATTGCCTGCGACCGGCCCAAAGGTTACGCATGCCTATGGCCTCAATGCGAGCCAGATTCTCGACAGCTATTCACCGCCCGGTAGTGGGCATCCGATCCTGATATACACGCATGGCGGTGCTTGGCACCTGGGGTCGAAGGACAACCAGGTCGATAACAAGAAGGAAGGTCTTATTGGGAGTCGTGATTATGTGCTGGTCAGCGTTGAATACCGCAAAGGGGATGAAACCAATTGGCAGGGCCAGGCCAATGATATTGCGGCTGCCATAAATTGGGCCCACCAGAATGCGACCTTGATTGGCGCAGACGCTAAAAATATTTTTGTCCTGGGACACTCATCTGGCGCACATGTGACGGCGCTGGTATCAATGGCTGAAAGCTTCAGCGTACGCCAGAAAGTCAAAGGTATTGTTCTATTGGACTCTGGAAATTATGACGTGGTGGACGGCTACAACAATTGCAGTGGCTCGGTCTGTGACACGTATGGGGCGTTCTGGGATAACTACAACCTGATTTCGATGGCGAATGGATCACCGGTTAACCATGCCGATGACAACTCTGCCGCTCCCACGATTCTGATTCACCGCAATACACCTTACAAACTGAATCAAGCCAATTTACTAAACTCCGCAATACATGCTGGTGGACAAACAGCCGTTGAACAGTACGGTACCAATGATAGTCACGAAGCCATCAACACTAACATCGGTGCAGATGGTTACTCCTACACGACACAGGTCGCAAACTTTCTGGATCGCCTGGTAGTGACCACTGAAATTCCGCCAGGGTGTTAGGCCGCAGTGCACAACTTGTGAACGATAACTCAGGCAGCAAATTGAACTACTGGATTTTCAAGTCCGAACCCGATGCGTTTGGTATCGAACACCTCGCCGCCGCGAAGAAGAAAACCGCGCGCTGGGACGGTATCCGCAATTACCAGGCGCGCAACAATCTGCGCGACCTGGTAAAAAAGAACGATCTGGTGCTGTTCTACCATTCCAGCTGCAAGGATATCGGTATGGCAGGCGTTATGGAGGTTGTCAGAGCAGCCTATCCCGACCCGGCCCAATTTGATCCTGAGAGCAAGTATCACGACGTGAAAGCGGAGCCGGACAGTCCGCGCTGGTACTGCGTCGATGTGCGTCTGTTGGAAAAATTCGCGCAGGTGTTACCAACAAAAATGCTGAAGGCCGATCCGATAACGGCTGAACTCAGTATCTTTAAGCAGGGCCGTCTGTCCATAGCGCCGATTAGTGCAGCGCAATGGCAGGCGATTCAACGGCTGCATACTGATGAACCTGTTTGAATCCAGCGTTATGGAAATTCTGCCTGTAGTTGATGCAGAACTGGTCTTTTGGCAGCACGTTGATTTTGGTAAAGAGACTGACCTTCTCAAACAACTGATCGAAGAGACACCGTGGAGACAGGAACAGGTGACCGTCTGGGGAAAGACGCACCTACAGCCCAGACTGATCGCATGGTACGGGGATGATGCGCAGACTTACTCCTATTCCGGCATCACCCTGAGTGCGCTGCCATGGACCTCTGCCTTGCTGCGAATAAAGGGTAAGGTCGAGACGCTCTGCCAGAACCCTTTTAACAGCGTCCTGGTGAACTACTACCGTGACCAACGCGATGGCATGGGTTTGCACAGCGACGATGAGCCAGAGTTGGGCCCAGCCCCCATCATCGCATCAGTCACATTGGGCGCGACGCGGAGCTTTGTGATGAAGCACCGCTATCGCAAGGATCTGGCAAACGTAAAACTTCCATTGCCCTCAAGTAGCGTGCTGCTGATGAAAGGTACAACGCAGGCATATTGGAAGCATGGTGTGCCGAAACAGACGAAACCCTGCGGGCCAAGAATCAATCTCACCTTTAGAAGAATTCTGAGCACTATGTAAGACTATTATTTGGCAAACCTTGTCTGGCTGAAGGAAAACAGAGGCGTTCCCATTCCGCTCTTTATTGGCCGAACGACGGTGGAATCTGGGCGTGCAATAGGGTGTGCAATGATATAAAACCTAGGGAGGTCTAATGGAAAATCTACTCACGGCTTACATGCCGACGATCGCGACTTTCGCCATTATCGGCGGTATGTTGTTAGTGCAACTTGTCGTGGCGGACGTAATAGGCATCGTACAAAAACATGTACCGGGTACGCCAATACCGGCTGATCATTCGAGAGTGCTTTTTCGAGCTCATCGAGCACATGCCAATACTAACGAAAGCATAGCAGCATTTATCGCACTAACCCTGTTTGCGCTTGCCGTAACGGCGACGCCGTACTGGCTGAATACACTGTCTCTGCTGTACATCGCCTGTAGACTGGGGCATATGATGTGTTACTACGCGAATCTTCAAACGATGCGATCGATTTTCTTTGCCGTAAGTCTACTGGCGCTATTTGGCATTCTTGGTATATCGATCGCAGCCGCAGGTCGTTGAGAGCAACGAATAAGCAAGTGCTGGGGCTGCACCCATGGAATTAGAATTACTGCTTCTTTTACTGGGCGGCGTCTTCATCATCGCTGTGCTGTATTCGGCAGTGGGCCACGCTGGCGCATCCGGCTATATCGCGGTCATGTCGCTGCTGAGCCTCGCGCCTGCGGTTATCAAGCCCAGCGCACTGGCACTCAATATCCTGGTGGCCTCTATTGCCACTTGGCAATTCATGCGCGCCGGATACTTTTCCTGGCGCTTGTTCTGGCCTTTCGCCGTGCTCGCCGTACCCCTGGCGTTTGTCGGTGGCTATGTGGCGCTGCCCGACTATGGTTTCAAAGCCCTGGTGGGTCTGGTGCTGTTGTTCTCGGCAGTACGTCTGCTGATTGATGCGAAGCACGAGAAGCCGATAGCCGTCCCGCCCTTATTGGCCGCACTGACCGCCGGTGCCGTGATAGGTTTACTGGCCGGCCTTACCGGCACGGGCGGCGGTATCTTTCTCACGCCGCTCCTGCTGTTTATGGGCTGGGCAAACTCCAAAACGGCCGCGGCTGTTTCTGCCCTGTTCATCCTGCTCAATTCAATGGCGGGTCTACTGGGCACCTTGTCGAATACACCGTCCCTGCCGTCGTTTTTGTTGCCGCTGCTGCTGGCCGCAGGTCTCGGTGGCCTGGTCGGTTCCTACTTCGGTAGCCGCAAACTCAACTCCCACAGCATCAAACGCGTGCTTGCCGTGGTGCTGTTCATCGCAGGAGCAAAACTGCTTCTGACATGAAAATACAAATGAGAATCATTTGCATCCAGATGTTGACCGCTGTACTCTCTGAAGGACGGATAAACCCCCTCGGGAAGTAATAACCATGAAGCTCAGATTTCTATGCGCCAATCATCGACAGTGGCTGTGCACGCAACCGGATCAGGCCGCGCATTGGTGCGCCAACTCCTTTGAGACGGGGTGGCATTTGTCCCAACAGGAGTATTGGGAAGAGGCGCTTCCCCACATGGGCTGTGCCTACGAAACGGCTGAGATTCTGATGACAAGCCGCACCATTGAAGTAGCCAGGGCGGTGGCCTGGTTTATTCACGCGTTGGCGGGTCTGACTCAGACTCTGGAGAAACTCAATCGCCCTAACGACTGCATGGAAATTTTGCTCGCCGCCATAGACCGTTTGAGAAAAGAAGTGACCCAGTCCATTACACCCCAATTAGAGGCCACTATTTATCTGCATATCACCCGCTTGAATCGCGAGCGTAGGCGTATGGACTCTGGCGTGAACAAGTGTGTTCCACGGCTCACACTGGTCGAATCGAAACCGGGAGAAAGAGTTTTCCACTGATAGAGATGGAATGCGCAGCTATGAGACCGTTCGCCGACCACAGCAGACATTCAGCGGCTCCCACACAGCGCGCGACTACGCCGTATATCCGGCTTGAAATACGGACAGACACACTGTACAACCTGCTCAACAAAAAATCGTTAGTGATCGAAGATTTACGCGGTCTCGATCAGCAAACGCAAATACGCATCAAACAACTACTGCTTGCAACACTTCTGCTATAGCAACTCCGGGATGCAATTCCCCGGACTAATCGGGTTACACCGCGCGATGCTGCCACCGGGTAGAGTCACCTGATAATCGCTGAACTGTGGATTGGGTACCGGATAATCCGTGCTGACAAAATGCGCGCCGCTGTTGAGCGCAGCCTCACGGCGCGTGGTATCGCCGCTGCGCGCCTGCTCGGTATCCGCATCAGCACGGGTGCGCACCATATAACCCTGTTCAACCAAGGATTCTATGTCGCCGGGATTTGATAGTGGGTCATTGCGTTTCATGAACGCGGCTTCGGGGGTGCCGGCGGGGGAGTCGGTAAACAGTACACGGCCTTCCAGTGAGGTATGCCCCACGATATAGTTCTCGCGCGCAGCACCGGTATTGTCCAGCGCAAACATGATTTTACCGCGCGCATCAGACAGGCGCGGCCAGCCCTGGGTCAGCACCGCTAACTCAAGCGTCACAAAATCGCCGCGTACGTCGTCGGGCACAAGCAGTTGCTCCGGTGGAAAAACGCTACGAATTTCTGAATCAATACTATCGAGTGCCGCTATCCCAAACGGTATTGGTACCACAAACTTCAGATCGAGTGGATCGGGTATGGTTTCATCCTTGGCCTCCACCAAAACCGTAATCGGCAGATGCCCCGGATGGTTATCGGACCAGGTCTTTATCTCCTGCAGGCAGCTGACAAAGGTGTAGCAGGTGGTTTCATAATCAATGTCCTGCACATGCAGGACCTTCAGCCCGGGTTCGTTTAGCTCTGGAATACCCGACGCTGCATCCTCCCCAAACAGCGTACGCACGGGATGGTTGGCATAGAGGCCGCCCTTTGGATCATGAAAAATATCCAGCTCTATCTGGCGGATACCCTGAGTATCAAACTGCTCCTGCAAGGGGATGTGAGTGTACTCCAGTGTCGGCGCGACATCGGGGATAAAAGCCAACAGTAACTCGAAGACATCATCGCGGGTTTGAATGTGGTAACTGTTATGCGTGCCCAGATACTGGACCTGATTCATCAAAATATCATCGCCGGCTATGCTGGGCGGCGAATCAGACGAGTCGCTGCAGCCGCTGAGGGCGGCCAGCAGCAGGGAGGATAACACTAAGGGGATAGCAAAAAGGCTTACCGATTTGGGAATTGCCACGACTGATATCCCTCTTTTTATTTGTGCAGGAGTGGCTAGACTATAGCAGCGGTACCTGACCAATCAAGGAGTAGCACCATGAACAGCTTACGAGAATTTAAATATCTGATACTGGCCGCATCGTTGCTGGCGCCCTGCGGAGCGGCCTGGGCCGATTGGGAGCTGGATAACACCAAATCGGTAGTGAACTTCGTCTCCATCAAGAATGACAGCGTTGCCGAAATTCACAGCTTTGCTTCAATAGTGGGTTACATTGGCACCGCAGGTAATGTCCAGTTGACCATCAATCTCGACAGCGTGGAAACCCTGATAGCGGTGCGCAACGAGCGCATGCGCGAGCTGCTATTTGAGACCGTCACGTTTCCGTCCGCCCAGTTGACGGCACAGGTGGCACCGGCGGTACTTGCAGAGGCGGCGAAAGGCGGTGTCGTGACCGCTGAGCTGCCCGTGACCTTGTCGCTGCACGGCAGGGAAAAGACATTGCCCATCCCGGTGGTGGTGGTGGGTGCAGGCGATGGCAGCTTGCGCGTCTTCACAGCTCGACCGGTGCTGATCAACGCGGCAGACTTTGGCCTTGAGAGCGGTGTCAAAGCATTACAGGAAGTTGCCGGATTGCGCGCTATTAGCAACGCTGTTCCGGTTACCCTGCAACTGCTATTTGTGCAGGCCACGTAACACGACACTGTGGCGCAGCAGCAGTTCCTGCGACACCCTTTTAGGGCTTCTCCCCCGCAAGGCTCTGGTACAGCTGCTGGTAGTTTTGATTGCCCGGCGCGATTTGCATCAGGGTTTTGACATAGACCATGGCTTTGTCAGGCTGACCCAATTCCACACTGTAATTGGCCAGTGCAAGCAATACCTCCTCGCTCTGCGGCACGCTGCGCAACAATGCCTGTAACTGCACGATGGCCGCGTCCGGATGTCCGAGGTCGTGCAAGGCGATGCCATACACGAAGCGATGGCGTGTGCCCTCGGTTTCCAGTGTGGCGGCTTGTTGCAAATACTTAAGCGCAGTCTCCGGTTGCCGGCTGCGGGTTTCCAGTAAACCCAGCGCATGGAGAACGGGCCCACTGTTCGGGTCGACTGCCAGCGCTGTTAGCAATAACTGGCGCGCGTCAGTATCTTTTGACTGGGCGCGCAACAGATCGGCCAGATTCAGGTAAGCGGGTATGAGCTGCGGGTTTAGTGTCAGCGCCTCCCGGTACGCCGCTGCCGCCGCTGTCTCGTCGCCCCGGGTAATATAGAAAACGCCCAGCTGCAGTTGTACCCCGGGCATATCGGCATCCTGCTCAAGGATGCTGACGTACTCTTCGAACAGAGTACGCAATTTGGCGGCTTGCTCCGGACTCACCTGATCCAACGGCACTCCGGCCAATGATGTGGCAACTTCCGTACGTACTGCAGTTACTGGATCATTTATTAAATGATCCAGTAACTGCAGGCGCTGTTGCAGCGGAAGAAAGTCCAGGGCGCGCACGGTACTGACGCGCAGCAGCGGCTCGTCGTCGTACAATAACTGTGTAGCAGTTTGCAACGCGTCACGTCCACCGACCTGTCCCAGCGCTTCCATGGCAGTGGCACGCCAGATGGGAGCGGTTTGGGTGGCGCTCGCGATTTGTGCGAGTTGCGGCACCACCCGATTGTCGCCCTGTGCGATGCGCTGAAAAGCGCGCGCCGGGTGAGTGCCGGTATCGCGGAACTCTACGCCCCACTGTCGCAGTGCCTCCAGCGCCCAGGGCGCGTCCTTGTCCTGATGACACGTGTTACAGGCGTTGGGCGTATCCATCACTATGCTCAGGTCGGGGCGCGGAATGCGCATGCTGTGATCATGGCGCACGTCCACTCCCATGTAGGTCGTCTGTGGCATGTGGCAGTTAGCGCACTGCGCGCCCGCCGATCCGTCCTTGTGGTGGTGATGCTGCGGGGTGTCGTAGTTAGATGCCTGGTGGCACTGGGCACATACGCCATTGCCCGGAGCGTACAATTCCTGGCTGTGTGGCTCATGGCAATTACTGCACACCACGCCCGCCTGGTGCATTTTGCTCTGCACAAAGGAGCCGTATTCATACACCTCATCGCGAATCTGCCCGTCGTGGTAATACAGGGGCGCTTGCGGCAGGGCCAGACGATGGGTGTCCAGCAAGTCGGCGCCATAGTGGTAATCACCCAGCGTGCCTCGGCGCGAGTGACAGCGACCGCAGCTGTCGATCTGGGCGTTGGATTGCAGTGGTGTCGTGCGTCTGGCGATAGGGGCATCCTCTGGAAAAGCCCACTGCCCGCGTTGTGCCAGGGCGGTGGGAAAGCCGCCGTTCGTCGCACCGTTGAGTTTCCCCTCTTTAGCCAGCGCCAGATGTTGTTCGCCGGGACCGTGACAGGCCTCGCAGCCCACATTCAACTCGGCGAACGTTGTTTCAAAGGAGCGCGACTCGGCCACATAATTTTTTTGTAGATCCGTACTGTGGCACTCGGCGCAGCTGGTGTTCCAACTCTGGTAGGTACCGGTCCAGTGCAGGGGATCCTTGTAATCAATCTTCTCGTCAGGGTACAGGTGATACCAGCGCTGGCCACCCTCAGCAGCGGGGCGCGCATCCCAGGCGATACTCAGGGCCTGCAATCGACCGCGGGACAGTGGCAGCAGGTACTGTTGCAGGGGATCCACACCGAACACATAAGCGACTTCAAAATCTGTTGATTTACCGTCCTCGCCATCCGTGTTGACCATGTACTTGTCTCCCCTGCGGAAGAAGCGCGTGGTCGTG
>JANNXP010000123.1:0-23501 GCA_031409615.1 Haliea sp. | reverse complement strand
CAGGGATGGCTAGTGCCGGTAAGCCAAAAGGCTCGGCGCAAAATGAGTCCCAACCTATTGATGTACGCGGCCTGATGCCTTGAAAGGGTAAACACTATGGCGATTGCATTTTACCTGGCGTCCCTTGTGGCTATTTTCGCCACTGTCCGTGTCATTACCAACTCCAGTCCTGTTCATGCCCTTTTGTATATGGTTATTTCACTGTTGGCTGTTGCCATGATTTTTTTCTCTCTCGGCGCACCGTTCGCCGGAGCGCTCGAGATCATAGTCTATGCTGGCGCGATCATGATTCTATTTGTGTTTGCGGTGATGATGTTAAATCTTGGTGAGGAAACCCGGGCTCAGGAAAAGCTCTGGCTTACACCGCGTATCTGGATAGGGCCTGGAGTGCTTGCGGCGGTTTTGTTTGGTGAACTGGCCTGGACGTTATGGACAAATGGTGCCGACGGTGGTGGTCAGGCTCTGGGCGGCGGTATTGTTGACGCCAAGCAGGTTGGGGTTTCGCTGTTTGGATCCTACTTATTACTGGTAGAACTGGCTTCTATCCTGTTGCTGGCTGCACTGATTGTAGCTTACCACCTGGGAAAGGAAGAATAGGCGCTTAGGATATGATGAGTCTTTTCGCAGAACAGATTCCGCTTGAACATGGTCTTATTGTTGCCACAATCCTTTTTGTACTGGGTTTCGTGGGCGTGATGGTCCGTCGCAATATTCTAATCATGCTGATCTGTATTGAAATCATGATGAATGCTTGCGCGATGGCTTTTGTGGTAGCAGGCAGTCGCTGGCTACAGCCCGATGGTCAGATCATGTTCATTATGATCCTAACCTTGGCTGCCGCTGAAGCGTCTATTGGCTTGGCGATACTCTTGCGACTCTATCGCGAGTTTCACTCGATCGACATTGACGCCGTAAGCGAGATGCGCGGATGAGCTATCTATACCTTACCATTTTGTTTCCACTTGTCGGCTTTCTGCTCCTGGCCTTATCCCGCGGCCGTTGGTCTGAAAATACGTCAGCCGCTATTGGCGTTGGTTCAATTGCGTTATCGTTCATTGTCGCCGTAAATGCCGGGCTCACCCTCCTACAACAACCAGCACTGGCCGGTGTCTATGTGCAGTCGCTTTGGACCTGGCTCAGCGTTGGGAACTTCGCACCGGTAGTGGCCTTACGTTTGGATGGTCTTTCACTCACTTTGCTGGGTGTAGTCAGCGGAGTTGGTTTCCTGATTCATTTGTTCGCTTCCTGGTACATGCGCGGCGATGAAGGATATAGCCGCTTCTTCGCTTACATGAATCTTTTTGTTGCCAGTATGCTGCTGCTAATCCTGGCAGATGATCTGGTTATACTGTTTTTTGGCTGGGAAGGTGTCGGCCTGTGCAGTTATCTGCTGATCGGCTTTTACTATCGCGATCCCAAAAATGGCGCCGCAGCAATGAAGGCCTTCATTGTCACTCGAGTCGGCGACGTGTTGATGTTAATCGGATTGTTTATCCTGTTTCAGGAGTTCGGCACTCTGCATATTCAAACCCTGCTGGATCAAGCACCCACTCACACTAATCATGGAGCACTGCAACTGGCGACACTGATGCTCTTGGGCGGTGCCGTCGGAAAATCTGCGCAGATACCGTTACAAACCTGGTTAGCGGATGCTATGGCAGGCCCCACGCCAGTATCTGCATTGATTCATGCCGCCACCATGGTGACTGCGGGGGTCTATCTCATTGCACGCACCCATACACTGTTTGAGCTGACCCCGGATGTGCTTTATCTGGTCGGCGCGGTAGGAGCTGTGACCTTGTTAATGGCGGGGTTCAGCGCTCTGGCGCAAACCGATATCAAGCGTATTCTGGCTTACTCCACCATGAGCCAGATCGGCTACATGTTCCTGGCGTTGGGCGTTGGGGCATTTGATGCTGCCATCTTTCATTTGATGACTCATGCCTTTTTCAAAGCATTACTCTTTCTCTCGGCTGGATCGGTCATTATCGCCACCCATCATGAGCAGGATATTTTTCGTCTCGGCGGATTGAGAAAGTCTCTACCTTTGGTGTATGCCTGCTTTTTGGTCGGTGGCGGGGCACTGGCCGCATTGCCCTTTGTTACCGCTGGTTTCTACAGTAAAGACCTCATATTGTGGCAAACCCTCGCCGCACAGAAGCCAGAGTTCCTGATCGCTGGATTGATCGGAGCCCTGCTCACATCCATCTATACGTTTCGACTGATCTTCGTTGTTTTTCATGGCAAAGAGCAAGTCCATGCTCACGCTGATCGCAGCGTCACCCAGATTATTCCACTCGTGGTCCTGGGCATTCTTTCCACCTTTGTCGGGGCGTTGATTCATCCACCCCTGGCCGGGTTGTTTCCGCTCTCGCCGGGCAGCTCCGGGGAAGAAGGCAAACATCTACTCGAAATAATTTCTATCACCATAGCCATCAGCGGTGTCGTAATAGCTTACCTGTTGTTCGCCGGTGATCGCGTGTTCATCAATCGCGTTGCGTCCACCAGCATAGGTCAGTTTTTTGTCCGCATGTGGAAGCAAGCCTGGGGCTTTGATCTCCTGTACGAAGCCATCTTCGTCAAACCTTTTCGCGCTATCATCTCCAGAAGTAAGCGTGATCTGGCTGATTACGCGGCGGAAATGTTTATTCCTTGGATGCTTCACAAATTACGCATTCCCCTGGTGTCAGCACAAAATGGTCAAGTGCGCTGGTATATCGCAAGCATGGCACTTGGAGTGGTAACACTACTGACATTAGTGCTGGTAACGTGAACAGCGCTTTGAGGATCGATAGACTTACATGATCGCAGAATCACTGTTTCTTCCTGCTCTGATCGCGCTACCTGTCGTGGGAGGCTTTCTGTGCTGGCAAGGCGAGCGCATCAATCGCGGGGTACCGCGTTGGATTGCTTTTTTCTCCATGCTCGGCGTTTTCGTTTTCTCTTTATATCTCTGGTCACAAGGAGGCTACGACTTACCGACAGGAGATGGAACGACTCGCTGGCGTTATGAGGTGAATTGGCAGTGGATTCCCAGTCTGGGTATTAACTTTCATTTAGGTCTCGATGGTCTTTCTTTATTACTGGTTGTCCTTACCGGAGGTCTCGGTCTGGCGGCAGTCGTGTGTTCCTGGCGCGAGATACAGAGGCATGTGGGCTTTTTTTACCTTAACCTGCTGTGGAATCTGGGTGGCGTAATAGGCATTTTCCTTGCGCTTGACCTCTTCCTGTTTTTCTTTTTCTGGGAACTGATGATTATTCCCATGTATTTTCTGATTGCGTTATGGGGACATGCCGCCGAGACAGCGGACGGCACCGAAGGTAGAGGACGCGTTTACGCCGCCAATAAATTTTTCCTGTTTACCCAAACCAGTGGCTTGCTGCTGCTGCTTAGCATCCTGTCCCTGGTCTTCATGCACTACTTCAACAGCGGCACCCTGACTTTTGACTACAACATTTTGCTCCACAGTGACTTCCCCATGGACCCAATGTGGGAAATGCTGGTGATGCTCGGATTCTTTATCGCCTTCGCAGTCAAGCTACCCGTTGTACCATTCCATTCCTGGCTGCCGGATGCCCATGCGCAGGCCCCCACAGCCGGTAGCGTAGATCTGGCAGGTATCCTGCTCAAGACTGCCGCCTACGGCTTGCTACGCTTTGCATTGCCGTTGTTCCCAAGCGCCTCACAGCAATTCGCCCCTATTGCTATGACGCTCGGTGTCATCGGTATTTTTTATGGTGCCATCATGGCCTGTGCCCAAACCGATGTTAAGCGTCTGGTCGCGTACAGCAGCATATCCCACATGGGTTTTATACTTATCGGTATTTATGCTGGTACGCTTATCAGTTTGCAGGGGGTTGTCATTCAAATGTTGGCGCATGGCATTTCTGCCGGCGCGCTATTTATTGTTTGCGGGGAAATGTATGAACGGCTGCATACGCGGGATTTGCGTAAAATGGGCGGGCTTTGGTCGCGCATAGCCTGGTTACCTGCGATCAGTTTGTTCTTTGCAGCAGCATCTCTGGGCCTGCCGGGTCTGGGAAATTTTGTTGGCGAATTCTTGATTCTCCTCGGCTCTTACCCCAGCGCGCCTTGGCTGGTTTCCATTGCCAGTGTCGGATTGGTTCTGGCAGTTATCTACAGTTTATGGATGATACAGAAGGCGTTTTTTGGCGAATCCAGAGGGCATTCTTCAAAGGATGCATCTGCGCTGCCAGCACTGACGCTTCGTGAGCGCAGTCTGTTGCTGTTCCTGATGCTTGCCTTGCTGGCGCTTGGCTTGTATCCCCAACCCGTACTAATGATTTCCGAAGGCCCCATGCAAATAGTTCTTGATGTTTATTCTTCGGTAGGGAGGTAGGCAAAAATGCTCACCGAAGCACAACTTTTTGCCTTGTCGCCACTGATTATTCTGAGCAGCAGCGCTACGCTGTTGATGCTATTCATTGCCTTTTTTCGACGCCATGGCACGAATGCAACTTTCGCGGTAATGGGCTTGAACATCACCCTGCTGGCCACACTCATGGTCTGGTCATGGGTCCTGAAGAATGGGCCCATCGCCGTCACTGAGCTACTATTGATAGACGGCTATACCTGCTTCTTCAGCGCTCTGATGATTGTCACCACACTGGCCTGCTGCACCATAGCTCACACGTATCTAAAAGAGTTTCCCGACAATCGGGAGGAGCTCTATTTGTTGCTGCTGCTGTCCTTGATCGGGGCTTTGGTGTTAGTCAGCAGCAGCCACTTCGCCTCTCTGTTTGTCGGTCTGGAAATGTTGTCGGTGCCGTTGTACGGCTTGATCGCTTACCATCGAAAGCGCTCTCGCTCACTGGAGGCGGGCATCAAGTATCTGGTGTTATCCGCTACAGGTTCAGCCCTGTTGTTACTTGGTATAGCCTTTCTCTATGCGTTGTGCGGCACACTTTCACTGCCGGCAATGGGTCAGCAGCTGGCAAGCCAAGGTGACGATCTACCGTTCATGGCTCTAGCAGGGTTCACCCTGATCCTGATTGCATTGGGCTTTAAACTGTCTCTGGTCCCCTTTCACCTGTGGACTCCAGACGTCTATGAAGGCGCACCGGCACCCGCCGGTGCCTTCCTGGCTACCGTTGCCAAAATAGCAGTGGCCGCAGTGTTGCTGCGCTTGATTTCCTGGTTCCCGATAATAGCCAGCTCGGCCCTGCAGAACATTCTTATCCTGTTGGCGGGGCTGTCGATGCTGGCGGGCAATCTACTCGCCATGCATCAGACTAACCTGAAGCGATTACTGGCCTACTCTTCCATAAGCCATTTTGGCTACCTGCTTACAGGTCTGGCCGCCGTTAACTTCGTATCGCTGCAATCCAGCATGATCTACCTGTTCACTTACACGTTCGCCACACTGGCAGCCTTTGGCGTGTTGTCCGTGGTGTCCGTAACGCACAAGGTGGACAGTGAAGACGCAGATGGCCTGCAGCACTACCGCGGCTTGTTTTGGAAGCAGCCCTATCTGGCAGCGATTATGATGGTGTCCATGCTGTCGTTGGCAGGCATGCCGATGACAATAGGTTTTATCGGTAAGTTCTATGTAATTCTGGCCGCGATAAACTCCAGCTTATGGTGGTTGCTGGCCATTCTGGTGATTAGCAGTGGCATCGGCCTCTTCTTCTATCTGCGTGTGATTGTGACACTGTTTTTGCACGCGCCGCGTATCGCCCGTTTGCGCATACCTTTTGACTGGGGGCGCAGCGCGTGTGGTGCTATGTTGATCATTATGGCGATAGTTATCATGGTGCTGGGCGTATACCCGCAGCCCATGATTACTCTGGTCAGCTTGGGATCGCTCTAACATCATTCAGTAGTATACGAACTGTGCTACAAGACTATTCGTGCGATTAAAACGGATACTGGCATTTAAGCAGCAGTAACTGCGGAGAGTACCCGCAGGACATCTGCGGGGAATGAGCGCCGAACTCAGGACTACTATCTGGTTTCGCCGAGATACTTCGCCAGCAGTGCCTGACTCTGCTCGTCCAGGAGCTGCGTCAGCCCGGTAGACATTCTCGAAAGCCCTGAGTTGATAAACAACAGGGGGATTGCAATACCCAGACCCAACACCGTCGCGATCATCGCCTGGCCTATACCATCAGCCATCAACCTCGGATCGCTAGACCCGGAAGCTACGATCGCGTGGAAGGTCAAAATCATGCCTATCACGGTACCCACCAGTCCCAACAGTGGTCCAGCCGCAACGGCAAGTCGCAGGAATGCCTGAAATCGTTCGAGTTTCGGGACTTCGCGCAGCACCGCCTCGGAGAGGCGCAATTCCGCTACATCAGCATTTGCGGCCGGCTGCTCGCCGCGAAACGCCAAAACAAGACGTCCCAGCGGATTGCCAGAGTCCGGGGTGGACAACCTTGCCAACTGCGCTTTAACGGCATTGCGCGTGAGAAAGAGATAGACAAACTGTATTGCAGCGAGGATCACGCCCAGCAAACCAACCCCGACGATCACATAACCTATCGCCTCGCCATGTTGTATGCGCTCCAAAAAGTTCGGGCGCTCTACATAACGCGTAAGCAGGGCGCCGCGTGAGGGATCAACAACAGCCCTCTGATAGCCGTCATCCGCACTAGCACTTTGCAAATCTTGCGCCGTCGAACGAAATGCTCCGCCCAGTTGTCGCTCCAGCAAGCTCAACGATTTCTTGCTTGGAATATAGCCGAGGTATTTCCCGTCGGAAACAGCCGTAAACGGCCCAATACGCACCGCTTCGACTTCCTCGGTAGTATCGTCAGGCTTCAATACAGACGTCTTAAAGCGCACAACTTTACCCGTCTCGACCATTTCGCGCTGCAGCTCGAACCACATACGCTCTAGATCGACGATCGAGGGCAAGCTCTTGGCTCCGGCCATGTCAACCAGGAACTTGGCACGATCCGTTCGACCTTCCTCCTCAGGATAATGCACTGTAAGCATCGACTGCTGCAGTACATTTGCTGCATCGCCCGCAATCTGCCGCGTCACCCCAAACAGTTCACCGAGGTTTCCCTCGTGTTGCTTGAGTAATATCCTCATCTCACCAAGGTGTGCCTGATTGGTATCGAAAGCTTTATTCAATTCATTACCGCGCGACTCCGCGGCATTGCGGCGCACCAATGCCTGATTCGCCTGTTGTTCCTGTTTCTGCAATTCGCTGCGGAATGTCGCTTCGCGATCTTGGGCAAGCTTGGATTCCGAGTCACGCATTTGTCTGACAAGCTTGTCCAGATCACCGACCTGCAACGCTGCAAACGCTCCGGTGGCGAACATCTGTGCGAGTAGCACCGCAGCTAGCGCTCGCGCGATCCGATGAAGGCTCATCACAACGGCACCTCCTGTGGCGCGGGTACGGGCAGAGTCACCAGGTCAGGCGTGCTTTCCTTTGTCGCTATCAGCACGGCATTTTCAATAGCCTTATTGTATTCGTTGGCAACAACCCATTTTTTCTGCTGCGCATCCCAGTATCCAGCTTCCTCGCCATCGGCAGTTCGATACAGCAGCGAGACGCGACCAACGCGCACAAAGTCCGCTTCCCGATCATCGGCCAACTTCCCTTTGTAGGACATCATCGT
Organism: Haliea sp.; assembly: GCA_031409615.1. GTDB lineage: Bacteria > Pseudomonadota > Gammaproteobacteria > Pseudomonadales > Halieaceae > Marimicrobium. The sequence goes on along the minus strand of JANNXP010000123.1, from coordinate 15,905 downwards.
CCTGCCATATTCGAGTTCGATCTGGTATGCCTCGAGCAGTCGGCGGTAGCGTTCTGCACTCAATGCGCGTTCTTTATCTGCTTTCAAGGCGCGTTCTTTATCCGCGATTGATGCACTTTCTTCACCCGAGTTCGATGCGCTTTCGCCCTCATTCGGTGCACTTTCTTCACCTGTATCAGACGTACTTTCACCCTCAATCGACGCTATTTCTTTAGCCATCAAATCGCGTATGCGCACCATACGTTCCTGACGTGAATCCGGGCCCGCCTGTGTTGGATCCAAAAATGGCAGATCGGCGGCAATGAAAGCTTCCAGGGACTCAAACATTTTCTGGATCAATGCTGGAACTTGCGCGGCGGTAGCATCCAGTTCCGACGTTTGTTGCTCAACCAGCAGGACCTGCTTCTGCTGCGCGTCAATCTGGCTGGTCAGTTGCGCGTTGTAGCGCGTCAGGCTTTCCGAGTCAGCCAGGATTTTCGCATAACGCTCTGCAGCACTTTGCTCCTGAGCCCCAGCAGGAGCTGTGCTCATCAACAACACCGCTCCCAATCCCCCAAACGCCATGGATAGGAACTGTGCTTTATTTAATGCTAATCGCCACATGCTTGGTGCTATCCCTTTTGCGATCAACTCGCCTGCGACTGAATGAGCTGCAAATACGCTTCGGCGGTCTTGCGTGATTTCTCGGACGACTTCGCCTTCTCGAACCACGGTTCTGCTTCAGTCATTTTTTTCTGGTTGTAAAGTGCAATACCTAACATGAGCTGGGCGTTGCCGGCATCCTTCAAACGACCTTTGTTAAGGCCCTTGCCAAGCGCTGAGGCGGCACCGTCCCAATCACTGCGCTGTACCTGAACTTCACCCAGGCGCACGTACAAATCACCACTGCCCGACGACTCTGCGGCTCGAGAAAGGGGTTCAACTGATTTTTTGAATTCCCGTGCTGCAATCCAGCAATTGGCCTGCTTCTCATACAACTTTGAATCAGACTTAAGAATGTTCTTGGCCATGCCCTCCTCCAAAACCTGAGCACACCGATAAGGTATATCGTTGAACAGCAGCAGGTCGGCGAGTCGTTTTACGTCGCTATCGCTCGTTAGCAGCCCCGCGCCGTACGCCAACTGCATAATGGCAAGTGCCTCTGGATACTGTCCCAACTGGCCGTACACTGAAGACAGCTGCTGCCAGTACGTTTTCTTGTCAGGAGCCATACTCACCAGCCGTTTCAACAGCGGCACGGCTTCTTTCCAATGCTCTTTCTGCAGATGCAATGCCAGCACCAACTGAATCCAGCTCTCCTGCGGCTTTTCTGCCAGGTCAACCGCCTTTTGTGCCGGCGCCAATGCCCGATCAAACAGTTCTTGCTGGTAATACGCCACCGCAAGCAGGTAGTAAGCGGCTGAATTCGGCTTTGCCGCCGTCGCAAACCAGTCTTCCAAAGCAGCGGCGCCTTCCTTCCACTTTTCCTCTGCCAAATAAAGCTGGGCTATCTGGTACTTTGTCTGGGAAACCTCTTCGTCATTTAAGCCGCCAGCCGTAATCGCAGCCAAGAGGTGGGTTCGCGCCGACGCATACTTGTCTTGGGAATGGTCGATTGTGGCGAGTATTTGCTCAACGCGACTGCGCTCATAAGGACTCAGGCCATCCAGCTTCAGTTTCCCGATAGCCGCAGATGCTGCTCCGAAGTTCTCGGCATTGAGTGCTTCAATGGCTTCTGTCAGGATTTTACCTGTGGCCGCATCGATAGAATTGGCAGGCGGCTTTTTCGCTTCTTCCTTTTTCGCGGCATATGACGGCACTATCACCGCCGTCAGCAACAGCATTGCGAGTATCTTCACTATTTGCATACGTCGCATACGCTAGTTCTCCAGCTGGAAGACGAGTTTGGTTTGGACGCCTTTGCGTTCAACCGCAACACCTTCGTCAACTTTGGGGTTATAACGCCAGCGTGCTATTGCCTTTAACGCGGCGTCATCAAAAATTTTGTTTGAGGAATCGACTACTTTTTGATCCTTGACCGTGCCCGTGGCGGAAATCGTAAACTGCACGATAACCCAACCCTGAATACCACGGCTCAAGGCACGTGGCGGATAATCGGGATTGATGCGAACCAGCGGCACAATGTCGCGGTCCGAGCCCGCTGTCATTTTCATCTTCGACATCGCGCTCGAGGCATCTACCGTGGGCACCAGTTGCGCTACATTGTTGTCTACGCTGCCCTTGGAAAAATCGATCTGCGGCACTTCAGGTACAGGTGGCGGCTTATCCGGCTGCGGCTTTTCCTGCTGCTTTTTCTGCGCTTCGCTGTCCTGTCGCATCCGGGTAAATTCAACACGCGTAGCCTCCCGCATCTTCGCTACGTCGACGGGAACGCTGATAAGAGCCCACTGGACCCAAAACAGCAGCACCATAAACGCGATGCCGAAGGCTAGCCCTATGGAATAACGAAGAATCACTGTTCCTTCTCTCCTTCGTACCGGTTAACTGCCCGCCGCGCCAGGATCGGCAGCGATAGCAACGTCCTTAATCCCACCCAAACGCACTTCATCCATCACCTTGGCGACAATACCAGCACGAGATGCCTTATCGGCGATAATAACCACGGTGTCGTCGGGACGCTCAATATGTAATCGTTCAATCTGGGAACGCAGTTCGCGAATATCGACCGGACGACGATCCATCCAGATTTCACCGTTTTCCCTTATGGCAACCAGCAGGTTTCCTGAATCTCGATGTTCTGCGGTTGAAGCCTCGGGTTTGAAAACCGTGACTCCCGCTTCCTTGATAAACGACGTAGTGATAATGAAAAAGATCAAAAGGTTAATGGTGAAGTCCAACATCGGCGCTAGGTCGATGCCGTGGTCCTCCTGCTCTGGCGTATGCTTTGATGCTCGCATGATCGAATCCTCGTACCAGAGCCCGTCAGTTCAACGTGCTGAACGTGATGTTGTAGATACCACCCAGACGCGCCTGATCTGCGACCTCAACTACAGTTCCGGTCGGCGCCTCCTCGTCGGCGAGTATCAGCACACCACTGTCGGGGCTGATCGCACTCATCCGTTCAACGTTAGCACGTACCGCACGCACATCAACGGTGCGGCCATCTATCCAGATCTCTCCCGTATTTAACACTTGAATCTGGATACTCTCATTGTCATTTTTGTCTTGCTGCTCAAAGCTCGTTGGCCGATTTACAATAAGCCCCGCTTCTTTGACAAATACAGCGGTGATGATGAAGAAAATAAGTAAGTTGATGACGAAATCCAGCATCGGCGCGAGGTCAATGCCGTGGGATGAATCATGATCACTAGCGGAACGACGTCTATGGCGCATGGCTATAATCCAAACCTGTCAGCCAAAAGCTCGGTTTCCCGCGCGGTGCGGGTCCGGAAGTAATGCACCGGGTACAAACCGGTAATACTGACGGAGAGGCCAGTCATCGTGCAGATCATCGCCTGCGAGACCCCGCTTGCCATACTGCGCGCATCGGCATTACCGCGCAGCGCCATTGAGTCAAATACTTCAAGCATACCCACAACGGTACCAATCAACCCAAGCAAAGGTGACATCGGCACCAGCACCTGCAGGACTGGAATTCCGGCACTCATAGCAACATTGAGTTTGGAAATCATCGCCTGGCGAATCTGCCGGGCACACCAGGAAGTGTGCTCGACGCGCGCATCCCACTGTTGCTGCAGCTCGGAAGCCTGCTGCGGGAGCACTCGTTTAAAAAACCAAAACCGCTCGGCAATAATCGCCCACATCAATACGCCGGATGCGAAGATCAAGCCGACGAATGGGCCTCCATCCTCGACGAGCTCAAAAACTCCTCTGATTAAGGGGAGCTGATCAACCACGGCGCTGCTTCTCGATGCTCTCAGCCAGCATACCTACCGCCTGTTCATCCAGAGTTTGGGCCACGCCTTTGGAGATAGAGGTCAGCAAGGCATTGGCGAACAACAGGGGAATGGCGATGCCCAAGCCGAGTACCGTTGCAATCATGGCCTGGCCAATACCGTTTGCCATCAACTTCGGATCACTGGAGCCCGACTCAGTAATGCTTTGAAACGTCAATATCATACCAAGCACGGTTCCAATCAGCCCGAGTAGCGGACCGGCGGCCACGCCCAGACGCAGAAATGCTTGAAAGCGATCAAGCTTTGGCACTTCGCGCAGCACCGCTTCAGAGATGCGAAGCTCTGCAATATCGGCATCCTGTTCAATTTGGTTCGGGTCACCTTTGAAGGCCAGTAGCACGCGACCAAGCGCATTATCCGCTGTAGGCTTTTCAAGATTTTTGAGCTGCCGATTGATGCCACTGCGCACTGTCATCAAGTAGGCTAGCTGCCAGAAAAACGCCAGTAGGCCCAATGCACCCACGACGAGAATGATGTAGCCGATCTCTTCACCCAGCTCAATGCGCGCGCCCCAGCTCGGCCGGTCGACATACAGAGAGAGCAATACGCCACGCGCCGAGTCAACGACAGCCTGAACATATCCACCATCGGCTGACTGTAATTCGTTAACAAAGGCCAGGAACTCCTCCGGTGGCTGACGCGGATAGACGTTGAGTGCTTTGAGGCTTGGCACGTAATCCAGGAACTTGCCATCAGAGGTCGCGGTAAATGGACCGATACGGATCACTTCGGCTTCTACTGCCTCGCCCCCCGGTTGCACTACTGAACTCTTGTATTTGGCAACGGCGCCGCTAGCGGTCATTTCACGTTGTATCTCGAACCATACCCTCTCCAATTCGGCAGGTGTCGGTGTGGCCTGAGACGCGGAGTAAGCGCGCAGGAATTCATCACGGCCCTGCTCGCCCGCTTTGGCGGGGAACTGGGTAGAGATCAAAGACTGCCTCAATATCGTGGAAGTGTCTCCGGCGACCTGCTTGGAAACACCAAAGATCTCTGTGAGACCCAACATCGCTGCCTTGTCGCGCAGCTGCTTTTTGAGGTCGTTGATTGCCAGTTCGTTGGCGGAAAATTGCTCAGACAGCGTTTTCGAAAGTTGTGACAACCCTTCTCGATTGGCCAGAGCGTCCTGCAGCATTTTTTCCTGCTGATCAGCCGGTGTCGCATTAAACGCGGTGGCTCGCTCCTTATACGACTGATCTTCTTGAGCGCGGACCGTGCGCACAGAATCCAACAAATCATCCAGCGACTCGGCGGCAAACGCAGCCGTGGCCATAACCGGCAGTACCAGCAAAGTTGTGCCTAAAATGAAATTACGCAATTTGCTCACGACCGCACCTCCTGGGGAGCCGGCACCGGCACCGTCAACAGATCGGGCGCGCCATCTTTTTTAGCCACACGACGCGCTTCAGATACGGCGTGGGCATAGCTATTATCAACTGTCCATTTTTTCTCGTCGGCATTCCAGTACCCGGTTTCTGACCCGTCGAGCGTCTGGTACATCAGTGCGATACGACCCAAGCGGACGAAATCAACGGTACGCGCATCAGCCCCTTCACCAATAAGTCCTTCATAGGCTTCCAGCGTGCGCCCGTATTCGAGCTCGATCTGGTAGGCTTCAATAATACGTCGATATTTCTCCGAAATGGAGACATCGGCCTGTGTCATAAGCGTCTGCAGCGAGTCCACACGGTCAGTGCGCTCCGCAAGCAGGAACGGCACGTCGAGTGCGACAAACTGCTGCAACGTGGCGACCATTTTCTGCATCAGTGGCTGCACTTCACGGTTAGTCGTTTCGATATCCAGCAACTGCTGCTCAATGGATACGACCTGCTCTTCCTGCTCCTTGACCTGCTCGGCAAGCTGCTTGTTGTATTTCTCCATGCTCTCGGCTTCTGCGAGGGATTGCGCGTATTTGCTTGCTGCATCCTGCGTCTTGTCGAGCGTCTGATTGATTCTCTCTTGCGAGGCCGCTGCCGCCTTGTCGACCCCAACCTGGGCCGTCGCTGCACCTTCGACAGACTGCGCCGACACCTGCATCGATAACCCAAGGGGTAACGCTGCGGCTAGCGATAATATGATTGTTTTCACTGTCCGAAAGTTAGATGGGGTCATGACAAAAAGCGCCTCCTAGTCTGTGCATCCGCGATGCACCGAGCAAAACCTTGTGGTCAACATATCTACTCTACTGGCAAGCGTGCAGGGCACATGCAGTCGATTTTCAATCGACACAGCGCCTTGGGGATTGCGTTACCTATAATTCAACCGAGTGATTCACAGCTAAACAATAGACCCGAATTTCCCTGAGCTCAATAGCGAAAAATTCAGTGTCAGTAGACCGAGCGGGCAAATCTAAACCATGTGGAAGGGGTTTTCAATGCGCAGTCCCAGACATTTTCGGCTTTCAACCTATATGTGTACTTAGGTTACACTTTTTGTGACAACGGTATTTCAAGGTAACAGTCGTGCGAACGTGATCCTGATCCTGATCCCTAAACAGCGGCGCGCTCATAGCAGACAAAGCTGTAATCAAAGTGATAGGGGGGCTGTGCAGCATGCCGCTCTCGGCTGACCTCGACCCAGAGGGTCCAGTCAATGACTGGCAGCACCGCGTCGCCCTCGATACTGGCGTGAACCTCAGTCAGGTAGAGACGGTCAGCCCGGGGCAGCGCCGCCCGGTAGATCTCGGCCCCACCGATCACCATCACTTCGGGTGTGACATCACTCTGGGCAATGTCCGTCGCCAAGTCCAACGCCTGCGCCATTGAGGACACCACGTGGGCCCCCGCAGCCTGGAACGCCGGATTGCGGGTGATTACAATGTTTGTGCGCCCCGGCAAGGGTTTGCCAATAGATTCGAAGGTTTTGCGGCCCATGACGATGGGCTTGCCCATCGTGATACGTTTAAAATGGCGCAGATCCTCAGGCAGATGCCACGGCAGTGCATTGTCTCTGCCAATCACACCGTTTTCTGCGGCGGCAACAATCAGCGCCAGCCTGATCAATTGGCGAGTCCGGTGCTCACACGGCTACCGGGGCGGCGATATGCGCGTGGGGACTGTAATCCAGCAACTCGAAATCGTCGAAACAATAGTCATAGATGCTGGCGGGACGGCGCAGGATATTAAGACGGGGCAGCGGCCGCGGCTCGCGACGCAACTGCTGCTGCACCTGCTCCAGATGGTTGTTGTAGATATGGGAGTCCCCGGTACAAATGATTATTTCCCCCGGCTCCAGATCACATTGCTGCGCCAGCATCAGGGTCAACAGCGCCAGACTCGCCGTGTTGTAAGGCAGGCCCAAAAAGGAGTCGCTGGAGCGAATCACCAGCTGGGCGGATAGCCGCCCCTGTGCCACATAAAACTGGTACAGAAGATGGCAGGGCGGCAGGGCCATACGCCCTGCCCTCACATTGTCCTGCGGTGTCATGCGTTCATCGGGCAGAAACTCTACGTTCCAGGCGTGAAACAGGATGCGGCGGCTGTCCGGATTATGGCGCAGGCAATCGATGACATAATCGATCTGGTTGATCGTACCGCCGTCGCGGGTGGGCCACGCAGTCCACTGAGCACCGTAGATGGGGCCAAGCTCGCCCTCTTCGGTGGCCCACTCGTTCCAAATAGACACGCCGTTCTCCTGCAACCAGCGCGTGTTGGTGTTGCCGCTGAGAAACCACAACAGTTCATTGGCAATACTTTTAAAATGCAGTTTCTTGGTGGTCAGCAGCGGAAACCCGTCGGCCAGATCGTGGCGGTACTGCCGTCCGAACACAGACACGGTGCCAGTGCCGGTGCGATCACCTTTTTGTACACCGTGGTCGAGGATATCCTGCAACAGCTCGAGATACTGCTTCATTTAAGGTGTGTTCCCTTTGCTTGTGGTGCGACGTTGCGGTAAGCCGACGCGATCAGGTAGATACCCAATGCAATCATGGGCAGCGACAGCAGCTGTCCGCGCGTCATCCATCCCAGCGCCTGGAAACCAATTTGCGCATCCGGTTCGCGAAAGAACTCGGCAATAAAGCGCAGGCAACCATAGCCGAGGGCAAAGACACCGGCAATGGACCAGGTGGGTCGCTCGCGCGATGAAAACCACAACATAATGGCGAATAGCAGCATGCCCTCCAGCGCAAATTGGTACAGCTGAGATGGATGGCGGGCCAATTGCAGCGGGTCACGCGGAAACACCATAGCCCAGGGCACGTCGGTCGGTCGTCCCCATAGCTCCTGGCCGATAAAATTCCCCAGCCGACCGAGTGCCAGGCCCACCGGCACCAGCGGCGCGACGAAGTCCATCAGTGCGCCAAACACAATGTTATGGCGGCGGGCAAACAGGTACATCGCAAACAGTACGCCCAGGAAGCCGCCATGAAACGACATCCCCCCCTGCCACACCCGCAACATCCAGGCGGGATCCTGGACCAGTTTTTCACCGCCGTAAAACACGGCGTAACCAATCCTGCCACCGAGGACCACGCCAAGGGCAGCGTAGAAAATAAGGTCGTCAACCTGCTCGCGGCGCACTACCGACCAGGGCCGCTGGGTGCGGCGTGCTGCCAGCCACCAGGCGAAGGCCAGTCCAGTCAGATAGGTCAAGCCGTACCAATGGATTTTTAACGGCCCCAGCGCGAGGGCGACCGGGTCTATTTCAGGATAAGGTAGCATCGTTGCACGTCATGGAGTCGCCGTTGAAAGAGCGGGCCTGTCGCAGCCTGCAGGAGTAAGCGCAGTGGAAAAACAGTATTATCATCCAGCGCGTGGCGATGCACAATTCTTTCCCCCAACTGCCGGTTGCACTGTATGTGTCTGCTGATTATTGCCCACCAGGTTGCACTCGAGTATCCACTGCTGGTGGCAGCCAACCGCGACGAGTACCACGCCAGGCCCACCGCTGTGTCTGATTTTTGGGCCGCGCACCCTGAACTACTAGCCGGCAAGGATCTGCTGCAGGGCGGCACCTGGATGGGCGTGACCCGCAGCGGCCGCTTTGCGGCAGTAACCAACTACCGCGACCCGGCGCGCACAGCCGTCGCGCCCCGCTCCCGTGGGGAACTGCCCCTTGCCTACCTGACTGGCACGCAAGACCCACAGATCTTCCTGAACGATGTTGCAAACCGCGCGCGCGACTACGCCGGATTTAACCTGCTGGTGGGCGATCGCCACAGTCTGTGGTATTTCAGCAACAGCGACGGCGCAGATCCGCAGTGTCTGCCGCCCGGTGTCTACGGGCTGAGCAATGCGCAGCTCGACACACCATGGCCGAAAGTCGTGTTGGGCAAAGCCAGATTGCAGGCGCTGCTGCAGACCAACCGGATATCGCATAGTGCGCTGGCCACTGTCGTCACGGACCGTCGACTGGCTGATCAACACACGCTGCGCGGGCAGGGCCTGGATAGCAGCATGGATACCACATTGTCAGCCCAGTTCATTGTGACTGAGGTCTACGGTACGCGCTCCAGCACCACCGTGTGGACCGATGCCCAGGGGCGGGCCAGCTGGCGGGAACAGAGCTTTAATGCACAAGGGGCGCGGAGCGCGGTGCAGCAACAGGAATTTAGCCTGAGCGGAGCGTGACGCTGTGCCGCAGCGGGCGCAGTGCTGGCGAAAACTCGCTACTCCACCGGGCTGTGGATGAATTTTTCCATCCCGTGCGCGGCGAGGAACTGCTCCAGGCGTCGACCGATATCCAGGCCATACTCCATTGCCATCACCTCCTCAAGTAAATCGCGCGCCTCACTGAGTCGAACAGTGCGCAGGGCTTTCTTGACTCTGGGCAAGCTGGTCGCGTTCATCGACAGCACGTTGTAACCCATCGCCAGTAACAACACCGCACCACCGGGTTCTCCGGCCAACTCGCCGCAGATTCCAATGGGGATACCCTCAACCCGACTCGCCACCGCAATATCGTTCAGTGCCTGTAACACCGCCGGATGCAGGGAGTCATAGAGCCCTGCTACACGGGCATTATTGCGATCTACTGCTAACAGATATTGGGTCAGATCATTACTGCCAACGGACAGGAAGTCGACTCGTCTGGCCATGGCTCGGGCCTGGTAGACCGCCGCCGGCACCTCAACCATAACCCCGATGGGTGGCAATTTCCCTTTTAAACCGTCCTCCACGAGTTCGCGGTGGCTGCGGCGGATCAACGCCAGCGCCTCGTCCAGCTCGGAGATATTACACACCATGGGCAACATGATGCGCAGGTTCCACAAACCCTCATTCGCCTTGAGCATGGCCCGGACCTGGGCCAGGAATATCTCCGGGTGATCGAGTGTCACACGAATGCCGCGCCAGCCCAGAAAGGGGTTGTCTTCCTCGATGGGAAAATACGGCAGGGCCTTGTCGCCGCCGATATCCAGGGTGCGCATGGTCACCGGTTTTGGCGCGAAAGCCTCCAGCTGCTCGCGATAGATCTGCCGCTGCTCCTCCTCACTGGGAAAACGATCCCGCAACAAAAACGGCACCTCCGTGCGGTACAGGCCGACACCCTCTGCACCCTGCTCCAGCGAGCGCGTCACGTCGATCATCAACCCGGTGTTGACCCACAGCGGCATACGCTGGCCATCGAGTGTTACGCAGGGCTCGTCACGCAGGGATTCCAGATCTCGCGACAGCGCCTTGTCCTCATCCAGCACCTGCTGGAAGCGCAGCCTGATCTCGGGCAGAGGGTTGAGATGCACGATACCGTTGTAACCGTCGATGATCAGCTCGCGGTCCTGCAACCTGGCATAGGGCAGGTCAACCGCGCCCATGACCGTGGGCACCCCCATGGCCCGAGCAAGAATGGCCACATGGGAGTTGCCCGAGCCGCGCACGGAGATCAGGCCGACGAGTTTGTCGCGCGGAATCTCGCCCAGCGATGTCGCCGTCAACTCCTCTCCCACCAGGATGGTTTGGCTGGGATACGCACGTACTTCCTGATTTGCCGCCTGCAAGTAAGCAAGCACTCGCGTACCCAGATCCTTAACATCCACAGCCCGCTCTTTCAGATAACTGTGTTCCATCCGCTCAAAATGGCGAATGTGCTCGATCATCACCTGACTCAGCGCGCCCTGCGCCCACTGTCCGGCCTTAATCAGGCCGACCACCTCCTTGCCGATGGTCGAGTCGTCCAGGATGCTGAGGTAGACATCAAACAGCGCGTGATCCTCGGGGCTCAATTCTGTGCCCAGGTTATCCGCGACCAGTTGGATATCCTTTTGCACGCTGTGCAGGGCTTCCCGAAAAGCGCGCACTTCCTTACGCCTGTCCTGCGCCGCGCGCATCGGCACGGCGTAGAGATCCGCCCCCGGCGACACCACCACTGCAGTGCCTATCGCAATCCCCGGGGCACCGGGCACGCCGGTGATTTTGGCGGGGGCGGCACCGGTCAGCGCCTGTGTGTCCAGCGCACCGGTAACCTGGGCGTGGGCAATCACACCGGCGAGTTGGGCGGACAGGGTCACCAAAAAGGCTTCGTCGCTCTCATCGAAACGACGGCGCTCAGCCTGCTGCACTACCAGCACACCCAGCAACTCCCGCTGGTGAATGATAGGCACACCCAAAAAGGCGTGAAAGTGCTCCTCGCCGATGCCGGGCACGAAGCGAAAGCTGGGGTGATTTTCAGCGTCGTCCAGATTGACCGGCTCGCCGCGCTCCGCCACCAGGCCGACCAGGCCCTCCCCGGCGGCGAGGCTGGCCACACCAACCAGTTCCTGGTTGAGCCCCTGCGTGGCTCGAAATACATAGCGCCCACTGGCCGGGTCGCGCATAAACACACTGCATACCTGCGTATTCATCGCGTCGCGCACCCGGCGCACGATAATCTGCAGGGCGTCATTCACCCCGCTGGCTGAATTCACCTCCTGAACAATATTACGCAGGGTCTCAAGCATCACAGCTTATAACACTCCCTGTTTATCGGTATGGCGTCCCAGCGGCAGCGCCAGCTCTTTCATGGCCTTGCGGTACACCTCGCGCTTGAAAGAGATCACCTGATTCAGCGGGTACCAGTAACTGACCCACTGCCAGTGATCAAACTCCGGCTTGTCGTTCAGGTTTAGTTGCACCGCCGCGTCCGCCTCCAGCAGGCGCAGCAAAAACCATTTCTGTTTCTGCCCGATACACAATGGCTTTTGGCCCTCACGAATGAACCGCCGCGGCAGCCGATAGCGCAGCCAGCCCTTGGTGGAGCCCAGCACCTCGACCGCATCGCGCGTGAGGCCCACTTCCTCATGCAACTCACGGTACAGCGCCTGTTCCGGAGTCTCACCTGCGCTGATGCCGCCCTGGGGGAATTGCCAGGCATCGTGACCGCCGACCCGACGGGCCCACAGTAGCTGGCCCTGGTCGTTGGCCAGCATTATGCCTACGTTCGGTCTGAAACCGTCTGAATCAATCACGAAAAAAAGCCCGCTGTTATTAGAGCCGAGTATTGTTCCACAAATTGCGCGCCCTGAGAAATTTACTATAGCTGACTCTGCGGCTATGCTGGCCACCGGATTTTTTGAGGCTCCCACCGTGACACTGGCGATTTTCGACCTGGACAATACCCTGATCGGCGGCGACAGCGACCATCTATGGAGCCAATTCGTGTGCGAACAGGGGTTGGTGGACAGCGACGATTTCGCCCGGCGCAGTGAACAGTTCTATGCCGACTATCAAGCGGGCGTGCTGGATATCGACGCTTACCTGCGTCTCGCACTCAGTACGCTGAAGGGGCATTCGCCCGCACTATTGAAAACCTGGCACCGGGCGTTCATGGACAGCAAGATCAAACCCATCATGTTGCCGAAAGCCGCCGCTCTCATTGCCGACCACCGCCAGCGCGGACACGAACTGCTAATCATTACCGCCACCAATCGCTTTATCACGACACCCATTGCCGAAACGTTGGGGGTGGAAAACCTTATCGCCTGTGAAGCGGAAATCGTGGACGGGATCTATACGGGAAAGCCCAGCGGCGTCGCCTCTTACCAGGCGGGCAAAGTTACGCGGCTGCATGACTGGCTTGAGGGTCGCGCTATGGGTCTCGAAGACGCCTGGTTTTACAGCGATTCGCACAATGATCTGCCGCTACTGGAGCTGGTGGACAATCCGGTGGCGGTTGATCCGGATGAGACCTTGCGCGCCAGAGCGCTGGAGCTTGGCTGGCCGGTGATTTCGCTGCGGTGATTATGTCCCTCCGCTCGCCAAGCTGCAGCTGCCTTAATAGTGGCCGGCGGTAATAGCGCATACCGGATCTGGCCGACAGTGCGCGATCACGTTTGATTCTGGTGAGCGTTTTTCCGATAGCGGACGTCGGTGAGCCGCGAGGACGAACGTCGCAAATCGCTTAACTGTGATAAGCGGTATAGCGAAACTGTCAAGGGAAATTGATGTGAGCGCCAACGTCCATGCGTTTGTGCAATACCCGAATGATTTCGATGCCAAAGATTTCAGACTCGCGAAAGAATATCACATGGCTACCCTGAGGAAACTTTCTATAGCCTTCTCGAATAGCGTCAATTCCTGTGGCTATCTGTGGGGTCTCCGCAAGGCGACTAAAGGCCCGGAACAACTCGCTAATACAGGCGTCACGTTGTGTTTGCCCCCAATGCTGCAGCGTGAGCGCAGCAATCTTCCTCATGTCAGCGTCAGCTGCCGCGGAAAGTCTGAATCGTCTCACCCGTGTTAGCCCAAACTATCCATAAACTCTTCGAGGCTATACTCAACGAAGCCGCTTTCTTCGCCTTGGATCAGGGCCGCACGCAATTGCCGCACCCGATTTTCATGCTCCTCCAAGAGTCGCAATCCGGCCCGCACAATTTCGCTGGCACTTCCGTAGCGGCCTTCATCGAGTTGCTCCGCTATGAACGTCTCAAAGTGGCTCCCAATTGTTACGCTAGTATTTCGAGGCATGGCCGTCACCCTGTAATACATGTTGGTATATCGTGCCCTGTTCCCCTTAACAAGTCAAAGCAGTCGGATGCGCGAGCGCGCCGTTGTTTGAAACGCTACCGCCACCAGTCGCTTCATCACGGCGCCAATCGAGGTTACCTGCCTATCTTACTGGCTGAAGGAGCGCCAGCTCGATCTTGATGGCGCCTGGTTTTACAGCGATTCGCATAACGATCAGCGGTTGCTGGAGCTGGTGGACAATCCGGTGGCGGTTAATCCGGATGATACGTTGCGCGCCAAAGCTCTTGAGCACGGCTGGCCGGTGATTTCCCTTCGCTGATTTTGATCTGCCTGTTTTCGAACGAATAGGCACCTCGGTAGTCGGGCATCAGGTCCAGAACGATCATTCCTAGCCGCAAAGCTACCAAGGAATATTTAGCATTGAGGGTCAGAGTGAAAACTCAAGCACACCCATCTTCTAATCTACAGCTTACGAGCAAACACCGCCTTCAAATACTCAGTCTCGGGAATCGCCGGATGAACAGGATGATCCGGCCCCTGTGCGCCCTGCTCCACCACACGAATCTGGCAACCCGTGCGTACCGCAGCCTGTTGCATGGCGGCGATCAGTTCCGCGCGCGACAGGTGCATGGAACAGGAGGCGGAGACGAGCAGGCCGCCCGGGTGTAACAGCTGCAAGCCCAGTTCATTGATGCGGCGGTAGGCAGCGATGCCTTTCTTCAAATCTTTTTTGCGCTGGATGAATGCGGGCGGGTCGAGAATCACTACGTCAAACCGTGTTCCCTCGACATACATGGCATCCATCAGTTCAGGCGCGGAGCCGCGACGTGTACTGACGCGAGCCTCCACTGCATTGATTCGGGCGTTGGCCTCCACACCCTCCAGTGCCTGCACCGAACTGTCCACGCAGCACACCGCGCTGGCGCCAAACGCCGCTGCCTGGATACCCCAGCCGCCAATGTAGCTGTACACGTCCAGCACGCTTTTGCCTTTGACCCATGCCGCGAGGCGCGCGCGCGACATGCGGTGATCATAAAACCAGCCGGTTTTCTGGCCGGCGTAAACCGGCGCGAGGAAGTGCACACCGTTCTCCTGCAGCGGCACCTGCTGTGGCACTTCGCCGTAAACAACTTCGCTGTCCGTGGCCAGGCCCTGCTCGCGCCGGCTGCGACTGTCGGCTCGCAACAGAATGCCGCGCGGCTGCAGCAGCGCAACCAGCGCCGCCAACAGCGGCTCGCGATAGCGCTCCAGTCCCTCGTTGTTGAGCTGTAGCACCAGCACATCACCAAAGCGGTCGATAACGACGCCGGGCAGGGTGTCGCTGTCGCCATACACCAGCCGGTAAAAAGGTTGCTCGAAGGCCGCTTCTCTCATTGCCAGCGCCGTAGCAAGTCGCGCGGTGAATAATTGCGCGTCCAGCGGGCGCTGCTCAGCGGGCGCGTAGACCCGGGCACAGATCAGTGAGTTGGGCTCCATGTAGGCGCTGCCCAGCACGCTACCGTTAGTGTTTCTGACGGTGACCAGATCGCCGGCGGAAAATCCGCCCAGCGGCGAGCGCGCGCTGTCCACTTCGTTGGAATACACCCAAAGGTGTCCACCGCGCAGACGGTGGTCGGCGCCCTTACGTAGGAAAAGATCAATCATGGGGCGTTGCGCAAAAGAGGTTTAGGCCTCTATTCGTCCTCGCACTGCTGCCGGTATTCTTCAGCAGTCAGCAGGTTGTCCAAATCACTGAGGTCGGCGGGTTGCAACTTATAGAACCAACCCTCGTGGTAAGGATCGGCGTTAACCATCTCGGGGTTGTCTTCAAGCTGCCCGTTGATATCTATCACTTCACCCGCCAGCGGCGCGTAGATATCGGAGGCCGCCTTGACCGACTCCACCACACCCGCCTCGTCGGCTACCGCCAGCACAGTACCCACTTCGGGCAGCTCTACAAACACCACATCACCCAGCGCCTCCTGGGCATGGGCGGTGATGCCGACGGTCACCGTGCCATCCTCTTCCAACCGTGCCCATTCGTGCGTGCTGGCGTATTTGAGTTCCTTAGGCGTGTGGCTCATAGCATTTCCTCTAATGGTAAGCGGGCCGTTTGGGGTCAGAGTTGGGA